>JAZQIE010000067.1:0-11062 GCA_045540975.1 Eubacteriales bacterium
CAACCACAACCGCCGTTCTGCGGTACTTGGAAACGCCCTGATGCGCGTAAACACTGTTGTGCTGTGCATCGACGAGTTTGACACGTCCCGAATCGTCAAAGTGGAGCGGATCGCCGTAGACATACCATTGCTCCTGCTGACGGTCGCCGTTGACCACAACCGTGTTGTGGCTGATGGTCGCAGACTCCCAGTTAACGGACTTATTGGTACCGGTGGTATCGGTCGGATAACCCATAGCAGGCATAACGTTGAGCCCGTATGCATCCATCATCAAGCTCAAGCAGTCATCCTGACTGTGTCCCCACTGGCCGCCGTACCACAACGCAACCGAGCGCTGTGAGTTGTAATTCTGTTTGTTATCCGGAATGAATGTACCGCCACGGAGGATACCTGCGCCGTAACCGGTCATTTGAGTGGATTTGTCAAAATCATACTCGCCGTACTCATCAATGAGGCGCTGGACCTTATCCTCCAGTTCCTTGGTACTGACCATGATACTGCGACCGTTCGGTCCGGAAGCGGAATTTCCGTTCATAAAATACAGAATCTGCGCAAGTTCCGGATCGTCGCACCCGTTTACAAGCGCGGTTCCGATTGCTGTGGTATCAAAGTGGAATCCCAAGGTTGCAAATCCGCCCGTGTCACCGATGTTCAGTGTATAGTTGCGAGTCATGGTAAGCGGAAGATTCATCTTCAGCATCGCAAGATAGCGCGGATTGTTATAGAGGTTGACCTCCTGATACGGCTGATAAGCGCCCAATGTTTCAGCAATACCGCTGTACAAGTTGACCCAGCCGTTGTTATAACTCGGCGAGCATTCGGTACCCTGACCTTCACGGGTGATACCGCTGACAAGGGTGGGCAGAATTTCGCCGAATCCGGTCAGCGCCCAGTCAATCAGTTCCTTGGTTTCCGGCATATTATCCAAAACAACCGCGGTGGTGACCGCAACAGACTGATGCATACCCGAGTTACCGTTGATACGCTTGTCATAAAGCGCCGCACGAGTCTCGCGAAGCAAATCGTCCTCGATATGCTGGCGGATTTCTGCAGCACTTCCCTTGTTGGTCTGCTTCCACTTAGCTGCATTTGCCTGGATTTTATTTAAGACATACGGATCATCGTACAACTCAAAAGTAACATCGTATGCTTTTGAGAGGTTGTTGATAACACCGGTCTCCCAAATACCGCCGACGATTTTACCGCCGAACCAACCGTTGTTGTTAAATTCAGGCAGGAAATCACCGGTATTCATATCGGGATACAAATCCGCCGCACGGTCAACAATCACAGCAAGGGTTCTGCCATAACGGATATCACCGGTATAAGCATAGCCGTACATCAAGCGTGAAATAGCATTGTAGACCTTACCGCCCGAGTACCAGTTTGCCCAATGGTTGTAATATGCAATATAGAGGTCCGCATATTCCCAAGTACCGTACTGTGTTTCATATGTTTCGCCGCTGCGGTAGCCGTAACCGTCGTCAACACCCCAACCATGGACACCTTCATTCTGGAGGACACCGTTTTTGTCGATGTGTTCGTCCATTTCCGGGAAGCTGTTATTGGTCAAAAGATGCGAGCCGTTCTGCTTTGCAAGTTCATAACTCCAGTTACCGTATTCGTCGATACCGGTTTTGTAGAACGACCAGAAATCGTTCGACGGGAAACGGCGCATACAGTTCGGGCACTGCAGCTTCCAGGGATAGTTTTCATAGTCGAACTTCCACGGATAAGCATTACCGGACGATTCAATGATATTAACACCGCAGTAATTACAGTTCTGATAGGTCGGGTCGTATTTAAACCCGGTCCAAATCGAACGCGGCAATTCATTGGTGGTCATAAACTCAATGATTTCGTCTTCCTTACCTGCAAGCGGTTCTGCGTTGGCTTTAACAGAGTTATAGCTTTGCTTTGCCCAATCAAAACTTGCGGCATTTTCCCGAATTGCGGCACAACGCTCTTTGGTAAAGAAAGTCGCACCGGTCTTTCCTTCCTTGACATTGATGGTCAAATCGGATGTGAGGAATGTACCGTTGTAGTTAAAGGTAGCGCGAATCACACCGCTTCCGACAACGCCGACCGGAAGAACCAAACCGTTTTCATCGACTGTGAGAATTTCATCGTTTAAGCTTTCAAAAGTGACTTCCGATACATCTGCGGGACGAATATCCCCGGATGTGGAAACTACGCTGATTGAGGTTTGAATTCCCTCTGTTGAATTCGGCTTCATCACGGTAACCGGAGCGGTTAAAGTGATGGATTTTGCCGCATTTTCAACAACATGAACAGGAACAATGATCACAACCGAGCTTTCCGCAAGAGTTGCGGTAACCGTAATGGTTGTATCACCTGCAGATACACCGGTTACAACACCGGAAGCATCAACGGTCGCAATCGCGGTATTTTCACTCACGAACGAAAGCGTCAAATCCTTTGTGCTGATTGCTCGACCCAAATTGGTGCGTGCATCAATTGCCAAACCAACGGTCGCATCTGTGTAAAGGATTCCGTCATAGTTCGCTTGAGCCGAGCCCAAAACCTCATCGGTAACCGTAACAGAAACCGTTGCCGTGACGTCTTCCCCTGCGCTTAAGGTAATGTCAGTCGTTCCCGGGGCAATCGCAACGA
Organism: Eubacteriales bacterium; assembly: GCA_045540975.1. Taxonomy (GTDB): domain Bacteria; phylum Bacillota; class Clostridia; order Oscillospirales; family JAAYXM01; genus SIG510. The sequence continues at coordinate 2,635 of JAZQIE010000067.1, forward strand.
ACACACCGTCAACGTAAGACAAAACTTCTTCGTTGTAGTTAAGTGTCATGACATCGTTGTTTGCGGAATACGGTACCAAATTACCTGCGAAATAATAGACACCCATTTCGCCGCTGATACTCTCGCCAACACCAATCGAGGTTTTATCAAGCTTCAGCAGGATTTTCTCGGGACCTTCCTTCGGCTGTTCGGGTTCATCTTCTCCGCTTTCGGGAAGCTTGTTTACAACCTCGGTTGTTTTGGTGATAACGTAATCAACGCCATTCACAGTGACGACAGCCTTTAAGGTTGCGGTACCCAAAGCACGTCCCTGCAGAATGGTTACAGCGGCGTTTGTACGAACACAACCCGCCGGCTCTGCCGACTCGATTGAATACACAACAGAATACAAACCGTCATCCAGAATTTCGCCGGATGCAGTTTTCACAGTTGTCTTCAGTGTGGTGTTTTTCCCGCGCTGTATCATCTCGGGAAGATCGAAGGTTACCTCGGTAACCCTTCCCATGCCGACCGAAATGGGAAGTACAGAATGGAGCAAGGTTTCACCCTGCTGTACCCAAACACGAACGGTAGCCTCACCCTTCTTTTTCGCGGTGATAACACCGTTTGCATCCACCTGCGCAACGTCAAAATTGAGGGATTCATAATAGATATCGAGATTGGTAAAGTCGATCGGTGTTCCGTCGTAGTAAACACCGCTCAGTGTGGTCTCAACAACATCTTGCGCTTCAATGTTCTGCTTCTCGGTTGTGAGACTTACAGAATAAATGCGCTTTTTCTCCGCAATATCGACATTAAACTTATAGCTTGCTTGAGCGCCGTTGCACACGCCGGAGACAGTAAAGGTTGTTTTGCCTGCAGCGATACCGTTGATTTTAATGCCTGCAGTATCCCCATCACGAACGATTTCACCGGTTGCAACCTTCGCGTTTGCGGAAGAAACAGACAAATCCGTTACATCCGAGAAATCAACTTCCGCACCGTTCCAAATAGCGGTGAGCGGAACGGTATGGTCTGCAGTTTCCATAACAGGGTCGGGAGTCGGGGTGAAGAGTCGGAAGTTATCGGTTGTAACAGCAGACAGTTTCATACCCGTCATCATACCGCCGTAACCGACCAAAGTATCCTTTGCAAGCTGCCAGGTCACGTTATAAACACCCGGCTCAACGGTTACGTTACCGACAGATTTGACCTGATCCAATGCGGTACCGGAGGACGCGGTATCCACACGTGCCATAAAGTATTTTTCATTGGTCAGCATCTCAGTCGGTGTTTCGTCCGGAGAGAAATAGATATCGAACGAAGAACCCCAATTTTGTTTACCGAACACCATGTCAAGGCTGTATACACCGCCCTCGGAAACCTTGATTTTGAAGTTCAGCCAGTCTCCCGGGCCACCGGTTGCCAGATAACCGTAATCTTTAAAGGAACTGGTTACACTGGGATTAAACATACCGCCGATGCCGCCATACATCCACGGGTCACTGGTCTGCGGAAAGTTTGCGGCTTTGATTTCGCCTACACCACCGGTCGTTGTCTTTTTAAACGAGGTGATTACGTTGGGGTGATAAGCGGAATTCGACCACGGACCGTAGTACGCTTTCAGGAAGTTATAGAAATACTTCACACCGCCGACAACAATCGGAAGTGTAATGCTACCGCTTGCACCGTTGTAGGTTACGGTAACGGTAATTTCAGTCTCACCCGCAAGCAGACCTGTGACAATCAAATCACCGTTGTCATCAATCACTGCTTTCGCAAGCGAGGGGTCTGCAACAGAAACGATGAAGTCATTCTTTTCGGGAGTAACTTCCTCGCGGTTAAATTTGGTGGTAAGGTCAACCGTGATATCATCGAGCATGAAATATGCATCGGGTTGCTCCCCTGCAAAGAGTTCAACTCTCTTAAAGCCTTGCGGCATGACCACGGAAATCGGAGCGATTGCGACGTTCATCTCGTCGCCCAGCTTCGCTTCTACCCAAAGATTGGTTTCGCCCGTCCATTCGCCGTAAACATAGTATTCGCCGTCAACCTCACGAATGGTTGCAACTTCGCCGTCAAGAGAATCAACACGCAAAGCATCCAAATCGGAAAGAGCGACCGCTTCCCCGTCCAAGGTTACGTCAATGCCGATTTTGGTCTCCTCTTCAATGTCTGTGGTTTCCACATCAAGCGAGATTTCCAAACGGCTTGACGGCTCTGCGGAAACGTTCTTAAGCTGCAGAGCACCGAATGCGGAATATGCCATGTCGGCAACCCCGTCCACAACTTCTGCAATGAACACATAGTCGCCCGCAGGCAAATAGCGGTCTTCAAAGTCGATGAGACCGAGTGCCGAGGTGTCGATTGAATCAACAGGGCCACTTCCGAGTAAGAACTGCTCGGCTCTCGGGTCACTTGCACCGAGCGGTGCAAGATAGAAGTTGTTTTCAACATAGATACCCTTTACATTCGCATAGCGAACCCAAGGAGTAAACACGCCGCCTTCATCCAGACGTACAATCAAACCGACCCAATCGCCGGTTTTACCGTAAATCTCAGGGCCGCGGGCACCGTACTTCCCATATTGTCCGGAAGAGGATGTCCAACGCCATGCGGCGTTTTCCGACTTTCCGTAGAACATATAGGGATCGGTGGTAACTTTGTCCCAGTTCCCCAATTTCTCCAGAGCTTCCCAATCGGTCAAAGTTGTTGGGCTTGCACCTTGGTCGGACCACTGACCGTATCTTAAGCGACCGAGATCGAAGATATAGTCTTTGCCCTTGGTTGTGTCTGCAGCAAATCCGGTCGGTGCAAGCGAAATCAGCATGCAGATGACCAGAAGAAATGCAAACAAACGGGTGGCGAGTGAGCGTTTCATACAAAAACCTCCTTAAAATTTTGAACGAATGAAATGTGTTATTTCATTCTAACAAGATAGATTTGCTTTTTTTACAAAAATATTATATAATGATGTTGCATTGCTTTCAATGTAAAAATTTGTGAATTAGTGAGAAAATCCGACATGATTACAATTAACAACCATTCTTTTCATTATGAGATGATCGGCGAGTTTCATGCGAGCGGGAGCTGGATCCATCCAAAGCGTATGATTACCAGTTTTGAGTTGGTTTTGGTCTTGGACGATGTTGTACACATCCGAGAAGGCAGCACACGGTATTCACTCAAAAAAGACGATGTGCTTTTGCTTTCGCCCAATATTGAGCATGCAGGCTTTCGGGAATCAAGCGCTACATTTTTATGGTTCCATTTTACAACCGATTTACCTGTTCCGTCTGCACATCTCTCTAACCAAGATGTTTCTTTCTTAAAACAACTGTTAAAGCAGCTGTTACACATCACAAACTCTCCCGATTATCCTACAACAGCGGCAGATGCACTCAGTTATTTGATTTATACCGAGTATGTTCGTTTAACCACACAGATATCTCAGCACGCGTCCCCCATCATCTCACAAATCACGGAATACATTCGCAATCACCCTTCTTCTAACCCGTCGGTTTCCGAGATTGCGGCAAAATTTGAATATACCCCGGACCACATCGGCAAGTTCTTCAAGAAAACGACCGGCACGGGACTGAAGGAATACATCACCGCGCAAAGAATTAAAAAAATCAAGGATTTACTCCTCACAACCAACAAGTCCATCAAACAAATCAGCGTGGACATGGGGTTTTCCGACGAGAATCTGTTTGTCAAATTCTTCTCCTATCACGAGGGAATCAGTCCGTCCACCTTCCGCGCCATCAGTCACAACACACATATCAATCACAAGTAGCACAACGTTGTACATTTTCATTCTACAAGATAGTATGACATAAAAATAGTAAATTTCGCTCAATCATATGTAAATTTGTGTCAAGTATAGAAAAATGCATTCGTGACTGTAATGAAAAGAAAAGGAAGCTGCAAATGGTTATACAGCTTCCTTTTCCGATTTTCTCTTATTTCCCAACAGCACGTTTTGAACGAATACGCGACCAAAGTAAAATGATGACTTGCCCGGGAATACCGAGAACAAAAATCAACCAGATGTTCTGATGCAGAAGCAAAGCATTCAAATAGATTGCGGCGAGAATCGACCACATTAGTATGGAGATAATCAAAAAATTGATTCGTTTATTAAACCAAATCGAATTAAATACAAGCCAAACAATCATGGCAGCGGGGATTGCATAAATAAAAGCTAACCAATTAACTCCTGAGTTTCCGATTGCGAACTCTAAAACAACAAAAGTAAGCGTTGCAATCAGCAATACCAACACAATTCCGATTCCGGTAGTAAATGCACGATTTTCCCAAATGCGCTTATTGACAGTTTTGACATTCTCTTTTTTATTGTGTTCCGCTTCAACCAAATAATCAAGTGTTACTCCGAAAAAATCGGCAATTTGCTTGAGCACAACAATATCGGGGATGGACTCGCCACGTTCCCATTTTGAAACCGCTTTATCGGTGTAATTTAAAAATTCCGCAAGTTCCGCCTGCGTAACTTCCTTTTCTCGACGCAATTCTGAGATGTTTTGCGCGATAATGAACTTGATATCTTCCATGACTAACCTCACAAATAATGCTTTTAAAAAAATACATAATTTCACTTGTTTGAATGATTATAACACAGAATCCCTCGGAATTCAATGAATTTTTTATTAACTCTACCCGCAGTAGAATCGAGATATTTTTTCTCTACCGCTATCTCAACTGACACGAGATGCCGACAAATACACGGTTGATTGATGTTTCGCTTGTTTTTCGGTATACTAATGATAGAAACCAAAGGAGGAATATATTTCATGGCTGATTACATTCTGTTTGCTGACTCCACTTGCGACATGCCTGTCGCGGTGTTAAAGGAGTGGGGTGTTAAATCCTTGGAACTCACTTTCCGATTCGACGATTCGGAGCGTGAGTATTCCGACAGTGAACTCTCTTCAAAAGAATTTTACGATTTGATGAGAAGCGGAAAAAGCGCAAAGACTTCCGCGGTCAATGTTGAACGATTCAAGGATGCATTCAGAGAAGAACTCTCTCTCGGTAATGATGTGCTGTACCTCGGTTTCTCGTCCGGTCTCAGCACCACATACAACTCCGCGCGCATTGCTGCCGAGGAGCTTTCGGAAGAATTCCCCGAGAGAAAGATTATTGCGGTCGACTCACTTTGTGCATCCGCAGGTTTCGGTCTTCTTCTCTATCTTGGATATCAAAAGAAACAGAGCGGCGCAAACATTGAGGAAGTAGCACAATTCTTCCGTGACAATGCTCTCAGCATTTGTCATTGGTTCACGGTTGACGATTTGGAATACTTAAAACGTGGCGGCAGAGTCAGCCCTGCGGTTGCATTTGTTGGCAGTGTTCTCGGAATTAAACCCGTATTACACGTTGATGACGAGGGACATTTGATATCGGTTTCCAAGTCAAGAGGCAGGAAAGCGGCAATTAAAGCCCTTGCAGATAAATACACAGAACTTGCAAAGGATCCCGAAAACGGAACTGTTTATTACTGCCAGGCAGATTGTATGGACGATGCCAAGGAATTGGATAAGATTCTGTCCGAGCGTCATGGAATGAAAGCAGACAAGATTGTCGACATCGGTCCGGTCATCGGCTCGCACGCAGGTCCCGGTACATTGGCAATTTTCTTTGTCGGTAAAAAGAGATAATCAAAACCTCTGTAATCGCTTGATTACAGAGGTTTTTCCTTTATAAGTCGTTCTTTAAGATGTCTTCATAGGTCTCGCGGCGGACAACCAATTTTGCTTTACCGTCACGCACCATCACAACAGGCGGACGCGGCACGCGGTTATAGTTGGATGACATGGAATAGTTATACGCGCCGGTTGTGAGAACAGCGAGCAAATCCCCTGCCTGCACCTTCGGAATGCGCATATCCTTTCCGATTAAATCACCACTCTCGCAGCAACGCCCCGCAACCGTGACGGTCTCGGTAATCGGTGCATCCATCTTCTCAGGCAGCACTGCGGTGTATTCCGCCTCGTAAAGCGCATAGCGCGGATTATCTGTCATACCACCGTCGACCGATACATAGGTACGAACGTCTTTGATTTCTTTTACGGAACCGACGGTATAAACTGTGATTCCGGCAGGTGCAACAATGGAGCGCCCCGGCTCAATTACCAAAAACGGCAGTTCCACGCCGTACGTTTCGGCACTTTCTTTGACGGCATCGGTAAAGTGTTTCACAGTTACATCTATGGGTTCGGGATGTTCGACATCCATATAACGAACACCAAAGCCACCGCCGAGATTTAGCTCAGAAATTGTGATGCCAAAGGCGTCCCGAATATCGGAAATCAATTTCATCATGACATCTGCCGCAAGACGGAACGGGTCATGCTCAAAAATCTGAGAGCCGATATGACAATGCAGACCAACCACACGGACATTCTGCAATTTGGATGCCTCTTCGACAATCTGCATCACTTCCCCATTTTCAAGTGCAACACCGAATTTGGAATCGATTTGACCTGTTTTGATGAAATCATGTGTATGCGCATCAATACCGGGCTTGACACGGAATGAAATCTCGCAAACAGTATCTCGCGCACGTGCCAAGGCATCGATTGTGAGCAACTCCTCGCGGTTATCCACCACAAAACGGCGGATTTTGGCATCCAGCGCCATTTCAATTTCGGCTTTTGTTTTGTTGTTGCCATGGAAGAAAGCACGGTCCATCGGGAAGCCTGCCTGCAAAGCGGTATAAAGCTCGCCGCCCGATACAAAGTCTGCACCCATCTCCTCTTCGTTTAAGATGCGGTACATATGCTTGGTGCAGAATGCCTTGCCTGCAAACGCGACCAAGAAACGGTCACCGTAATGCGTTTTCATTGCAGAACGGTATTCACGGCAAGTCTTACGAATGTGACCTTCGTCCATCAGATACAGCGGTGTCCCAAACTCTTTTGCAAGCGCAGGGACATCCATGCCACCAATGGTCAAATGTCCTTGTTCATTTTTCGATAAGCACGGTGAAATCACAGTTATTCCTCCACTTCTTCCTCGACATGAGCAAGAATCGTTTCCAAAAGATCCTCTTTGCCGAATCCTTTCTCCGCCGAGAACGGAATGATACAATCAACGGGAACTTCAAATGTTTCCGCAATCAAATCGACCGCGGGGTCAATCTGACTTTTTTTCAGCTTGTCCATTTTATTGGCAACAATGCAAAACGGAATTCCGACACTTTTGAACCAATCACACATCATGCAGTCATCAGCAGTCGGTTTATGACGGATGTCCACAATAAAGATACCGAGGTCAATCGGTTTTTCATCAGCAAAATAAAGATCAATCAAAGCCGCCCAACGCTGACGCTCCTGCATCGATACTTTTGCATATCCGTAGCCCGGCAGGTCGACAAGATACATCTGCTTGTCGATTAAAAAGAAATTGATATGTGTTGTTTTTCCCGGTGACGCACCGACACGGGCAAAGTTCTTCCGATTCAAGAGACGGTTAATGACCGAAGATTTTCCGACATTTGATTTTCCTGCAAAGATGACCTGCGGCAGGACATCCTGCGGAAAATCTTCTTTTTTTACCGCAGAACGGATAAACTCCGCATTATGTAAATTAATCTTCATCGGAGTGTGCCTCCTTACTGACGAATCACCGCGCGGTGTTGGTCCCCGTTGTGGTCAGACGGGACTTCGTTATGCGCGCCGACCACCTTAGACGGTGAATCGGCGGTATGCTTGCTGTCCCAAAGCAGAGCGCCTTGTACCACGGTATCCACATGAGAAACAGGGACAAAGGTAATTGCGGATTTGACAACCGCATCAACCTCTTCCAAATCCTTCACGTTTTCCGCAGGAATAAAGACGGTTTTCATACCGTTGCGATACGCTGCCATTGTCTTCTCACGAAGTCCTCCAATCGGCAGGACACGGCCGCGAATTGAAACCTCACCCGTCATTGCAACAGTTGACTTTGCAGGGACATTGGTCAAAGCGGAAATCAACGCGGTCACAATCGTGATACCCGCAGACGGTCCGTCCTTCGGGGTTGCCGCTTCCGGGAAATGGATGTGAACATCCATTGTTTTATAGAAATCGGATGGGATTTTATATTCCTCTGTACGACTTCTGATATAGGTCAACGCCGCCTTTGCGGATTCGTTCATAACGGTACCGAGATTACCGGTAATTTCAAGTTTTCCCGTGCCCGGCACAAGATTTACTTCAACCTCTAAAATCTCACCGCCGACCGAGGTCCATGCAAGACCGTTGACCACACCCGGTTCCTTGATTTCCTGCTTGGTATCCGAATAACGCGGAACACCCAAGAATTCCGAGATATTATTTGCGGTTACGGTAACGCACTTTGCGGTTTGTTCTACAATGCGCTTTGCCGCTTTTCGGCAGATTCTTCCGAATTCACGTTCTAATGTACGGACACCCGCTTCTCTTGT
>JAZQIE010000068.1:0-4757 GCA_045540975.1 Eubacteriales bacterium
ACTCGGCATTGTAAAGGGTGTTGGCGAAGGTAAGTTCGCGCCGAAGGCACCGATTACCCGCGAGCAGATGATGGTCATGCTCTCTCGCACCTTGGAAGCAGTTAAGGCTGAGGTCAAAGAAGTCGAAGACGATGTCCCCGAATCCTTTACCGATGCAGACCTGATTTCGGACTACGCGATTGACGCGGTCAAGTCCATGGTCGGAAACGGCTTCATTCAGGGTAGTGACGGCAAGATCAATCCGCAGGGCAACGCAACAAGAGCTGAAGTTGCGGTCCTCTTGGATCGTATTTTGAATTAAAACTCTCTCTTATCATTCTTGCTTCAAGTGAAGTGGCTGTGTCCTTCGACACAGCCACTTCACGTTTTTGTCATACTCTCCGAAACAGCAGCATAAGAATTTACAAACGAAATGAAGTGACGGAGGAAGCATTATGGCAACGGCAACCAATATTTATCAAGACATTGCAACGCGGACGGATGGGGATATCTATATCGGAGTTGTAGGCCCGGTCAGAACGGGGAAATCAACATTTATTAAACGTTTCATGGAGACACTAGTCATCCCGCATATCGAAAACGAATATCAAAAAGCGCGTGCACAGGATGAACTGCCGCAAAGCGGCTCGGGACGTATGATTATGACGGCTGAGCCGAAATTTGTCCCGGAAGAGGCGGTAAATGTTTCACTTGGGGACAATGCACGGTTTCGCGTGCGCATGATTGATTGTGTCGGATATATGGTTGACGGGGCGCTTGGGGTAACCGAAAGCGGAGAAGAGCGTATGGTGTCAACTCCGTGGTTTGATAATCCGATTGCAATGAGTGAAGCGGCAGAATACGGTACAAAAAAAGTTATCAGCGACCACTCGACAATCGGGCTCGTAATTACAACAGACGGTAGCATTACGGATTTGGAGCGCGAAGGGTATTTGGCGGCGGAAAACCGTGTCATCGATGAACTCAAAAGTTTGAACAAACCGTTTGTGATTTTGGTCAATTCTGCGCATCCAAATGCGCCGGAAACACAAAATTTGTGCCGTGAATTGGAAGAAAAGCACGGCGTTACATGTGTTGCTGTCAACTGTTTGACCGTTGACGAAGAGGAGTTTACATCGCTCCTGGAAACTGTGTTATATGAATTCCCGCTCTCAGAACTTAATTTTTATCTCCCGTCATGGGCAGATGCACTTGGTTCAGAGCATCCGTTAAAGCGTGAGATGTTTTTAAAGATGCTTGCGTGTGCGAAGCAAAGCAAGTGTATTCGTGATATCGCAGATAGCGTCGGTGAACTCGGGACTTGTGAGAACATCACCGATGTGGTTATTGATAAAATGGATCTCGGAACAGGAACTGTATCTTGCAAAATCGAGCTGCCGCGTGAATTGTTTTATCAGCTCCTTTCTGAGCAATCCGGATTTACCGTGACAGATGACGGAATGTTGTTTGAATTGCTGACACACCTGCATAAAGTCAATGCGGAATACGAGAAAATCTCCGATGCACTCAATGAAGTCCGTGAAACCGGGTACGGAATTGTCATGCCGGGTACCGATGAATTGGAATTGGAAGAGCCCGAAATCATGAAACAAGGCGGTCGGTACGGGGTACGTCTCCGCGCGAGCGCCCCGTCAATCCATATGCTGCGCGCCGATATCACAACCGAGGTTGCCCCGATTGTGGGAAGCGAGAAGCAGTCGGAAGAATTGGTGCGCTATCTTCTGGATGAATTTGAAAAAGATCCGTCGAAGATTTGGGATTCCAATATCTTCGGAAAATCGCTTTATTCTCTGGTGAATGAGGGCCTCAATAATAAACTCTATCATATGCCGCATGAAGCACGTAGTAAACTCCAGGAAACCATCGAACGCATCATCAACGAGCATTGCAGCGGCCTTATCTGCATCATTCTGTAAACCAAACTGCCGTAGAATCTCTTTCTGCGGCAGTTTTTTCTGTTTTTGGGTATTCACTTTTATGCAATATTCGTGTATAATGTATATGTTTTGAAATTCACGTAGGTGGAGGGGACAAGCATGAGTCGTAAAATTGCAAGAGAGTTGGCCGTTCTTTCGGTCTATGAATACGGATTTTCCATCAATTCCGCTGAAGATATCCTTGAAAATCTTTTCTCTGAGGAGTTTCTTCAAAATGCACCCGAGGAACTCACTATTTCCGACGGAATCGAGGAACAGAAGGAATATATCGTCCAAACCGTAAACGGTACCATTGCACATCAGGAAGAACTGGATGAGCATATCCGTTCCAATGCAATCGGTTGGTCGCTTGATCGCATTTCCCGTATCGCGGTTGCAATTTTGCGTGTTGCAATTTATGAGGCGAAGTACGCGGAGGAAATTCCCGTCCGTGTTGCGGTCAATGAAGCGGTCGAAATTGCAAAGAAATATGATTCTCCCGAAACCGTTTCGTTTATCAACGGTGTTTTGGGCGGTGTCTTAAAAGAGGTAGGCATTGAATAATGGCTGTCTGTTTCGGGATTGATACCAGTAATTATACCACCTCGCTTGCATGGTATGACCCGGTAAGCGGTGAGCATCAAAGTATCGGAAAACTTCTGCCGGTAGAAGAGGGGAAGCTCGGTCTTCGTCAATCCGATGCGGTGTTTGCGCATCTAAAGGCGCTTCCCGATTTGTTTCAAACAGTTTTTGAAAACGGGAAAAAAGACATCGCGGCAGTTGGGGTTTCCACCCGCCCGCGTCCTTGCGACGGCTCGTACATGCCGTGCTTTGTTTCCGGAATTGCAGTTGCGGAGGCAATTGCATCCGTATCAAATGTCCCATGCTATCATGTTTCACATCAAGAAGGGCATCTTGCAGCAGTGCTTGCGGCAAGCGGTCGGTTTGATTTATTCTCAAGCCGTTTTCTGGCGTGGCATCTGTCGGGTGGAACAACCGAACTTTTGCTTGTAACACCGAATCGGGGCAGTTTCCAAATTGAAAAAATTGGCGGAACAACCGATATTTCGGCAGGTCAACTCATTGACCGTACCGGGCAGAAACTTTCGCTTTCTTTTCCTTCCGGAAAAGCGCTGGATGCATTGGCGCAAACCACGGATTGTGACGATAAATTTCCCGTTCGAGTCAAGGATTGCTCCTTTTCGCTATCGGGAATGGAAAACAAAGTAAATGAACTGCTTGGGAAGGGAACGGATGCGGCAAAAATTGCGCGTTATGTTTTACTTACCGTTTCGGGTGCGGTAGAAAAAGCAACCCGTTTGGCACAGAAAACACACGGAATGCTGCCGATTGTATTCTCGGGCGGTGTTTCATCCAATACACTTTTAAGAACGTATATGAGCAATCTGGATTCGGTGTTCGCGCCGCCTGCATATTCTGCCGATAATGCGTTTGGATGTGCGGTCTTGGCGGCACATTTGCATACTGAGGAGGGCCTTGCTTGAGAGGACATATTTTCACAATCAAGGAAATCAGTGAATACATCAAGGGAAAGTTTGAAACCGACCCCCAACTCGCCACCGTCTATGTGCGTGGTGAGATTTCAAACTATAAATTTCATTCTTCGGGTCATCATTACATGACGCTCAAGGACTCAGAATCCGTGCTGCGCGCGGTCATGTTCAAATTCGATGCTGTAAAGCTGAAGTTTCGTCCGGAAAGCGGCATGAAAATCATTGCCAAGGGACGTATCAGCGTCTTCCCGCGTGACGGTCAGTATCAGCTTTATATCACGGATATGATTCCCGACGGAATCGGTGCTTTGTCCGCAGCGTTTGAACAACTCAAAGCAAAGCTTTTGGCTGAGGGTTTGTTTGCGCAAGAGACAAAACTTCCGCTTCCCAAGTACCCCAAAACCATCGCACTTGTTACATCACCAACCGGTGCCGCAATTCGCGATATGCTTCGTATTTTAAAAGCGCGATATCCGATTGCGACGATTCTGGTCGTTCCCGTTTTGGTGCAGGGTCCGGATGCCGCACCCGACATTGCAAATGCGATTTCATACTTAAATCAACATATGTGCTGTGACTTGATTATCACAGGTCGCGGCGGCGGCTCGCTGGAAGATTTGTGGGCGTTCAATGACGAAGCACTCGCAAGGGTGATTCATGAATCCGTGATTCCGATTATTTCCGCGGTCGGGCATGAACCCGATGTTACGATTTCAGATTTTGTGGCCGACTTACGTGCGGCAACCCCGTCCAATGCGGCGGAACTTGCGGTACCAGACCAAGCGGTTTTATACGATCATTTGTCCAAAACAAATGCAAAACTCTTTCAGTTGATGCAGCACAAATTGAATTTCCTGAAAGAACGAATCAAAGGCTTTTCGGAAAAACCGTGTATGACCAGTCCGCTTAATACGATTGCGGAGCGTCGGCTTTTTCTTGACTATCAAACCAATCGCATGACGTCTGCAATGCAGAAAACCGTTGCACAGGCAAAAGAACGGTTTGTACATTTGGCGGCAGGATTGGATGCAATGAGCCCGCTCAAAGTCCTTTCTCGCGGTTATTCGATTGCAACAACCGATGACGGCGTTTCCGTTAAGGATTCCGCCGATATCTCTGTCGGTGAACGGTTGTCACTTCGGTTTGGTTCGGGCGGTGCGGTTTGCACCGTGGATGAATTGTTTGGAAAGGTGGAGGAATCATGTCAGACAAAATGACGTTTGAAGAAGCAATGAAGAGACTTGAAGAAGTCGTTAAAGCATTGGAAAGCGGTGATGCTCCGCTTGACCGCGCACTCTCTTTGTTTGAAGAGGGTACCGCTTTGATT
>JAZQIE010000069.1:0-8348 GCA_045540975.1 Eubacteriales bacterium
CCGCCTTAAAAGGGCGGTGCTCTACCTACTGAGCTAGTGGATCATATTTGGCTGGGATGGCAGGACTCGAACCTACGAATGCCAGAGTCAAAGTCTGGTGCCTTACCGACTTGGCTACACCCCAGTATCGGTGGGGACAAGGAAAAAGGAATTGGGGTGGAAGACCGGATTCGAACCGGCGACCCCTAGAGCCACAATCTAGTACTCTAACCAGCTGAGCTACATCCACCATATCAAACCCTAATTCCAAAAACCAGAACGATTAGAAAAACTGGCACGCCTGGAGAGACTCGAACTCCCGACCCACTGCTTAGAAGGCAGTTGCTCTATCCACCTGAGCTACAGGCGCATATAAAGCCTCGCTCAACGAGTCGAGTTAAAGAGGCGTTTGGAGCGGGTGATGAGAATCGAACTCACGTAACCAGCTTGGAAGGCTGGAATTCTACCATTGAACTACACCCGCAAAAGAAATCAGCCTGATTATTTTAGCATAGGGAAGCCTGATTTGTCAAGGGAAAAAGGGAAAAAGTTTTCCGAAAGTGGCAAAATCTTTTGCCACTTTCGGAATGAATCGGTTACAGCGCGGTCAACGCAATCCCGCTTTCGGAATTTGCGGTGACAAAAATGGATTTCGGAGGGTTACGATACTGCTCGATGAGGAGATTTGCGATTGCATCTTCCACCTCTTTTTGAATTGTGCGGCGAAGATTTCGTGCACCAAATTTAACGGAGTAGGATTTCTCCATGAGATAATCAACCAAGGCATCGTCATAGGAGAAGGCGATTTCCTTTTCCTTGAGCGCGGTTGTCAAATCGCCGAGCATGATGCGGGCAATCTCGGAAAAATGCTCTTTGGGCAGATGATTGAAGGCAATGACTTCATCCACACGGTTGATAAACTCGGGGCGAAGGAATTCGCCAAGTGCTTTCATTGCACGGTCCTTTCCTTGCTCGGAAATCGTTTGACCAAAGCCTGCAGTGGTGGAATTGGTCTGGCTTCCTGCATTGGAGGTCATGATGATGACGGTGTTTTCAAAATTAATTTTGCGACCCTGTGCATCGGTAATCGTACCGTCGTCCAAAATCTGGAGCAGGATGTTCATAACATCGGGATGTGCCTTTTCAATCTCGTCAAATAAGACCACGGTGTAAGGCTTGCGGCGGATTTTTTCAGTCAGCTGACCTGCTTCATCATATCCGACATATCCCGGAGGCGCACCGATGATGCGGGAAACCGCGTGCTTTTCCATAAACTCGGACATATCAAGACGAATCAATGCTTCGGGCGAATCAAACAAATCTTGTGCGAGGCACTTTACCAATTCGGTTTTACCGACGCCGGTCGGGCCGACGAAGATAAAGGAAACCGGTTTGCGCTTGGGAGAGATACCCACACGGTTACGCTTGATTGCGGCAACAACAGAAGAAATTGCTTCATCCTGACCTACAATGCGCTCTTTCAGTCGGGATTCGAGCTGGCTTAAACGCTCAAATTCCGCTTCTTGGATGGATGCGGCAGGAATTTTTGTCCACAACTCAATTACATGCGCCAAATGCTCCACACTCAATTCGGGGGAGGGCAGATCCAATAACTGCTGAAGGGTTTCCTGCAAACGCACTTCACGGCTTTTTAAAGCCGCAAGGCGTTCGTATGCGGAATTGTCCATCTCTTTTGAAAGGAGTTCATCGCGTTCTTTTTCAACCGCCTGCAGCTGTGCTGCAATATCTGCGCGGTCGGTGATCAGTTTACTGCTCAGATTCAATTCGGAGCAAGCCTCGTCAATCAAATCAATTGCCTTATCGGGCAAAAAACGGTCTGTAATATAACGCTCGGAAAGAACAACCGCAAGCTCCGCAACATGTCCCGGAATCTTGACTCCGTGGTATGCCTCGTAATAGTGCGCAATGCCCTTGATGATGGCAACGGATTCCTGAATGGAGGGCTCATTGACGATAACAGACTGGAAGCGGCGTTCCAAAGCACTGTCTTTTTCAATATACTTGCGGTATTCGTTGAAGGTTGTTGCACCGATTACCTGAATCTCACCGCGCGAGAGTGCAGGCTTTAAGATGTTTGCCGCATTCATCGACCCTTCGGCATCACCTGCGCCGACTAAGTTATGCACTTCATCAATGACAAGGATAATATTTCCGAGTTTTTTTATCTCGTCTATGAGTCCCTTCATGCGGCTTTCAAATTGACCTCGAAATTGTGTTCCTGCAACAAGCGAGGTTAAATCCAGCAAACAAATCTCTTTTCCGCGCAATTTGGAAGGAACATTTCCGTCCACAATACGGGCGGCAAGACCCTCTGCAATTGCGGTTTTGCCGACACCAGGTTCACCGATAAGGCAGGGGTTGTTCTTTTGTCGGCGGTTGAGAATCTGAATCACGCGTTCGATTTCGGTTTCACGACCAATTAAACGGTCCAATTCACCTGCTTTTGCGCGCCCGGTAAGCGAGATGCAATAGCTGTCGAGAAACTTTCTGCCGTGGTCTTTTTTCTCTTTGCGGCGTTCTTTTCCATCACTTTTCACGGGTGGGAAATCCGCATCCTGCGGCGGTTGTGCCATGGGTCCGCCAAACAATTTGTTTAAAAAGGGGAAGGTTGCGGTTTGACCGTCGGTATCTTCGTCGCTGTCATCTGATGCCATCGGGAGATCCATGCCTTCCATTTCCTGAAGCATTCCCATCATTTCAGTGTTCATGGATTCCAAATCCTCTTCGGTAATTCCCATTTTCTCCATGAGATCCTGCACGGGTTTTAATCCCAATTCATTGGCACATTTTAAGCACAAGCCCTCACTGACGGATTGGTTATTTTCCATCTTCGTAATGAAAATAACAGCAATATTCTGCTTGCATCTACTGCAAAGTTTCGGTTGCATAATTTCCTCCTGAAGTTATTTTACCTTCCCGCGCTGGTAGTTAATGTATTGATACAGATACGTAATAAACGCGAGAATGGAAAGAATCAAAGCCAAGATCAAATAAACCGTTCGGAACAGAGGGGGAATGACGTTGGGGAAGAGCGTTAAAACAATACCGCCCAAAACCAACACTACGGTTGCACTTTTCCCAAAAGAATTTGCAGAAATGACAGCGGATAAGTCTTTATACAGCTTCACGCCGCCAATGATAAGAAGCGCGTCTTTTGCGAAAAGAATCAAAATAATCCACCATGGAATGATACCCCGAATGGTAATGCAAATAAACACGGTAATTGTCATGAGTTTATCTGCAAGCGGATCAAGAACAATTCCGAGTTTTGTAATTAAATTGAATTTACGCGCGATGATTCCGTCTAAAATGTCGGTCAAAGCAGCAAGCGCGTATATTGCCGCGGCATAAAAATGTCCGTTTGGATCCTTTGAAAAAAAGAAGCATACAAATACCGGGACCAAACACATACGGAAGACAGACAGAATATTAGGGAGATTCAAAACAGTCACTTCTTTCTCTTTGGTGATGAGATATCCGTTACGCAAACAACGAAAGCGGACTAAAATTTACAAGGAAATGTAACACATATGTTTGAGATACAAGTTGTGGGGTCAGTAAAAACCCTGTAGTGGTAAGGATAAAACTCAAAATCAAGACGACTAAGTATCCGGAAATCAAGCCCAAAATCAAGCCAAGACTCTTGTTTACAAAGTTGATGCCGGGGATTTTTGCGAGTAATTCAATGAGTTTTGCCGCAAGGCGTAACAGGAGATACAGAATCAAAAAGTATAACAAAAACAAAATCGCATATGTCAGTTTATACCCGATTGATTTTGAAGCGCTTTCCACAATACGTTCAAATGAATCGGTCACATTGATTACAAAATCATTGAAGAATGACTCGATTGTGCCCTTCGGAATGCCAATCTCGTCAAACGCGCCGCCCAAGGTTTCCGTCACCTCGGTTTCGGATTCCGGCGGTACTGTCACAGGCTGTGTCTCGGAGACAGACGGAAGTACAGCCCGGTAAATCCACGGCTCAACGTATTTCGAGGAAAGATACGGAGAAGTCTGTTGCGCCAAAATCCCCGCACCCCAGAACGCGAGAATCAGCGCAAGAATTCCGGCCAATGTACGAATCAATCCGCGCTTGCGGCCGCGCAAAGCAAAGAAAACCAAGAGTGCGACGGCAATTACGTCCGCGAGAATCGCAGGAAGAGAGAAACTCATTTCAAAACCTCCTTGGGACTAAGAGACCAGCAGGGTTGCAAAATTTGCTCCGATGATCAATACGGTGCCGTCTTCACGCATGATACAGGATTTTACACCTGCAGGGACGGTGTAAGTACGGTCTAACCGTAGTTTGCGGTCATATACAACAATTTTATTCGGGCAACGTACCGCAATATAATTACCTGCGGCGGAAACCGCAAGTGTTTCTTCACGAAAACTTATGCTGAGCGGCTCTTCGTCATTCCTTGAGAGAAGCGTCATTGAGGAGTACCCACCGGTGCTGTAGTTGTTTGTGAGAAGTCCAACCATGCGCTTGGAACCAAATGTATAGCTGAGTAAATCGGTTTGGTCAAAGGGGAATTCGGTGAGCAACGTTCCGTCTTTATCAAACAGCAGATAACGGTTTTCGCATAACACACGAATCTGACCGCCGGCATCGTATTCGACCGCAAGGGGAACACAATCGGTCAAAGAATGGGTGAAATACGGCTCTTCCTCATCCAAATGATAGAAGGAGACCGCTCCGATAAAACCTTCGCCCGATGCGGAAAGCGTGAGAACCGCCATGGATTTATTATTGTTTGAAATTGCGGCATCCATAACATACTGTTCTGTGGAATAGAGTTTATAAACCAAATCAAAGGATGGATTGTAAACACTCAATAATGTTTTGCAATCCGGCCCGTCTGTAATCAGGGAAAAAGCACCGTTGCGATTCATATTGGCATTGATAATATTTGATGCGGCTTCTTCTTGTAAAAGAATGGACGTTCCGTTGGTTACCAAAAATTCCGTTGAGCCGCGATCAAATGCAATCAAATGTTTCTCGCTTCCGGAAACGGTAGGGTTGCGATAAGTGAGCGGAACAGAGTATTTCTCTTCGCCCGACATGGAATACACCGAAAGCTTTTCGTTGGAGAGAATTACAAGCCCCTTTTTCAATAAATGAAAGCGGTTGTTGTCGCTTTCCGGGAATGTGATATTGACAGTATCCGATGCACCGGAGATTCCCGAAGTCAAAAAATATGCAAGGTGTTGGATTGAAGTGTTGCGGAGCATCCCGCTGAATAAAAACACAGAGAGGACAACCACAAACACGAGAATCAGCACGAACAGGCGAATGCCGCGTCCGGCGCCGTGTTTCTCTTTTTTAGCCATTGAAATACTCCTTTCCGTAATGTGCATCGGTCATGTAAAGTCCGTGTGCAGGAGCGGTTGCACCTGCGAGGGAACGGTCTTTGCTCTCTAAAATTGCCGAAATCTCATCTGCTGTGATTTTCCCTTGTGCAACCGCGAGCAAGGTGCCGACCATAGTTCGCGCCATGTTATATAAAAATCCGTTTGCCGCAATGCGGAAGGAAAGATTTGTACCGTTTTCAATCAAATCAAACGCATACACGGTACGAACCGTGCTTTTCACCGGCGTGCCGAGTGAACGCATAGAGGCAAAATCATGTGTGCCCAAAAATTGTGATGCCGCAAACCGCAACGCTTCAACATCTAAGCGATAGGGATAAAAGAGCGCGCGTTGATGGTAAAAAGGATTCGGGGTGCCGTCGCGATAAAGTTCATAGGTGTACTCCTTGCGGATACAGGAATGCACAGGATGAAACGTGTCATCTACTTCATGCGCCTTGTGAACGACAATGTCATGCGGCAAAACCGTGTTCAACGCGATGGGGAAGCGGTCAAGCGGGATTTGGCTGTCTGTGTAAAAACTTGCGACATAATAGCGCGCGTGAACACCTGCATCCGTACGTCCGCACCCAACAGGAACGGTAGAACCGAGCGCAATCTTTTGAATCGCGCTCGAAAGTGTGCCTTGAATCGTATTTGCATTAGACTGAATCTGCCAACCGTGATACGCAGACCCGTCGTAGGATAACATGAGTGCAATATGGCGCATGAGCAAGACTCCTTGTTATGGTGTCATGATACCGAAGGGAACGGTATAACGCACGGTAATTGCGAGCGCAATGGTAAGAATCACCAAAGCCAATACAAAAATGTCCGAACGATG
The DNA here is from genome assembly GCA_045540975.1 of Eubacteriales bacterium. Taxonomy (GTDB): domain Bacteria; phylum Bacillota; class Clostridia; order Oscillospirales; family JAAYXM01; genus SIG510. The sequence goes on from JAZQIE010000069.1 coordinate 6,197, forward strand.
CATTTTTAATGTGCGCAGACGGGTACGACCCTTTCCGCCGCGATAGCATCTGGATTCCATGGCAATTGCGAGATCCTCTGCACGGCGGAATGCGCTGATGAAGAGGGGAACCAAAATCGGAACAAGTGCTTTTGCACGGCTGAAAATGCTGCCCGATTCAAAATCCGCTCCGCGTGATTTTTGTGCGGAAAGAATCTTATCTGTTTCATCCAGAAGTGTCGGGATAAACCGAAGTGCAATCGACATCATCATAGCGAGCTCATGCACAGGCACACGAAGTTTTTTGAGAGGACTGAGCAGAGACTCGATGGCATCGGTCAGCATGATGGGGGAAGTGGTATAGGTGAGCATTACAAAGGTGCACGCGATGAGAAGAATGATGCGAACAATCAGATAGAGCGCGTTGTAGATGCCATAATCCGTAATATGGAGAAACTTCCATTCGAAAATCACATTTCCACCCTGCATATAAAGCAGATTGAAGAGTGTGGTGATAAGAAGCAAAACCATAATCGGACGAAGGCTCTTGAAAATCGTTTGCATCGGAATTTTGGAAGTAAGAATTGCCGCAATCAAGAGAATGGTCATGATTGCATAAGAAATCGGACCTTCGCACAAAAAGAGCGCAACAATGTACAACATGGTCACACAGAGCTTGACACGTGGATCCAAACGGTGAAGCAGGGTGTTGCCCGGAAAAAACTGACCCAGAGTAATATCTTTTAACATGAGCCGCACCCTCCTTTGGAGAGTTTAAGAATTGCATCACGTGCATCCTCGACCGTGTAAATCGAAGGAGGGAGGTCAAGTCCGCGCGCACGTAATTCTTGCACAACGCGTGTGACTTGCGGTACGGAAAGCCCTGCTTTGTTGAGCGCTTCGCTTTGCGTGAACACTTCGTTCGGAGTGCCGGTCATATAGTCGCAGCCGTCACACATAACAAGGATGCGGTCCACCATGGATGCAATATCCTCCATACTATGGGTGACAAAAATAATGGAGGCACCGGTTTCTTTGTTATACTCCCTGATATGTTTCAAAATATCGGCTCTGCCGCGAGGGTCAAGACCCGCAGTCGGCTCATCCAATATCAACACATCCGGCTGCATTGCCATCACACCGGCAATGGCAACACGGCGTTTTTGACCGCCCGAGAGTTCAAACGGAGATTGATTGCGCAAAGCTTCGGAGAGTCCGACCGCGCGCATTGCCGAAAGGACGCGATTCTCTACTTCTGCTTCTGAGAGCTTTTGATTTCTCGGTCCGAAGGCAATGTCTTCAAATACAGTCTCTTCAAATAACTGATACTCCGGGTATTGGAATACCAGCCCCACATGAAAACGAACATCACGGAGAATTTCTTTGGAGGAATGGATGTCTTGTCCGCGGTAATAAACAGTACCTTCGGACGGCGTCAAAAGGCCGTTTAAGTGTTGAATCAAGGTTGATTTTCCTGATCCTGTGTGACCGATGACACCCAAAATCTCATTCTCATATAATTCAAATGTAACGTTTTTCAGTGCGGTATGTTTCAGCGGCGTATTCGGATTATAAGTGTGCGACAAACCGCTTACACGCATTACAGTTTTCACCAAAGAAAGCCTCCAAATCAGTTGATTGCGGAAAAAATAGCATCGGCGCAAGCATCGGTATCCAAAGCATCAAGCGGTAAGGAAAGCCCTGCTTGCTTGAGGGAAAAGAGAAGTTCAACAGTCTGCGGAACAGAAAGCCCCAGCGCCTGAAGTTCTTCAACACGAACAAAAATTTCGCTCGGAGTTCCGTCCATTGCGATTGCTCCGTGGTCCATCACAACAACACGGTCAGCCTCTGCGGCTTCTTCCATATGATGGGTGATACATACCATGGTAATGTTTTCTTCACGGTTGAGTTTTCGAATGGTGGAAAGAACTTCTGCGCGACCTTGGGGATCAAGCATTGCGGTTGCTTCGTCGAATACAATGGTGCGAGGGCGCATTGCAATTACGCCTGCGATGGCAACACGCTGTTTCTGACCACCCGAAAGAAGGTGCGGTGCATGGTCGCGATAGTCATACATTCCAACCGCCTTCAAAGCGTGATCGACACGTGCACGGAGTTCATCCTGCGGAATGCCGAGATTTTCGGGACCGAATGCAACATCTTCCTCAACGAC
>JAZQIE010000070.1:0-7190 GCA_045540975.1 Eubacteriales bacterium
CGCTCAACCCACCCGCTGTTGCGGTGAGGACCGTGTCACCTGCCGCAAGACCGGTGAGCACACCGTCTGCGGTAATGGAAGCGCAATTGTTGCTAAGTTTGAACGTAACAGACTCGTTTCCGAGAACTTCACCCGAGAGTGTGGTCAGCTTTGCGGTTGCCTGCATGGTGTCGCCGTCTACCTTCAAGCGTGTAACCGGGATATCCAGCGTCAAGCTCTTATAACCGTTCTTTGAAACGACAATCTGAATCCCCGTGGTGTGGGTTGTTCCGTTAAAGGTACCGCTGACATCAATCCAATAGGTACCGACCTCTTTTGCGGTCAAAAGACCGGTGTTACTGACAGTAAGCCCTGCGCCGCTGGACTTATAGGTAAACTGTACATTCTCTGCTCCAATGAGGTTATTGGCAGCAGTGGAGCCGTTTGTCAGTGCGCTGACCTGAAGCTGCTGAGTGTGGTCCGGATACATGGTCGCATCATCCACGCTGACAGAAAGCGAAGAATACGTATAGTCATATACACGGACAGACACACCGCTGTAAATGGTTTTTCCGTTGTAAACCATGGTCATACGGATTGCAGTGGTCCCTGCTCCAACGCCGGTGACAACATTGTCCTCATCCAGAGAAACGATACCGCTCTTTAAGGTTGAAACAGTGGTTTCAACACCCATTTCGTTCAAATCTTGCGGAGTGAGTTCAACGCCGTTTGTGAGCGAAATGGAGGCATGAAGTTTGGTGGTTTCACCCGGAATTAAGTAGTTTTTATCAAGAGAAAGTTTTCGTTCACCGAGACCGACAACATCGACGGGGATTGTAATTTCGCAAGTATTGCTGAAACGCTTTGCGGTAAGAGTAATGTTTGCAACACCAACCGACTTACCGGTCACAACGATGGTTCCTTTGCGGTTCTCAACCTTCATTTCAACATCGGCAATCGAAGTATTGTCAACAGAGACTTCATAAGAATCAATCTGGCCGAAATCAACCGGTGCGTCGTTGCGGATGACGTTAATCGGAATTTCAATCTTTTTGCCTTCCAACACATAGCTGTAGTCATCCGGATAAAGGTGAATGTAGTTGCCCGCCGGAGCCTTCAGGGAGAAAGAATCGGAGAACATTGCATGAGATGATCCGACAATGACATAAGAAACGACATATTCACCCGCGCGCATCAGACGGCGATCGCCCGAAAGGGACAAATTGGCAACCAATTCAGAACTGTAACCGTTGAATTTTCCGAGCAAATATTTTGCTTCACGCGGGTTTTCCGCATCGGCAGGTGCCAAATAAACCTCGGTAAAACCGCCATATCTCCAAGATGTGTAAGAAGCGCTCGGTGTATAGACACCGGTCTGGTCAACACGGATTTTATAAGAGGTGTACGAGCCGACCTGACCGTTTAAGTAGATACCGTAGTCACGGGAACTGGAAATCCAACCAACTTCGGTGATGGTGCCGCCGTCGCCGCCGTACATGCACGGGTCGGTTGTGATATCCGGGCACATTTCGTTGGGGTCGCCGCGTGTTGTGTATCCGTAGTCATCAATTTCGCAAGGATTGTATGCACTGGTGCTCCACGGACCGTAATACACTTTTTTCCAGTCATAGCGATAGCTCTTACGAACCATAGACAATTCCTGAACAGAAATCGGAATGACGAGTTCACCCGTCATGCTTCCGTACTGCATGGTGACAGTAATTTCGGTATCACCGACTTTTTTGCCATCGAGTTCTAAAATTGCATTTTCACTCACCCCGTCTGCGGTGAGTTCTGCTCCGACAATCGTTTCATCCTCAACGGAAAGTGTTGCATTCTTAAACGGAATGCCTTCCCCCCCAAAGACAGAACGCAGGTTTACGGTTGCATTTCCACCGACAGAAAGGACGCTCGGAATCTCTGCATAGCTTGTAATCCACGGAATACCAATCATATCGAATGTAATGCCTCCAAAATATCCGGTCTGATAAGAGGAAGAACCGGTCGCTTCAAAACCGATGATGTATTCCCCTGCTTGAAGCGACAGATGTTCAAAAGTCTTCACTTCGTCTGTGAGTTCTTCATCGGCATAGGTATCAATTTCACCGATTATGTATTCCTCGCTCATCCATTCTTCGGTGCCGACCGGTGCGAGATAGACGTTGAAGGTTTCCCCGTCCGGATGCGCAAAATAGGAAATCGAAGGGATATAGACACCGGTTTCATTCAAACGAACTTGAATTGAAGCAAAATCACCGTTTTTACCGGTAAAAATCGGGCCGCGGTCAGGCGACAGTGCGCTCCAAATCCAAGTGCTGCCGACCGATTGTGCATGGAATTTGTATAAATCGGTTGTATGACCGTTGAGATTGGAGAGATATTTAATCTTATCCCAGTCGCTCAAATACGACGGAGAGGTGCCGTCGGTACTGAGTTCGCCCCAGTGCAGGCGCTTCAAATTGTAGAAATAGGATTGTTCCGAAACCTTGATGGTCAAGGTTTCCGTATGTGTTAGCCCATCTGCGTCAAACTTGACCGTGAGTTTTGCATATCCTTCCGCACGGCCGGAAACAGACAGCATCAGTTTATCACCGACCTGCTCAATGGAAGCGCTTGCAATAGACGGTGCATTGGAAACCGCAGAAAAATTGGACGCATTCAAGAGAGAGATTTGTTCGTCATAATAGAAGAGTTTTACTTCGGTATAGTGCGTTCCGCCAACACCGATTTCGTTGCGCGAGAAGCCGAGATCAACGTCATATGCGCTTACAATCACGTTATTGGTAACGCTGACCGGGACTTCGACCCAGCCCATAACACCGTTGACGGCAAGGCGGAGGTTAACGGTGGTCGAACCTTCCGCAAGACCGAACACTTCTAAGTTACCGTTTTTGACGGAAACACTTACAACGGAGGGGTCTACCGGCTCCGCAACCGCATAGGTTGCATCTGCCGCAGAAACGGTTGTTCCGTCAATCAGCGCACTGATCGGATAGGAAGCAGTTGCGCGGCGATTGACAGTGAGCGCACTACCGCTACCGACAGACAAAGTCATGGTCTTTTTGTTTGCGGTGGAAGCAAGCTGGAAGCTGCCGCCAAAGAGATTCCCCTCAGAGGTAATCTGTGTGGTAACAAGGTATTCCCCTGCCTCCGCGGTCACAGTACCAACAGGAAATAATTGATTCCAATCCGGTGTTTCTCCGCCTGTCGGGTCTACTGCACCGACAAAGTATTCTTCTGCAACGGGATTTGTTGTATCAATCGGAGAAAAATAGATGTTCAGTTTGCCGCTGTTTTTATAAACGCCGGCATTATACGAAAGCGTATAGGTGCCGCTGTTGGGGAGAAGAATCGCAGTCGAAGCCCAGGAGCCATTGGCAATCAAAGCCCAACCGTAGTTCTGGTCGCCCCATGTGTAGACCGCGCCTTCGCTCTTGGTATAAAAGCAGAACGGAGTGGTCGCATACGTGCCAAACGGTCCGGTCTTTGCACTTGCATATGTAGAGAGCTCCTGAGAGTTTCCGGACATGGTTTTGTAGTAGTTATAGACCGCGTCCGGAGAGTACCCGTTTATCCCCCATTGACCGTATTGCAGTTTGTGCTGGTTATAGACAAACACAGCCTTTTCAGCAGCCTCTGCCTGCGGGAAAACAGGAGCAATTCCGACAAGCATAGCAAGACAAAGCACAAGCGCAATAACTCTGCTAAATCTTCTTTTCTGTTTGATTAACAAATCATTCATGTTTCTCTCTCCTCTATACAAATAGATATTAAGATTATATTACATTTCGGTGTATTTTGCAAGTATAACGGACACTTAATCTATTGACTTATTTTATGATTTATCTAAACATATTCTGCGAAAGAATCTGTTTTTGCACTAAAAAACGGCGCAATCCGAAGCGGATTACGCCGTTAAAACTTTATGCCAGCCAGCCTTTTTCTTTGATTGCGGTGCAAGAAAGAATCTGTTCCTTGATATCGTCCGGAATGTCTGCGGTTTCAACCAACAGGCGGGTGCTTTTCAGCACAAAAATCGGTGCCATGGAGCCGTAAAGCAAACGGTCGGTCAGATTTGCGCGATACAAATCATCCACGACATAAAGAGCACCGCGCATTGCGCTGCATTCCCAATAAATATCCGAATCCGGGTCTAGGCGCGAATTCAAATACATCATATCGCCATTCCAACCACCGCAGATGATTACCTTCATCCCTTTGTTGAGGTAGAAATAGTCCATGATGTCATTGATTCCGACGGATTTGGGATGGAAGAGATAGGTATTGCGCTCATCTTCCATGCGGAGTGTGAGAAACAGAGTCAAATCAAGCTCACGGAGTAAGTCTGAGAATTCGACCATCTTCGGATCACGCAATTCGTAACCATGGAAGCCCGGGAAAATACGGACACCGCGAATCCCCCACAGTTTAACCGCACGGCGGATGCTGTCCAAACAGCCCGGGAGCATTGGATTTACTGTGATAATATGGTGGTAGTTATCAAGACCTTTGAGTTGCTCATGGAGCGCTTCATCCGCTTCCCACGGGTCATTGTAGAAAATCGCCTCCAAACTGGAAACGCACGCTCCTCCAATCCCGTTTTTCTCATGCAATTCACGGATTGCCTCAATTGTATTGCGGCGCACTTTATGAAACGGCCAATTACCGACAAAACAGTTACAATCAAATCCAGTCATTTTCGTACGCCTCCTTACAGTTTGAAGTTCTTATCGAAGAGTTTTTCCGAGTTTTTCCAAAGAATCAATTCGCGCTCTTCCTCTGTCATATCCACTTCTAAAATCTTACCGAGATTACTGGTGTAAATACCCGGAAGATCGGAGCCGTGAAGGATGCGCTCTGCACCGAGAAGTTCATAGGTATACGGCAGCATATCTCCCCAATAGCTGGAGAGCGAATAATCCACCCAAACATTCGGGAGATCACGGATGCACGGGATTCCGTGATACGCATTACCGCCCAAATGTGCCATGATAATCTTGAGTTTTGGGAATTTCTTTGCAAGATTTGCAACATGGCCGCCATGAGTTTCATACATATATGCACCCTGTACTTTATAGAAGGAATGCAACAGCACCGGAACACCGTATTCAATCATTTTCTCAGCAAGCGGATCTACCTCAGGAGCATCACAAGTAGTGGAAATCCAAAGCTTTACACCACTCATTCCCTGCTCTTCAATTCCACGTTTCAAAACATCCATAGCATTTGGCTGCTCCGGGCTGATATAAACATAGCCACGGATACGGTCCGGCTGTTCTTTACAGAACTGCGCAACCGCAGCATTGCCCTCGTCAATAATATCCATTGTCGGATACGGAGAGCCCTCAATTGCAGAAACATAGGAAATATCGATCCCGTAACGGTCCATTGCATCCATCAGTTTTTTCTTTGCCGCTTCATAATCTCTGGCAAATAAATGGGTATGCACATCTACTACCATGTTTTCAACTCCTTTTCGGGTTAATACAAAGACATTGTAGCAGTTTCCCGCTACAATGTCCAGTAAAAATTTTACGTTATTAGCCTTCTACGGTATCAACAATTTCCTGCAAGGTTGCAAGTTCGCTGTCGCTGTATCGGTCAGCATCATTGACTGCCGCTTTTGCGACCTGATAAATGCTGCGGGAGACACAACTGTTGCCGTAAACCGCACGTTCAATGCCGTCTTTGTCGGTATAGGACAAGTACGGACGAGCGGTATACGCTCTGCTGTAATTCTTCGGAAGCACATTGGTGATAACCGCAGTATAGATATTCTCGGTCGCGGTGATGTCATAGATAAAGACTGCCGGGACCTTTGCGACCGCGTGACCGTTCAAGGTTGCACCGATCTGAATATCTCTGTAATCCTGAACATCCGCACTCGGGATAAGCAAGGTGCCGTACTCGATGTTTGTTGCACCGGATGCTTCAAGAAGCGCGATATTGTCAAGATTCATACGAGAAATGAATCGGAGACCCTGAACACCACTCAATCGAATTTGCGCACCCTGAACCAAGATTGGCGGTGCCGCAAGAACTGTAATCGGGACAGACAGTGTTGCGGTTTTTCCGTTTGCGGTTGCGGTAAAGGTTGCAGAATAATTACCGAATGCGGTCGGAGTCCAGCTCATCGTTCTGGTGAGCGGATCGAATGTCGCACCAACCGGACCCGAGGTCATCTTGTAGGTAACGGAGCTGCCGCTGGAGCTGTTTGCACGAATCTGCAACGAATACGAGGAATCAAGTGCAGCAATCTGGGTATCGACCGCATTGAATGTGACAACCTCACCTGCCGACGGAGCCTCAACACCAAATGTCTTGGACTTCGCGATGGTAAATGTCATACCAACACCGATATCATAGGAATTACTGTCACCGCGGAAGAATGTAACGTCACCGGTATGGATTCTTGCGGTGGTGGTGCTCTGCCGAGTAACGCCCTTGATTTCATAGCAAGCGTTGTAGTTGCCGCCGTTGTTGACGTTGATGTAACGACCAACCAAATCGTCAAAGTCAACCGCACTGGTAAAGGTTACGTTAATATAGTTTTCAAATGCGATTTCACGGGTGAAGTTATCGATTTTGCCGGTGTAGGATGCGCTGTCCATCTTATGGGAGCCGATCTGAGTACCGTCACAGAGATATGCATAGGTCGGAGTGCCGTTTTCGATGGTGTAAACACCGAAGGTACCCATAAAGTTGAATGTGTTGTCAACGCGCCACAGAATCTGATTATCTGTGGAGTAAACAATGTAGTCAACACGACCGTTTGCAAGGGTAATTTTGACCGCCTTTGCCTTATCGGTACCATCATACGCGGCACCGGACTGGCGCATCAAAACAACACTTTCTTCCTTTACAATGAAACGGTTGTCGCAATACGGCTCAAAGACCGTGGTAAACAGAGAATCCAAATTGGTGCCCGTTCTGCGAACAAGTGCAAACTGCAACCAAGACGGGTTCTTGTTGATAATCGGCGGACGGCCGTGTGCGGTGGTAACATCGTCTGCCTGGAAGTCATTGAGCTGAGTCATGCGGAGATGCTTCTCGCCTGTCTTGGTCGACTGACCGCGGAAGTCATTGATTAAGAAGTCAACCGCAAAGTTCTTGGACGGATTGAGATCTTCGTAAATATTCAAGAGACCGTCGTGACCGCTTTCCACATTACCCGGACCGTACGGAACATTGACGCCCGCATACGTACCGGC
>JAZQIE010000071.1:0-4896 GCA_045540975.1 Eubacteriales bacterium
GTGCTTGTAATCGTTGAGAGAGAAGCAGCCAAAATCACCGAAGGTACCGACCTTGCGACCCTTGTAGAAGGTTTCATACGCCTGCGCACAGTCTTCAATGACTTTGATGTTGTGCTTCTTTGCAACCGCCATGATTTCATCCATTTCCGCACAGTTACCCGCGAGATGGACAACAATGACAGCCTTGGTCTTCGGGGTGATGACCTTTTCGATGCTCTCAGCGGTCATGACGTAGGTGTTCGGGTCGAGATCCGCGAAAACCGGGATTGCATTCTGGAACAGGATACCGATCATGGAGCCCATGTCGGTCATCGGAGCAACGATGACTTCGTCACCCTCGGTCACACCTGCGGCACCGAGTGCCACATGGATTGCGGCGGTACCCGAGCTGGTTGCGACACAGTACTTTGCCCCGTACATATCCTTGAACTTATCGCACATTGCCTTGACTTTGGTGCCGCTGAAATAGAACAGTGTGTTCTGCTCCAATGCTTCCTTGACCTGCTGAAGTTCCGCATCACCAAAGCGCATACCGGTGCCAAACGGGGTGGTTTTTGTTTTTTCGCCGCCAAAAATTGCGAGATTTTCCATAAGAATTCCCTCCTTTTTTAATCTAACGGGACTAATTTACAAGCATTTTTGTAGAAAATTTTGTCCAAAACCTCTTGCGGAAGGTCGAACGAACGCAGCATTTCCTGATGATTGTTGGAGAATTCGTCACGTCCGAAGAGGACGCGGTCCTGATACCGCACCAGGAATTTTTTGGAGAATTCCGGATCACGGGTCAAAGCGGTGTGACCGGATGCCGAAATGTCGCAGTAGAGATTCGGATATTTGTCCAGCATTTCGGGGAGTTTTCCGCCCGGAAGGACGGGCATTCCGGTGGGATACTGGACCTTATCGTGCAGGCCGTCGCCCGAGATATGACCCCAGAAGCCGGGGGCGTGACCGATGAAGTTGGTCTCGGGGCACGCGGCAATCGCACGCTCAAACGCTTCCATACCGCCGCCGTACCAATGGTTCACGCGGCTGTACGGTGCTGCATAGTCAAACTCGTAATCGATATGCACCAAAACCGGGATTTGGTTTTCACCGCAGTAGCGGTACATACGGATTGCATCCCAGTTGTCAAACATCAGACGCATTTTCATCTCACCGTAGACCTTGACCCCGTAAATGCTGACCGCGGCCTTCATACGGTCGATTGCATCGGGTCGGCGCGGGTCGGGCGCGTAGCCCAAGATGAAGCGGTCGGGTGCTTTTTCTTTGTATTTGATGCAGTATTCAAACGGAATCGGACCGTATTCGCCATGCACCACGGGCGGACACTTTTGGAAGTAGATGGGGTCGTACTCATCATGACGGCATTCCCAAGAGAGAAGCCAGGTTTTGTCAATCCCGTATCGGTCCATGTTTTCAATGTAACGGTCGAAATCATATCCCAACCATTCGGGGTGATTATGAACATCAATAATCATGGGTAGTTTCTCCTTTGCGGAAAAGTCTGCACAGCCAAACAACTGCGCAGACTTTTGTTGCTACTTCTTACTTTGGAAATATGCACTGACCTTGCGGAATGCATGGATGATTTCATCCACATCGGTATCGGTGAAGAATTCGCTGATACCAAAACGGATTGCGGTGTTGAGGATTTCTTCCGCAGTCGGGCAGAGACCTTCCTTGTACTCGATTTCCTTGCCGTAGTATTTGCTGTCAAACGGCGCATGGGTGCCCATGTAACCGGTCTTATCGAGGAAGAGCTTGTTCATGTAAACACAGAACGGGATATAGCCCGGCTGGTTCGGAATACCTTCTGCCGCAAGCGCTTCGGAGAATTCCGCACGGGTGCAGCCCGCTTCCTTCTCGTCAATGCGGAGCATATAGAACCAGTAGGAGGACTTGTTATACGGCTTGACTTCCGGCGGATAGATGCCCGGGAGGTCCTTGAGTGCCTCGGTCAGGCGAAGGCCGATTTCGTTACGGCGCGCACAGATGCCTTCCACACGGTCAAGCTGAGCAAGACCCACCGCACCGGTGAGTTCGTTCATGCGGTAGTTCGGAGCAATGAACGGGATTTCACTTGCGTGAACGTCGCGCTGATAACGGTCATAGTTCTTATCCGCAAAACCTGCTGCGGTGTAGAAGCTTTCTTCGTCGTTGGTAAGGACCATACCGCCGTCACCTGCGGAGATGTGCTTGAAGTCGTTGAGGGAGAAGCAGCCAAAGTCACCGATGCTGCCTGCCTTACGGCCCTTGTAGAAGCATTCATAGCTCTGTGCGCAGTCTTCCACGACAGTGATGTTGTGCTTCTTTGCGAGCGCCATGATTTCGTCCATTTCAGCCGGATTACCCGCAAGATGGACAACCACGACAGCTTTGGTCTTCTCGGAGATGCAAGCTTCGATGGTTTCTGCGGTCATGTTGTAGGTATGCGGATCGAGGTCAGCAAAGACCGGGATCGCATTCTGATAGAGAATACCGATGACAGAGCCCATATCGGTAATCGGGGAAACGATGACTTCGTCACCCTCGGTTACGCCTGCAGCGCCCAGTGCGACATGGATGGATGCGGTACCCGAGCTGGTTGCAACACAGTACTTGGAGCCGTACATGGTTTTGAACTTTTCACAAAGTGCCTTGACCTTGTTGCCGAACCAGTAGAACAGAGTCTCCTGATCGAGTGCTTCCTTCAGCTGCTGAAGTTCCGGCTCACCGAAGCGCTTACCGGTACCCCATTCGGACTTTTTGGCTTTTTCGCCGCCATGCAATGCGAGTTTTTCCATAATCAATTTCCTTTCTCAGTCAATCGGCACAAGGCGGATTGCGTTCTTATAATAGATTTTGTCGAGCACCTCTTTGGGAAGTGCGATGGAATTTAAGAATTCCTGATGGACGTTATCGAAATAATCACGTCCGTAAAGCACACGGTCCTGGAATTCGGTTAAGAACTTGACCGCATATTCCGGATCGCGGGACAGCGCGTTACATCCGCTGCCTGCCGAGATGTCGCAGTACAGATTCGGATACTTGCGGAGCATTTCGGGAAGCTTTCCGCCCGGCTGTACCTTGCCTTCGGGGTATGCGGTTTTGTGAAACTGGTCGTCTCCCGAAATGTGCGCCCAGAAGCCGGGGGCATGACCGATGAAGTTGGTTTCGGGGCAAGCCGCAACCGCACGTTCAAAGGCGTCCATGCCACCGCCGTACCAATAATTCGGACGGGGGTAGTTGGCTGCACGGTCAAACTCATAATCGATATGCACCAAAACCGGAATTCCCGCTTCCCCGCAGTAGCGGTACATACGGATTGCATCCCAGTTGTCAAACATCAGGCGCATTTTCATCTCGCCGTAGACCTTGACATCGTAGATGCTGACCGCGGCTTTCATGCGGTCAATCGCATCGGGGCGGCGCGGGTCGGGTGCGTAGCCCAAGATGAAACGGTCGGGTGCCTTTTCCTTATACGGAAGGCAATACTCAAACGGAATCGGGCCGTACTCCCCGTTTACCACGGGCGGACAGTTTTTGAGATAAGCGGGGTCATACTCGTCATGACGGCACTCCCAAGAGAGCAGCCATGTCTTGTCGATGCCCTTTTCGTCCATATCCGCAAGAAACTTATCAATGGGATGGCCGTACCAATCCGGATGGTTATGTACGTCAATAATCATGGCTTACAGACCTTTCAGTTCAACTTCCTTGCCGGTGTTGACCGAGTCAACGATTGCATTGAGCAGTTCCACGGTTGCATAGAGCTTATCGTGGGAAACCGGGATGACACCGCTCTTTAAGGTCTTGATGTATTCATCCAGACCGTGACGGTATGCAAGGGTGATGTCCAGACGGCGCTCGATGGTGCCCTGATCACCGATGACCTGGCAAACGTTATGGACGCTGCCGTCGATGAAGTTGAGGGTGACATGGTAGTTTTCATACTTCACAACCGCGATGACATCGCCGTTGTGCTTGGTAGCGAAGACGCTCTTCATATCATAGCCGAATGCCGCACAAGCCATTTCGACCAGATGTGCGCCATAGAAATAGAGTCCGCCGTATTCGTTCTCCCAAGTGCCCGGGAAGTTCATGGTAGCGGTCTGCATCTTACCGATGTAGTAGTTGTTTTCCACCGCGTTTTTGAGCATCAGGATGTCATAGCAGAATTTACAGGTGGAGCCGCCGGTGAGGATGGTGCCGGTCTCCTTGGAGAGCTCGATGAGTTCCTTCGCTTCTTCGTTTGCGATGGTAAACGGTTTGTCGAGCCATACCGGAATGCCTGCCTTCAAAAACGGCTTTGCATACTGTGCATGGAGTCCGCCGTGACGGAAGACGATCATGACAGCGTCAACATTGCCAATCATTTCGGAGGGGTCGGAAACGATGGTTTCGATCTTGCCGATTTCCGCGACTTCTTTGGTGCGTGCTTCGTCAACACCGTAAATCATGGTGACCTTGCAATCCGGATATTCGAATGCACCGGTCTTTGCATTCGGAATGTTGATGAGGGACGAGAATGCGTCCGCATGGCTGTTATCAGAGCCGATAATACCAATTCTAATCATAACTGTTTCTCCAATCTGCCGGGACACCGGCTTAATGTTAAGACTATTATATCATCCACTGAATAAAATGCAATTGGATTATCTTACTTTTTTCGAAAAAGCGAGAAAAAACACCTTGAAAGGCGGTTGGTCTTAGGGAGAAGTCGGTTTTGAAATGATCTTTTCCGCTAAAAGTGCATCAAAAAAACAGGTAATACGTCAGTATTACCTGTTTTTTGTTCTTTCTTTTAACGAAAAATCTCTATCTCAAAACTGCAATGCACTTGAAGGAGTGCATTTTTCTTTCAGAACAAACAATAAAATCGCAGATAATCCTGGCGGATATCAAGATTTTTTGTGC
>JAZQIE010000072.1:0-70527 GCA_045540975.1 Eubacteriales bacterium
CGACCCGTCACGCAATCATAGATTGCGGTCGGGTGCCCCGGAACCTTGTTGTTTCACAATAAGAACCCGACCCGTCACGCAATCATAGATTGCGGTCGGGTGCCCCGGAACCTTGTTGTTTCACAATAAAACAAAAAAGCAGTTGGAACCTTCCAACTGCTTTTTTTACGAAGAAAAAATCCTGCTCGAATGAGCAGGATTTTTTTGCTTTTTAATAACCCGAGGAGTAACCGCCTCTGCGGTAGCTTCCCGAACGGCTTCCCGCATCCGGACCGGTGTAGGAAATCACCACACGGCGGTTCGGCTCGGTGCCGACGGACGAGGTGTCCACATTCTCAAACTCCTGCAGAGCGGTATGGATGACATGACGCTCATATGCATTCATGGGCTCGAGGGTGCGGTTTCTCTTATATTTGACCACCTGGCTTGCGACCTTCTTTGCCAGACGGACGAGCGCTTCCTCACGTTTTTTGCGGTAGTTTTCGGTATCCATGGTAACACGGACGTGCTTATCCGAGCCGTGATTGACCACGAGATTGGTGATATGCTGGAGCGCATCCAAAGTTTCGCCGCGGCGACCGATGAGCAGACCCATGTTCTCGCCTGCCAAATCAATGGCTAAATTGCCGTCTTCCCCTTCGGTGACGGTAGCGGTAGCATCCACGCCCATCAGCGCAAAAAGACCGCTTAAAAAGCCTTCTACCGAGCTGTCAGACGCTTCTTCCCAAGTGATACGGATTTTTGCGAGCTGACCGCCGATTCCGAGGAAGCCGGATTTCGGATTTTCCAATACTTCGACCGAGACCGCGTCACGGTCCACACCGGCAGCACCGCAAGCGTTCAAAATCGCTTCGTCAATGGTCTTGCCGGTTGCTTCAAACTGTGCCATTTATTTTTTTCCCTCTTTCTTTTCCAAATACAAATCGATGAGCGGCTCCTGAATAATCATCAGGATGTTGCTGATAATCCAGTAGAAACCGAGACCCGCCGGAACGACAAATGCGATATAGGCGGACATAATCGGCATCAGCCAGGTCATCATCCCGTTCATGCCTGCAACCTGCTCGTTGTTGGTCTGCGGCTGCTTCTTTTTCAGCATCCAGGAATGGAGGAAGGAGGTACCGCCCGACAAAAGCGGAATGATCCAAAGCACATCCACTCTGGAGAAGGAAGGAATCGCCGCGAGATTGATGCCGAGGAACTCAAAATCCACCACCGGCAGATTCGGCATATTTGCCGCAAGCCAGGTCTGGATGCTTCCGAGCTGGGAAGCGATCTGGATTTCCGAGTACGCAAGGTTGCCTTCGATTGCGATACCGACCTGCTTTGCAAGTTCGGTAAGCTGGTCTGCGGTGACACCGAACATATAGGTGAGCGGCTGACGGACAACCGCGTACAGACCCAACATGATCGGAATGGTAATCAGCAGGGGCAGGCAGCCGCCTGTCATGCTGACATTTTCGTCTTTGTAAAGTTTTTGTACGGCCACTGCATAGGCTTCTTTGTTATTCTTATACTTTTTTTCCAGCTCTTTGAGCCGCGGCTGGATGCGCTGCATTGCGATGGTGCTTTGCTTGCTTTTAATCTGGAAGGGGAGCAGTACCAACTTGGAAATCAGGGTAAAGATGATGAGCGAAATCCCGTAAGACCCGATCAACTGATACAGCTGGTACAGTATCCAACCAAACGGTTTTGCAATAATGCCCATTTTGTTTGCTCCTTATGGTTCATTCTACCGGGTCATACCCGGATTTTCCGGAGAACGGATGACAACGCAAAACACGCCGTACCGCGAGATAACTCCCCTTGAGCGCCCCGTATTTTTCCAGCGCTTCAATCGCGTATTGCGAGCAGGTGGGGATAAACCGACAGCACGGTTTTTTGAGACCCGAAAGATGTGTTCGGTAAAACCGAATCATGGCAATCAAAATCCGTTTCATGCGTCTTTGTTCTCCATGAGTCGAAGCTGCTTCATCAACTGCAAGAGTGATGCCTCGATTTCCCAAAAACTTGCGGATGCGGCACGAACGCGCGAAACGATGACCACATCGTACGAAGGCAAAAATTCCGCCTCGTGAATACGGTACGCCTCTTTGATTCTTCTCCGCACCAGATTTCGGGTAACCGCTTTGCCGACTTTGGTACTTACCGTAATCCCAAGCCGTGTGCAGCCCAACCGATTCTTTTTACAGTATACCGCAAGGAGTGGTGTAACTGCATTTTTCCCTTGACGGTAAAGCCTGCGAAAAATTGTGTTTTCTTTGATCGCAATTGTATGTTGCATGGAATTTCTCCTGACAAACAAAAAGGTAAGCCATAAGCAGAATCGAATGGGGGAAGATTTCCCCCATACACTTTTTACCGCTTACTGCTTACCGCTTGCACTGATCAAACTGTTTTGATTAATGCGTCAGTCTTGCTCTGCCTTTTGCACGTCTTCTTGCAAGCACCTTTTTGCCGTTACTGGTCTGCATTCTCTTGCGGAAACCATGGACTTTCGAGCGATGGCGCTTTTTCGGTTGATAGGTACGAAGCATTCGTAACACCTCCAAATTTCTATTTGCAGCATTACCACTGACAGAATCCCGACGAGATTCGGAAGCCTGTCGCTGGTAATACCGCTGGACACGGGGTCACCGCATATTATATCCTAACAAATTTCAATCTGTCAAGTGTCTTGTGCGGATTTTTTCAAATTCCGCGCTTTCTTTTTTATTTTTTTCTTTTTTATAATGTAAATTCGGTTGAAATGAGTTTCATTTTCTGCTATAATAGAATCACAAATTTGTATCTTTTTTTTGGGGGATAAAACGAATGCAATACGCACAGGAAATCTGGGCGAAAACGCTGGAAATTTTAGAGCGAGAGCTTGGAATGAGCAAAACCTCAATCGACACTTGGTTTGTTGACATCAAGCCGGTCTCCTTTGTCGATAATTGCTTGACTGTTCTGATTAAAAACGACTTTGTGCGCGGATATGTGGAAACCCAATATGCCACTTGGATTACCAACGCGCTCAAAATTTTGTTTTCGGTGGATATCAGCCTTCGTGTCATCGACCGCGAAGCGGAGCCCGAGGAAACGGCAGAACACCAATTCAATGAGGAATATTCGTTCGAGCGCTTTGTGGTCGGCAGTTCCAACACCTTTGCCCACGCCGCGGCAAAAGCGGTCGCGCAGGCACCCGGAACTTCTTACAACCCACTGCTCATTTACGGCGGTTCCGGCCTCGGAAAAACACACCTTTTGTTTGCAATCGCAGGCACGGTTGAAAAAAACAATCCGTCTGCCCATATCGTTTACGTCAAAGGTGCGGACTTTATCAACGAATTCATCGAAAGCATTCAAGCGCGCACCGCGGACGAATTTCGAAACAAATACCGCGAAGCGGATCTTCTTTTGGTGGATGACATTCAGTTCATCGCGGGTCATCCCCGTACCGAAGAAGAATTTTTCCATACCTTCAACACGCTGCACGAGGCAAAAAAGCAGATCGTTCTGATTTCCGATCGCCTCCCCAGTGAAATGGTGAACTTGGAAGAACGTCTTCGCACCCGTTTCGAATCCGGTCTCATTGTGGACATCCAGCCGCCCGATTTTGAAACCCGTCTTGCAATCATCAATCTCAAATGCAAGCGGCTCGGTCTGGATCTCACAGCGAAACAAAAAGAAACCATCGCAAACAACATCACCTCAAACGTGCGGCAGATTGAAGGCGTCATCAAGAAAATCCATGCATACTCGTCGCTTTTGCAAACCGAGATTTCGGATGAAATTGTCCAACGCGCCATTTCGGATATGATTCGGGAAAACCCGGGGCTCAATCCCACTCCCGAAATCATCATCAAAGAGGTTTGTAAGTACTATCGGGTCGAAGAACCCGTTCTGCTTGGAAAAAACCAATCCAAGAGCACCGTGCTGCCGCGTCAGATTGCCATGTACCTCATCCGTGAGATTTTGGGCACCTCGTTTCCCGACATCGGAAAGATTTTCAGCGACAGACACCACACCACGGTCATTTACGCGCACACAACCATCAAAGATAAAATCAAAGCGGACCGTGAATTCCAAAACGAAATCAAAGACATCCGCAATAATATTTTGGAGTCCTAAGTTTTCCACAGTTTTCTGTGGATTCCACAAGGATGAGTCTGTGGAAAATTCAGTCCGTTCTCACACTTGTGGATGGAGTCACATAAAATCCACAACCGTCTGTGAAGGGAAAACACATTGACACAACAAACCAAATTCTGGTTTTCCTCAACTTACACACTATCACCACTACTACCAAACTTATGATTCTATTCTTTTTATTTCACGATTATGACAACAGAAAGGGAATCGGCTTATGAAATTTACTTGTGAACGTGCGCTTCTCCAGGAAGCAATCAGCACCACCAACTGGGCAGTTTCTTCCAAAAGCTCCATTCAGGCACTGGAAGGTCTTCTGTTAGACGCAGGAAACGGTCTCACCGTAACGGGCTATAACTTAGAAACCGGAATCCAGACCACCATCGATGCCAACATCATCGAGGCGGGCAAAATCGTCATCAATGCAAAGCTTCTCTCGGATATTATCCGCCTTTGCCCGGACGAAGAAGTCACCGTAACCGTGACCGAAACGCAAACCGTTCTCATCACTTGCTGCAATGCAAAGTATGAAATCATCGGTATGAGCGCAGAGGAATATCCCAACCTGCCCGAAATCGAAACCGAGCAAACCCTTTCTCTCCCGCAGGATGTGCTGAAATCCATGATTAACCAAACCATTTTCGCAATCAGCACCAACGACAACAAGCCCATCCATACCGGCTCCCTCTTTGAAGTGGAAAACGGCAAGTTAAATGTGGTCTCGGTAGACGGCTTCCGCCTTGCAATCCGCACCGAAGAGCTGGAATCCATCAAAACCGATGTCCCGTTCTCCTTCGTTGTTCCGGGTCATACCCTGCGCGAAGTGGAAAAACTCATGGACGATACCGATGACGCGGTCGAAATCATGCTGGGCAGAAAGCACATCACCTTCTCCTTCGGCACCACCACCGTCATCGCCCGTGTTTTGGAAGGCGAATTCTTAAACTACAAAAACGCCATCCCGAAAACCAGCACCATTTCCACCACGGTCGTGACCAAAGAATTCATCACCTCGCTTGAACGTGTTTCCATTCTCATCAACGAGCGCATCAAAAATCCGGTCCGCTGCATTTTCTCGGACAATTCCATCCAACTGCTTTGCACCACTCCGCTCGGAAAATCGCAAGACCATTGCAGACTCCTCGAGCCGTGTGAAAAACTGGAAATCGGTTTCAACAACCGTTACCTCATCGATGCACTCAAAGCCTGCCCGGATGCAGAGGTCAAGCTGGAACTCAACACCCACCTTTCTCCGATTGTCATGAAGCCGAAGGAAGGGGACAGTTACTTCTACCTCATCCTTCCTGTCCGCCTCAAGGCAGATAACGATTAAATGATACTGAAAGAAATCAAACTGCAAAATTTCCGAAATATTGAGTCCCTTTCCATGACGTGTGACCCGAAAATCAATGTGATTTGCGGAAAAAACGCGCAGGGAAAAACCAATTTATTGGAATCAATCTTCTTTCTTTCGTGTGTGCGGTCGTTCCATGCGCGAAAAGAAGCGGAATTGGTACGGTGGGACACTCCGGATGCGCGCATTTTGGCAAATCTCTCCGCGCACAATCGGGATTTTAGCATCGATATTCGGCTTTCCGCAGCCAAAAAACGTCAAATTCTGGTAAACGGTGTCAAGCAAACCCGCTTGCTCGATTTTGTCGGGCTTGCAAAAACGGTTGTTTTTTCGCCCGAAGACTTAAATCTGCTTCGCGGCGGTCCTGCGGCAAGACGAAAATTCATCAACATTGCTCTTTCTCAGTTAAAACCCAAGTACTTGCAGGTGTTGACCCAATACCAAAAAGTTCTGGAAGAAAAAAACAAACTGCTCAAAAACGCGCAAAGTTTTTCCGAAATCGAGCTTCTTTTAGACGTTTATAACGAGCAGCTTTCCCGATTCGGTGCATTCGTCATCTCATACCGCGCCGAATTTTTGACCGCGCTTGCCCGTCATGCGCAGGAAATTCACCGCGAAATGTCGCATACAACCGAGGAGTTTACCGCGGTGTATCAAACCGACCGCACGGTAGACCCCAAGGGCGATATCGCATCCATCCAAAACAGTCTGTACCGTCATCTTTCCGAGCGAAAAATCGCGGAATTTGAGAGCAGAAGCTGTTTAATCGGTCCGCATCGGGATGATTTGGATTGCTCCATCTCGGGAAAATCCGTCCGCCAATTCGCATCCCAAGGGCAAACCCGTACCGCAGTGCTTTCGTTAAAGCTTGCCGAGCGCAATCTCTTTTTTGAGGCAACAAGAGAATATCCCATTCTTCTGCTTGACGATGTACTCAGCGAATTGGATGCCGCGCGGCAAAACTTTGTCTTAAATCAAATCACAAACGGACAGGTATTTATCACAAGCTGTGATGAATCCACCGCCGGAATTTCAAAAACCGGCCGTCTTTTTACCATGAATCAAGGAATTTTATCCGAATAGAGGTGTTTTTTTGTATCTTCACATCGGTCAGAATACCACCATCCGTTCCGATACCATTGTCGGGATTTTCGATTTGGATAACACATCCGGCTCCAAAATCACCCGTAATTTTCTGTCGGAAGAAGAGGGAAAACACCATATCATCAACGTGTGTGACGATATTCCGCGCTCCTTCATCGTGTGTGAAGAGGGCGGCGTCACCCGAATCTATTTAACGCAAATCTCGTCATCTACACTGCTGCGGCGTGCCGCCGTGTCGTGAAGAAAGTTGGAGGAAACAATATGTCAGAACAAATGCAACACGCCTACGACGAAACACAAATTCAGGTCCTGGAGGGCCTGGAAGCCGTTCGCAAACGCCCGGGTATGTACATCGGGTCTACTTCCGCGCGCGGTTTGCACCATTTGGTGTATGAAATCGTAGACAACGCGATCGACGAGGCACTCGCAGGATACTGTACCCAAATCGATATCTCCTTAAACCCCGACCATTCGGTCACGGTCAAGGATAACGGCCGCGGTATTCCGCACGGCATCCATCCCAAGATGGGCATTTCCACCATCGACGTGGTATTTACCGTTTTGCATGCAGGCGGTAAATTCGGCGGCGGGGGATATAAGGTCTCGGGCGGTCTCCACGGCGTGGGTGCGTCTGTTGTAAACGCGCTCTCCACCAAGCTGGAGGTCTTTGTCCATGACGGCGAAAAGATCTGGCATCAGCAGTATACACGCGGTGTCCCGAACGGTCAGGTGGAAACCATCGGAACAACAAACCGTACCGGCTCCGAAATCACCTTCTGGGCAGACCCGGAAATCTTTGAAGAAACCGTCTATGACTATGAGATTCTCTTAAAGCGTCTCCGCGAGCAGGCGTTCTTAAACGGCGGTATCAAAATCAACTTCCAAGACCTCCGTCCGGGAAGCGAAAGAGAAGAATTTTTGCACTATGACGGCGGTATCAAGAACTTCGTTTCCTTCCTCTTCGGGGAAAAAAAGGAGCGGAAGAACTCGCTTGAAGCAATTCATGAAGATGTCATCTATGTGAGCGGTGAGAAAAACGGCTCCATGGCGGAGGTCGCGCTTTCCTGGACCACCGCTTACGACGAAACTATCGAATCCTTTGCAAACAACATTTCCACCACCGAGGGCGGTACCCACGAAACCGGCTTTAAGGCAGCACTCACCAAGGTGCTTTCCGAGTATGCAAGAAAATACAAACTCATCAAAGACGATGAAGAACTCACCGGCGAAGATGTCCGTGAGGGTCTCATTGCGGTCATTTCGGTCAAACTGGAAGAGCCGCAGTTTGAAGGTCAGACCAAGACCAAGCTCGGAAACTCGGAAATCCGCGGTCTGGTGGAAAATCTGGTCAAAGAAAAGCTCGCCGATTTCCTTGAGGAAAACAGAAAAGTCGGCCGCGCCATCATTGATAAAGCGATTTTGGCATCGCGCGCAAGAATTGCGGCAAGAAAGGCAAGAGAAGCCACCCGTAAAACTCCGCTCGGCTCGAGCAGTCTTCCGGGCAAACTCACCGACTGTATCGTAAAAGACCCGACCAAGACCGAAATTTACATCGTAGAGGGTGACTCTGCGGGCGGCTCGGCAAAGAACGGTCGAGACAGTAAATATCAGGCAATTCTTCCGCTTTGGGGTAAAATGCTCAACGTGGAAAAAGCGCGTGCGGATAAGGTCTATGACAATGATAAGTTAAAACCCGTCATTCAGGCACTCGGCACCGGCATTGCGGACGAATTCAATATCGAACGAATCCGTTATGACAAAGTCATCATCATGGCGGATGCTGACGTTGACGGTGCGCACATTCAAACCCTGCTTTTGACCTTCTTCTTCCGTTTCATGCGCCCCCTCATCGAAGAAGGGCATATCTACCTTGCAAAACCGCCGCTTTATAAACTCACACGCGGCAAAAAGAGTCATGTCGCATTCAGCGATGAAGAGCGCGACCGCATCAGCGAAGAGCTCAAGGGCGGAGATCCGAACGCGAAGGTTGACATCAGCCGCTACAAAGGTCTCGGTGAAATGAATCCGGAAGAACTTTGGGAAACCACCATGGACCCGAAAAACCGCGTGCTGCTTAAGGTCACCTTGGAGGATGCGGAAAAAGCGGATCAAATTTTCAGCATCCTGATGGGCGACGAGGTCGAGCCGAGACGTCAGTTTATCGAAGAAAACGCGCAGTATGTCACAAACCTTGACGTTTAATTTGCGTGATTGAGAGGAAACAAGCAGATGGCGAAGAATAAAAAATACGAAGATTCCCATTTCGAGGAATATTTCGATACCCAAACCATTGTCGATATCGACATTGAACAAAGAATGCGCGAGGCATTCATTGACTATGCAATGAGTGTCATCATTTCCCGTGCGCTTCCCGACGTGCGTGACGGCTTAAAGCCTGTCCACCGCCGCATCCTCTATTCCATGTTTGAGGAGCATTTGACGGTTGACAAGCCCTTCTTCAAATCCGCAACCACGGTCGGTAACGTCATCGGTCGTTACCATCCGCACGGTGATGCTTCGGTTTACGATGCAATGGTCCGTTTGGCGCAGGATTTCTCCATGCGCTATCCCTTGGTGGACGGCCACGGTAACTTCGGTTCGGTCGACGGTGACCCCCCTGCGGCATACCGTTATACCGAGGCGAGAATGAGCAAACTCGCAAACCTTCTCCTTGAAAATATTGAAAAAAATACGGTTGATTTTGCGCCCAACTTCGATGAAAAGCGCAAAGAACCGGTTGTTCTCCCCACCCGTGTTCCCACCCTGCTCATCAACGGCAGTTCGGGTATCGCGGTCGGTATGGCGACCAATATCCCGCCGCATAACCTCACCGAGGTGCTTGACGGTGTCATTGCTCAAATCGACAATCCGGATATCACCGTGGAAGAACTCATGGAGTACATTCAGGGTCCGGATTTCCCGACCAAAGCCTCCATTGTGGGCAAAAGCGGAATCCGTGCGGCGTATCAAACAGGCCGCGGAAAAATCATCATCCGTGCAAAAGCGGAAATCGAAGAGCATAAAGACGGCACCTCCTCCATCATCGTGACCGAGCTTCCGTATCAGGTCAACAAAAAGGTGTTGGTGGAATCCATTGCGGAAATGGTCAAGGAAAAGAGAATCGAAGGTCTGTCAGACATTGATGACCATTCCTCCGACCGTGTTGGCATCCGTCTTGAAATCTTCTTAAAACGTGAAGCAAATCCGCAGGTGGTACTCAACCAACTCTTCAAATTCACCCGCTTGCAGGACAGCTTCTCCATCAATATGCTTGCAATCGTGGACGGAAAGCCCAAGACCATGGGGCTTAAAGAAGTGATTGCGCACTTCATCACCTTCCAGGAAGAGGTTGTCACTCGCCGCACCAAATACGATTTGGAAAAGGCAGAGGCGAGAATGCATATTTTGGAAGGGCTGAGAATCGCGCTTGCGAATATCGACGAGGTCATCCATATCATCCGCAATTCGTATGACGATGCAAAAGAACGTCTCATGGAGCGCTTTAACATGAGCGAAATTCAGGCGCAGAGTGTTCTCGATATGCGCCTTGCACAGCTGCAGCGCTTAAACGGCGAGAAAATCGAGCAGGAGTACAACGAACTCCTTGCAAAATGCGAGGAATACCGCGCACTTCTTGCCGACCGCACAAAACTCATGGCACTCATTAAGGACGAACTCACCGAAATTCGCGACAAATACGGCGATGAAAGACTCACCGAGATTGTCCCGTTTGACGGTCAGATCGATATTGAAGACGAAGACCTCATCCCGGTCGAGGAATGTGCATATACCTTGACCCATTACGGCTATATCAAGCGCCTGCCGTCCAATACCTACCGTGCGCAGCGCCGCGGCGGTAAGGGGATTTCGGGCATGAAGACCCGTGAAGAGGACTTCGCGGAAACCTTGTTTATCGCATCCTCGCACGATCATATCCTGTTCTTTACCAATCAGGGACGGATGTACCGTGTGAAAGGCTATATGATTCCCGAGAGTAGCCGCACCGCAAAGGGCATGAATGTGGTCAACCTCCTTCCGCTCGAAGAGGGCGAGAAGGTTGCCGCAATGATTCCGATTGCGCAGTTTGAAGAAGGAAAATTCCTCATCATGGCAACCCGCAGCGGGATTGTCAAGAGAATCGACCTCGACAAACTCGATACCGCGAGAAAAACCGGTATCCGTGCGCTCACCATCAATGAGGATGACGAACTCATCAAGGTCATGCTCACCGACGGCAGCAAGGAAGTCATGCTTGCCACCCGTGAGGGTAAGGCAATCCGCTTCTCCGAGACCGATGTCCGCTCCACCGGACGTACCGCGGCAGGTGTTTCGGGCATTGATTTGGCGGATGGCGACTATGTGGTCGGCGCGGAAGTGGTCGAAGCGGGCAAAGACCTCTTGACTGTGACCGAAAACGGCTTCGGTAAGCGTACTCCGGTTGAGGAATACCGTTTGCAGAACCGCTACGGTAAGGGTATCACCAACTACAACCTGTCCGACAAGACCGGCAAGGTCGCGGGCATTCAGCTGGTGGACGATGACTGCGACGTCATGATGATTTCCGATGACGGCATCATCATCCGTATGGCGGCAGACAGCATTGCCCGTTACGGACGTGTCACCAAGGGCGTCATTTTGATGCGCCTCTCCGAGGATGTCCATGTCATCTCGGTCGCCTGCACCGAAAAAGAGCAGGAAGAAGAAGCCGAAGTGACGAATGAATTGCAGGATTAGAGGAAATCCTATGAAAAAACACGTTACTTTGTACACCGACGGCGCGTGCTCGGGAAATCCCGGGCCGGGCGGTTGGGGTGCGATTTTGGTCTACCGCGAAACCGAGCGTGAGCTTTCGGGCGGCGAGGAGATGACCACAAACAACCGCATGGAGCTTCTTGCGGTCATTGAAGGTCTCTCCCGCTTAAAAGAGCCGTGCCGTGTCACGGTATACAGTGACAGCCGCTATCTGGTGGATGCCATCAGCCAAGGCTGGGCAGTGCGCTGGAAGCAAAACGGCTGGATGCGCAACAAAAAAGACCGTGCGCTCAATCCGGATTTGTGGGAGCGCCTGCTCGAACTTCTCACCACCCACGAATGCGAATTTGTTTGGGTCAAGGGCCATGCGGAAAACCCGTATAACAACCGTTGCGACCGCCTTGCGGTGGCGGAAAGCCAAAAATTTTTAAAATAAGTCTTGCAAACCGGCGTGCAAGCGTGTATTGTCATTAGGAAAGGAAGAACAAAGCATGCCAAAACTCGTTTATGCAGACAATGCGGCAACCGCGCGTGTCCTGCCGCAGGTCTTGGAGGCCATGCTCCCGTATTTCGGAGAGGAGTATGCAAATCCGTCCAGTCTGTATCCCTTCGCATACAAAGCAAAAAATGCGGTGGAAGCCGCCCGTGAAAAGGTAGCCGACCTTCTGGGTGCAACCGCGCGTGAAATTTATTTCACCAGCTGCGGCTCGGAAGCGGATAACTGGGCAATCAAAGGCGCGGTGCTCGCCTCCAAAAAGGAAAAGAAGCACATCATCACCTCCGCAATCGAGCATCATGCGGTGCTGCACACCTGCCAATATCTGGAGAAGAAGGGTGTGGAGGTTACTTATCTCGGCGTGAATGAGGAAGGTCTCATCTCGCTTGACGAACTCAAAGCCGCCATCCGTCCCGAAACCGTTCTGATTTCGGTGATGTTTGCAAATAACGAAATCGGCTCCATCCAGCCGATTCGGGAAATCGGCGCCATCGCGCGTGAAAACAACATCCTGTTCCATACCGATGCGGTGCAAGCGGCAGGGCATATCCCGATTGACGTTTCCGAAATGAATATCGACCTGCTTGCCCTCTCGGGTCACAAATTCGGCGCACCCAAAGGCATCGGCGCAATGTACATCCGCAAGGGTGTGCTCATCGACCCGCTCATCCACGGCGGCGGTCACGAGCGCGGTCGTCGTGCGGGCACCGAAAATGTCCCCTATGCGGTGGGTCTCGGCGTTGCGGCGGAAATTGCCAAAAAACAGATGCCGAGCGAAATGGAGCGCCTCTCCAAGCTGCGCGACCGCTTGATTGAAGGCGCGCTCAAGCTCCCGTATACCTTCCTGACCGGGCCCAAGGAAAACCGTCTTCCGGGTCTTGCAAGCTTCTGCATCGAAGGGATTGAGGGCGAAGCGCTGCTGCTGAATCTATTCAATGCGGGCGTGTGTGCATCCTCGGGATCTGCGTGCTCCTCGGGTGATTTAGACCCGTCGCACGTGCTTCTTGCAATCGGGCTTCCGCACCATGTTGCGCACGGCTCACTCCGTCTCTCGCTCGGTGAAGTAAATACCGAGGAAGACGTTGACCATATCTTGGAGGCTCTGCCCCAAGTCGTTTCCAAACTTCGCAGTATGTCGCCGGTTTGGGATAACGGAAAACCCATGTGGCATATCGAAGATTAAGGAGGAAACCAAAATGTACAGCGATAAAGTATTGGACCATTTCTCAAACCCGAGAAATGTCGGTGAATTGGAAGATGCAAATGCGGTCGGCACCGTGGGAAACCCCAAGTGTGGCGACATTATGAAAATGTACCTCAAAATCGAGGACGGCGTCATCGTAGATGCGAAGTTTAAAACCTTCGGCTGCGGTGCTGCGGTCGCAACCTCGAGCATGGCGACCGAGCTGGTCAAGGGCAAGCGCGTGGAAGATGCGCTCAAACTCACCAACCAGGCGGTGGTCGATGCGCTTGACGGTCTGCCCCCCGCAAAAATCCATTGCTCGGTCCTCGCGGAAGAAGCAATCAAAACCGCGATTGCGGATTATTATAAGAGTCAGGGCATTGACCCGACTCCCATTATCGGGTGCTCGGGAGACTGCGCGCATTGCTGCGGTCACGACCATCACGAAGAATAAATACAGGAAAAACGGCGGAATTTCAGATAAAATTTCGCCGTTTTTTTGAAAAAATGGAGGAAAAATGAGAGAAAAATTTTCGTCCCGTCTGGGATTTTTGCTGATTACCGCAGGCTGCGCCATCGGGCTTGGAAATGTGTGGAGATTCCCGTACATCATCGGTCGTTACGGCGGCGGCACCGTGCTTTTGGTGTATCTGGTTTTTCTTGCGGTCATCGGGATTCCGCTTGCCACCATGGAGCTTGCGGTGGGGCGCGCGAGTAAGCAGTCGGTCGCCACATCCTTCAAAACCTTAGAGCCAAAGGGCACCAAGTGGCACATCCAAAGCATCCTTGCGGTCGCGGGAAACTACTTGCTCATGATGTTTTATACCACGGTTTCGGGCTGGGTGCTCGCGTATCTTTGGAAAACCGCAACCGGCGCGTTTTCGGGTCTTTCCCCCGAGGGTGTGGGTGCGGCATTCACCGCCTTGCAGGGAAATACGTGGGAGATGCTCTTCTGGATGCTGCTCTCGGTCGCAATCGGGCTTCTCGTCTGTGTGCTGGGGTTAAACCGCGGCGTGGAAGGGATTACCAAAATCATGATGGTGGCGCTCTTTGTCCTCCTCATTGTGCTTGGGATTCATTGTGCGCGCCTTCCGGGTGCAATCGAAGGGCTCAAATTCTATCTCCTGCCCAGTAAAGAGCGTTTCTTGGCGCATGGCTTTGGTGAAACCCTCTTTGCCGCAATGGGGCAGGCGCTGTTTACCCTCTCCATCGGCATCGGCTCGATTTCGATTTTCGGCAGTTACATCGGAAAAGAAAAACGCCTGCTCGGTGAGGCGGTCCGAATCACCGCGCTGGACACCTTGGTCGCACTGCTTTCGGGTGTCATCGTATTCTCCGCCTGCGCCTCCTTCGGGGTGGACCAAACCCAAGGCCCGGGGCTGATTTTCGTTACCCTTCCGAATGTCTTCAACCAAATGGCGGGCGGCCGTATTTGGGGAATTTTGTTCTTCCTCTGCATGAGCTTTGCCGCGCTTTCCACCGTGATTGCGGTGTTTGAAAACATTGTGAGCTTCGCGGTGGATTTGTGGGGCTGGACAAGAAAAAAAGCGGTCGCGCTCAATGCGATTTTGCTCCCCGTACTCTCGATTCCGTGTGTGCTGGGATTTACCGTACTCAAAGGATTCCGGCCGCTTGGCGCGGGTACCAACATCATGGATTTGGAGGACTTTTTGGTCTCCAATAACCTGCTCATCTTGGGCTGTCTGGTGTTTTTGCTCTTCTGCGTGTGTAAACGCGGATGGGGATACAAGGCGTTTTTGGAGGAGGCAAACACGGGTGAAGGCATGAAATTCCCGAAATGGGCGTACTTTTACCTCAAATATATCCTCCCCGTCTTCTTACTCTTCGTCTTCGTGATGGGGTATTATAATCTGTTCTTCAAATAAATAAAAAAGAGCCGTCGTGTGACGGCTCTTTTTTCATGGGCGGGGATCCTCACGGTCAAATTCCAGAGTGGCGTGGGGGATGCCGAGGGAGTTGAGTGCTTCGCGCAGGGGTTGTTTCAACGCGGGGTCTGCGACCACGTGCATGGTGGCGGTATGGGTGTTCCCGTCCAGACTCCAGACATGGATGTGTCGGACATCGTGTACCCCGTCGATATCGCATAGTGTCGCGCGGATGTGTGCGGGGTCAAGCCCTTCGGGTACCGCTTGCAGAAAGATGCGAAACAGAGAATTGAGGAGCTTTGCCGCATGAATCAGGATGACCGCGGCGGTGAGAATCGAGAGGATGGGGTCGAGGATTGCGAAGTCGGTAAAGCGCATGACGATTGCACCGATGAGCACCACAACCCAGCCCAACGCATCCTCCCAAAGGTGCAGATTCACCGCTTTTTGACTCAGCGATGTCCCTTTTTGGGTGAAAAATACCGCGGCGGAATTGATGATTACACCGACGATTGCAAAGAGAATCATGCCGTCATAGTGAATCGGGATGGGGTGGAGGATGCGAAGAATCGCGTGATACAACACACCCAACGAGCCCAAAATCAAAATCACGGTTGTGAGGACCCCGCCGAGCAGGGAAAATCGGGCATATCCGTAAGTATAGCGCCCATCGGGTGCGCGGTGGCTTTTTCGCTCAAAGAGATAGGAAAAACAGATGCTGACCGCGTCTCCGAAATCGTGGACCGCATCGGAAAGAAGTGCGATGCTTCCGATGAAAAGTCCGCCCACCAACTCAAAAACAGAGAACGCGAGATTTAAAAGAAAAGCGACAAAAATATTTCGTTCGGTCTGCATAAAGAACCTCCTGTGTTTGCTATTACCACGATATGAAAAAAACACAAAATTGTGCATGGAAAAAACCGTCAAAACACTTGACATTGACACCGATTTATAGTAAACTGTAACAAGTTTGTTACCGAATGTAACCGAAAGGAGGGAGAACGCGTGTCGAGAAAATCCAAGCACGATGAAACATCGGTCGGACTGGAATATGTTGCTCGGGAAGAACGGGGCGCTGCGCCGTCGTTTGGGGCGAAACTGTGGGAATGCTTTGCGCGCAAGAGCTATCAGGTTTCCGCTCGTCTGCTCGCACTCAGCAGAGTGTGTAAGAAGCGCGTTCTGATTCCTTGTGCATTATATACCCTTGCGCTTGCGGATGTTGTATCCAAGGGCGCGCAGTGGCTGTGGTTTCACACCGTCTGCACCGCACACGATGTGCATGTTTCTCTGTCGCGCCTGAAGGCAAACCGCATCACCGCGGCGTGCATGATGGCATCGCTCACCTTTGCGGTGATTTCCAGCACCTTCTTCGGACTTGGCTTCTCGCTGAGTGTCAACGGCGAAGAGGTCGGATATATCATGAACGCGGAGGATTTGAGCCTCGCGGTCAAGAATGTGGAAACACAGGTCAGTGCGGCGTTGGGGCATCCTTACGGACTCAAGCCGAACACCAAACTCACCTTCGGTCTGGTTGAGCGCGACCGTGTGCTGACCGCCGAGGATGTGGAAAAGAAACTGGTGGATGCGGTCAGCGATATTTCCGAGATGTATGTCCTCACCGTGGACGGCGAGGTAATCGGCGCAAGCTATAATCCGGGAATGCTGCAGCGGATTTTGGACGGATTTTATACGGTCTCCGATCGCGATACCGTGCTTTCCTCCTCGTTTAGCCGCAATGTCAAGATTGAAAAGACGGTTGCGGAGACCTCGCTTTTGAAATCGGATACCGAGATTTTGGAAACTCTTTCCGCAAACATCACGGAAGACCGTTATTATACCATCCGTCGCGGTGATACCTGGGATGCAATCGCGCAGGAACACGGAATGTCCTCCGCGCAGCTCAAGGAGATGAATCCGAGCGTTTCTCTCCGCCGCGGCAACAAGCTTTTGGTTGCAAAAGCGATTCCGTATCTCACGGTGGAACGTGTGGTGCAGGAAACCACGGTGGAATCCGTTGCATACAAGACGGTGGAAACAAAAACCGACTCGCTTTATGTGGGAACACGCCGTGTCAAGACCAAAGGTGTGCGCGGCAATGCCCGTGTGACCAAGAAAAACACCTTTGAAAACGGTGAGTTGGTCGCGTCCGAGCAAATCTCCTATGAAGTTTTAAAGCAGCCGACAGACGAAGAAATTCAAGTCGGTACAAAGCCGCTTCCCTCTGTGCGCGGAATCAGCGCATCGGGTGACGGTCTTGCGACCGGAAGCATGATTCGTCCGGTCAGCGGTGCGATTGTTTACTCGGATTACGGGTACCGCAAGAGCGGGTTCCATTCGGGTATCGACTTTGCCACCACGGCGGGGACTCCGGTCCGCGCGGCGGACGGCGGCACGGTCACCTTCGCAGGCTGGAAGGGTGACTTCGGAAACTTGGTCATCATCAGCCATGGCAACGGACTTTCCACATACTATGCGCACAACGCGAAACTTACGGTCCGTGTGGGACAAAAGGTCTCTCGCGGTCAGCAGATTGCATCGGTGGGCAGTACCGGTCGCAGCACCGGTCCGCATTGCCACTTTGAAGTGCGTGTGGGCGGTAAAACCGTCAACCCGTGGCGGTATATTTCTTAAAAACCGCGGCGGCAAACATTGTGTTTGCCGCCGATTTGTTGTATAATGAATGCAGAAGGAGGTGAGGGGACATGAAACACGCGGTCAAGCGTTGTGCGGTCATCAATGATTTATCCGGCTTTGGGAGATGTTCTCTCACAGTCGCAATCCCCATTTTAAGCGCGCTTGGGATTCAGGCGTGCCCGCTTCCCACCGCGATTTTGTCCAACCACACGGGTTGGGACGAGTATTACTTCGAGGATTTTACCGACCGTATGCGCGATTACGCATCGTATTGGGAGAAGCTTGGCTTGGAATTCGATTCGATTTATACCGGATTTTTGGGCAGCGAACAGCAGGTCGAAGCGATTTTGGAGTTTGTCGAGAAATTCCAAAAGCCCGAGACCCTCTTGTTTGTCGACCCTGCCATGGCAGACCACGGCGAGTTTTACTCCACCTGCACCAAAGAACTCTGCGATAAAATGCGTGAGTTGGTGCGCCATGCGGATATCATCACCCCGAATCTGACCGAGGCGTGTTTACTCTGCGAGGTGCCGTATCTGGGCAATGCCGACCGTGTCTCTTATGAAGAGGTTTACGCGCTTGGCGAAAAGCTTGCGGATATGGGACCCAAGCAGGTCATCATCACGGGTGTCAAATGCGGGGATTTGGTGGCAAATGTGGTCATTGACCGTTTGCGCGGTGCGCGATTTGTCATTGAAAGTCCGCACATCTCCTGCGAATACTGCGGGACGGGGGATACCTTCGCATCCGTGCTGTGCGGGTATTTAACCCTCGGGATGAATTCCCACGAAGCACTCACCAAAACCTCGAAATTTGTTGCGAAAACCATCGAGTTTTCCTTCGAACACGGGGTGCCGCCGCTGGAAGGCGTGGCATTTGAGCCGTTTTTACAAGAATTATAAGAAAAGAGTGGTGAATGTTTCACCACTCTTTTTCTGTAAAGCGTTTGTAGCCGTCCAGCATTTCGGAATAGCGCGTGAGCATTTCGGAGATTTCGGGGGCTTGCATGAGTGCGGCAAACGCGGTTTTGACCGCGCTTAAAAATTCCGCTTGAACAAACGCGATTGCATCCTCGTCAAGAAGGGGACAGATGTATTTTGCGCGCGGGTCGGGGATGACGGTGAGCGTTCCGTCTTTTAAATACGGCGCAAACGGATAAATGCGGCAGGAGAGGGGTCTGCGATTGCGCGCACAAGTACCGTCGCAGGTGAAAAAGCCCACTTGCATCCCGTTCATCTCACGGGTTTCACAGGAAATCCCCAAAAACTCCGCCTCACCCGGAAATAAAATCATGCCGTGGTCTTTGTCCCCGTGACAGCATTTATTGCCGCAAAGAAGACCGCAATCCGCGGCAATGGGGGTTACGTTTGACAAAGCGGCATACGCCTCTGTGTAAAGCTTTCTCATAGAATCACCTTATGCGACCAAGAATTTGTATTTGATTACGCTGTAAAGCGGAACGAACGGAATCATGATAGGGGTGCGGGATTTGTAGGCAATGTATTCCGGATTCTCGCCGTAGTTTTTGTCTTGGCGGAGCTCCAAACGTCGCGCACCGCTGAACATGACATAGACAATGCCGAGGTATCCGAGAAGTGCAAAGACCCATTGCACCACACCTGCGAGGACATTCACCGCGGAGAGCAAAACCCCGGTCCAGAAAATCAGCTCGCCCAGGTAATTCGGGCAACGCACGATGCGGAAGAGACCCGTGTCGCAAAAACGGGTGGGATGCTGTTTCTTTGCGCGGCTTTTTTGAATGTCGGAGACCGATTCGAAGAGAATGCCGAAGAGCATGACCGCGGCACCCACATAGCACCAAGCATCACTTCCGCCTGCGTTTTCCAAACGGAAGTAAACGGGCAGGACCTGAAGGACATACAATGCGGCGCAGGTCACCCAAATCGCACATTTGACCCCGAATTTCATGGTGCTTCCGTCTTTGATTTCGGTTTTCATGGTGCGGTTGTAAGACGCGCTTTTACGCTCGCGGAGGAGCAAAAATCCGCCAAGGCGCATCCCGTAAACAAAGAGAAGCGCGCAGGTGAGCAGTGTCCCAAGGCTGAGGGAGTCACGGTACAACACCGCAAGCAACACCCCAAGCCCCGCGATGGAAAATCCGTAGCCGAGCGAGATGAAATACACGTATTTGTAAAATCCGATGCTGCTGATGAGAAGCGCGGCAAGGGCGAGATACATCCAATTCATAAAAAACACCTCCGTGTAAAATGATAGTACCATTTTACACGAAACAGAAGTGTTTTTCAAGGAAAGGCTTGACGAAGTTTTTTTGATGAGATAAACTAAAAACACAACAGAAGCGGGAGGAAGCCCCAATGATTATTTGTAATGCGAAACTTCACGGCGGTTTGAAGAATGTTGAACTCTCGGACGGAAAAATCGTAAAAATTTCCGAGAATACGGGAAAAGGCGATCTGGATGCAAAGGGGATGTGTGTCATCCCGGGGCTGATCGACATTCACACCCACGGTTACGGCGGAATCGACTGCGACGGGGATTGGGAAGCGCTCAGCCGTGCGTATGCGGCGGCAGGCACCACCTCATTTTTGGCAACCGCGGGCACGATTCCGATGGAAAAAATGCGCGAATATAACGACCGCCCGCGTACCGTGAGCGGGGCAAATATCCTCGGAATGCACTACGAGGGTCCGTATATCAACCTTGCACGCAAGGGCGGGATGGATGAACGCTATGCGCTTGACCCGATAGCGGAGGACTTCCTGGTGCTGAACAACGCGAAGGTGGTATCTGTTGCACCGGAACTTCCGGGGGCAATGGAATTTATCCGCAAAGTGAGTCAGGCCGGGGTGCACATCGCGCTCGGTCATACAACTGCGGATTACAAGATCGCATTGGAGGCGTTCCAAAACGGGGCACAAGGTCTCACCCATATGTTCAACGCGATGCCGGGGATGCTTCACCGTGACCCCGGTCCCATCGGCGCTGCGCTCATGAGCGGGAATTATGTCCAGCTTATCTGCGACGGATTCCATGTTTCCCCGCCGGTGATTTATGCGGCGTTTAAGATGTTTGGGGACAAGGTGGTCATGATCTCGGATTCGGTTCAGCACGGCGGTCTGCCCGATGGCGTGTATCCGCCCACAGACGGCGTCCGCCCGATTGTGGTCAAAAACAAAACCGTCATGACCGAGGACGGTACCATTGCGGGCAGTTACAAATGCCTGCTTGACGGTATTAAGGTCTGCGTGGAGGTGGGTGTCCCGTTTGATGTTGCGGTGGATGCCGCAACCCGTGTCCCGGCAGAACTTCTCGGTGTCAACAAAGGCAGAGTCAAAGCAGGCTTTGACGCCGACCTCCTCATCGTGGATGACGAGATCAATTTGAAACACGTGATTTTGCGTGGGGAATTGTTTGAGTAAAAAGATATTAAGCCGAAAAGACAAAAGGTTGTCTTTTCGGCTTTTTCGATAGTCGGGGAAGGTGAGATATCAACTGCGTTTGTGTGAGATGATGTTATGCTTTGCATAATGATGTTGCTCCTATCGTCGCAATGATGCGATGTTTGCCATGAAATGTGGCGAAGCCACACATCATTTGCGAAGCAAACAGCATCAGGCACAGCCGTCATCATTTGCCAACGGCAAACATCATTGAAAAAAGCACTTGCTTTCGCAAGTGCTTTTTTCTGGCACCCCCTGCGGGAATCGAACCCACAACGGCCCCTTAGGAGGGGGCTGTTATATCCATTTAACTAAGGAGGCACGGATGGACTTGGTACCATTTTACAACAAAATGAAAAATAAATCAAAAATTTTTTGGATTTTATAGAAAAGTGACTGAAAATTTGGTATGATATAAAAGTGAAAGAATTGCCCGAATGAAATGGAGGGACCCAAGATGAGTGAAAAGTTTTCCTTTACCGTTGCAGGCGCGGAGTATACCCTGCGCGCAGACCGTGAGGCGGAGTACATCAAAACCGTTGCGGCGCATTTGGATGCAAAGGTTTGCGGCTTTTTGCAAAACCCGAACATGACCTTGGGAGAGGCCGCCATTTTGGCAGGGATGGATTTGGGGGACGAGTACTATCAGGTGCTGGAAACCAACGAGACCCTGCGCGGACAAATCAAAGAACAGTTGGAAGAAATTGCCCGCCTGACCGCGGAAAATACAAGCCTTGCCCGTGAACTTGCGCGGCTCAAGGAACAAGGATAGGAAGATAGATTATGAAAACCCCGGAACTTCTGGCACCTGCCGGATCGTTTGAGGCGGTCATCGCCGCGGTCCAAAACGGTGCGAATGCGGTTTATCTGGGGAGTGGGGATTTTAACGCGCGCAGAAACGCGAAGAATTTCACCGATGAGGAGCTTTTGCAGGCGGTGGAATACTGCCGCGCGCGCGGTGTGAAGGTACACGTCACGCTGAATACGTTGGTGACCGACCGTGAACTCGGTGAGGTGTCCAAGGTTGTGGAAAAAATCAACCGCTTCGGCGTGGATGCAATCATCGTTGCGGACCTCGGCATTGCCCGTATGATTCGTCAGATGGTGCCCGACCTTCCCATTCACGCATCCACTCAGATGACCGTTCACAATTTAGACGGTGTGCTTTGCGCGGCGGAGCACGGGTTTTCCCGTGTGGTGCTTTCGCGCGAGCTTTCCCGCGAAGAAATTCGCTATATTTGTATGAAAAGCCCGATTGAGATTGAGGTGTTTGCCCATGGCGCGCTTTGTATGTGCTATTCCGGGCAATGCTATTTCTCGGGCGTGGTGGGGCAGAGAAGCGGCAACCGCGGACTTTGCGCACAGCCGTGCAGACTGTCGTACCGCTTAAATGACCGCACGGGTGACAAACCCCTTCTCAGCCTCAAGGACCTTTGCATGGCAGAGCATTTGCAGGAGCTTTGCGAGATGGGTGTTGCGAGCATCAAAATCGAGGGACGGATGAAGCGCCCCGAGTATGTTGCCGCGGTCATCCGCACCTATGCAAACTTACTCTCCGAACACCGCAAGCCCGAACGCGAGGAGCTTGAAATGCTCGAGCGCGTGTTCTCACGTCAAGGCTTTACCGACGGGTATTACACGAATCGGGTGGACCGCAAGATGTTCGGCACGCGTGTGGAGGAGAATCCGAACGAATCGCAGGCGCTATACAAAGAACTGCGCAAGACCTATCAGGGCGAGCGCCCCACTCTTGGCATCCGTTTTTACTGTGTGGTGTGCAAGGGGCATCCCGCTCTGCTTGCCGCAGAGGATACCGACGGTTTCCGTCATGTGGTGAAGGGGCCGATCCCGGAGGATGCGCAGGTGAAGAGCCTGGACGCTGCCACTATCCGCGAGCAGCTGCGGAAAACCGGCGGCACTCCGTACGGTTATATCAACGCGAAAATCAAGGTGGATGACGGCCTTGCATTGCCGCTTTCCGCACTCAACGCGATGCGCCGCGAGTGTATTGAAGAACTCGCGCGCCAGCGCATGAATCCGCCGCGCCGCCCGTGTGAGGCATTTCAGCCCGGGGTACGGCTGCTCAACGAATCGCACCAAATCGGATACACGGTATCGGTTTTACACGCAAAGCAGGTGAGTGAGGAGCTCTTAAAGCTGAATCCTGCGATGCTCATTGTTCCGCTCTCCGAAATGGTACAAGTTTCCGACAAGCTTGCAAACTGGAGCGCGTATACCACCCTTTGTGTGGCGCTTCCGCGCATCATCCGTGACAAGGAGAAGGCGGAAATCACCGCGCAGCTGGATTTGGTGCATCAAAAAGGCGTGCGCCATGCTCTGGTGGGCAACATCGGGCATATCGCGATGGCAAAAGAGCGCGGATTTACCCTGCACGGGGATTTCGGGTTGAATGTATTCAACTCGCAGACCGTAAAAGAGCTTCGTCAGGACGGCTTTGAAACCCTCACCCTTTCGCCCGAACTCACACTCGCGCAGATTCGGGATATTTCCAAGGGGATTCCGTGTGAATTGCTTGTTTACGGCAGACTTCCGCTCATGTTACTGGAGCATTGTGTGGTCAAGAATACCACGGGAAACTGTGTGTGCAACAGCCCCCAGCATTTGACCGACCGCACAGGTGCGGCATTCCCGATTGTACGGGACGGCGCATCCCATCGCAATGTGATTTTGAATGCACAAAAGCTGTTCCTTGCAGATAAAAAGCGCGACTATTCCGCAATCGGAATTGCGACCGCGCGGATTATGTTCACCACCGAGCATCCCACCGAATGTGTCACGGTGCTCGAGCGGTATCTCGGCAAAAATGATTTTAAGCCGCCCAACTTCACACGCGGCTTGTATTATCGAGGTGTGGAATAATGAAACTCAAAGTACGCGCGGTATCGGAAAAAATCGGGAGCGAGATTCCGCTTCCCGCATATGCGACCGAAGGGTCGGCAGGACTGGATTTGCGCGCGTGCATAGACGGTGCGGTCACCCTCCCTACGGGCGGACGTGCGCTGATTCCGACCGGAATTGCGATTGAGCTTCCGAGCGCGGAGACGGTTGCACTCGTCTTTGCGCGGAGCGGTCTCGCAATCAAGCACGGGCTTGCGCTTTCAAACGGCGTGGGTGTGATTGACAGCGACTACCGCGGCGAAATCAAGGTGGGGCTTATCAACCAAGGCGAGGAAGACTTTACGGTCGAACCCGGTGAGAGAATCGCGCAGATGGTCATTATGCCGATTCTGCAGCCGGAAATCGAATTGGCAGAGTCTCTCTCGGATACCGACCGCGGTGCGGGCGGCTTCGGGTCGACCGGCACCAAGTAAGGAGATTTTTATGGCAAAAGTGATCTTGGCATCCCAATCCCCACGCAGAAAAGAACTGTTGGGACGCGTATTTGAATCGTTTGAGATCATTCCGTCGGGTGTGGAGGAGACTGCGGACGCCTCCTCGCCCTCCGAGTATGTGATGTCGCTTGCACGTGCAAAGGCGCAGGATGTGGCTTTCAGCGTGGATTCCGATACATTGGTCATCGGGTCGGACACGGTTGTGGTGCTCGACGGCAGGATTTTGGAGAAGCCAACCGACGAGGAGGATGCATTTCGGATGCTCTCCGCCATGTCGGGACGAATGCATGAGGTGTACACGGGTCTTGCGCTGTGTAAGGACGGCAAGACGGTGACCGATTTTGAAGTGACCAAGGTTTGGTTTCGCAGCCTCGGTGCGGATGCAATCCGCCGCTATATTGCATCGGGGGAGCCGATGGACAAGGCAGGGGCGTACGGCATCCAGCAAAAAGGCGCGCTTTTGGTCAAGGGCATTGAGGGGGACTACTTCAACGTGGTGGGACTCCCGCTCTGCAAGTTGTGTGAATTGTTGGAAGATTTGGGGTACACCACCCTTTGATGAGGTGAACGGATTTGAGAGATATCTTTGAAAAGAAATGGGTCGCGATTTTTCTTGCCGCGGTGTTTCTGTGTCTGGTCATGGTGATTTGGTCGGCACTTTCACCCAGCCACGCGTCCCCGATTTCCAATCTTGTGAATATTCTGATTACTCCGATTCAGGACGGTGTGACTTGGGTGACAAACGGTGCGAAATCCGTGGTGGATCACTATACCGCATACGATGAATTGGAAGCGGAGAATCAAAAGCTCCGCAAAGAGTTGGCGGACACACGCGGTGCACTCCGCGATGCCGACCATGCGATTTTGGAGAATGAGCAGTTACGTGCCGCACTCGGCATGAAAGAGAAAAACCGCTCGTTTGTGATGGAGCCTGCGGAAATCATTGCCCGCAGCAACGAGACCTGGTCGCGCACCTTCACCATCGACAAGGGCACACTTTCGGGTGTGCAGATTGACAACTGTGTGGTCACGGTGGACGGTTTGGTGGGGTATGTGAGCGAGGTTGGGACCAACTGGGCAATGGTCACCACCATTGTGGACCCCTCGTCGCAGATTTCCGCCATCGCATCCCGTACCCGTGAGGTGGCAACCGCGGAAGGCAGCTTTGAACTCATGGGAGACAATCAGTTAAAACTCACGTATCTGGACAAAGAAACCAAGCTGGTGCAAGGGGATGCCGTGGAAACCTCGGGGTACGGCGGCATCTTCCCGAAGGGCTTGGTCATCGGCTCGGCATCCGAGGTCAGGCTTGAGACCCACGGCGCCTCCAAATACGCGATTATCACACCTGCGGTGGATTTCCGCACCGTTACTCAGGTGTTGGTCATCAAATCCTTTGAAATGACGGAGTAAGAAAATGGACAGCAGTAAACGTGCTTTTTACAAATGGATTTCATATGGCATCCTCATCGCTGCGGTTATGATCGTAGAGAGTACTTTACTGTGCCGTCTTTCGGTTTTCTCCGCCACTCCGTCGCTGATTCCGTATCTGGTTGCGGTCATCGCGATGCGTGAGGGCATCTCGGGTGCGGCAGGCATCGGACTCATGGCAGGCATCATCACCGATGCAATGGTCCCGTCTGTGACCGGTTTTTACACAATCACCTTTGTCATCTGCGGTATTGCGGTGGGGATTTTGTGCCGTGTGCTGTTTCAAAAGCACTATCCCGCCTCGCTGTTGTATTGGCTGATTTGTCTGCTTATTAAGAATGTTGCATATTACGTGGTGGTATTTGTGCTGTGGGGCAGACCCATCGGCACCGAACTTTTTTGGCGCTGGGGCGGAGAAGTGCTTGCCACCTTGCTGTTTACCCCGCTTTTGTATTGGGCAGTTTGGAACATCAGCCGCAGATATCTGCGTGAGGAAGAGAGTGGCGTATGAATAAAGACACATTACAGCATCGCTCGGTCTTTCTGGTAATTTTGCTTGTGATACTGATGATTGTGGGCATTGGACGACTTTACAACCTGCAAATCGTAAAAGGTGAGGAGTATCTCCGTCAATCCGAGAGCAAGCTCACTCGCTCGGTCACATTGGAAGCGCCGCGCGGCGAGATTTTGGACCGCAACGGACAAACCATGGTCACCAACCGCACCTGCTTCATGGTGGAGTTTGACGCGGTGTCTTGGCGCAAGGTGGAAGACCGCGCCAATCTGATTTGGAAACTCATCGCGCTGTGCGATGCAAACGGTCAGGAGCACCGCGATTCCCTGCCCGTTTCCGAAACACAGCCGTTTTCGTATACCTATGTCCCCGAAATGGGCTCCGAGCAGGAAGCCGATATGGTGGCATACCTGAAAAAACGCGACTATCCGCTCAATTTACCTGCGAGCGAATTTATCGACCGCATGGCAGAGCGGTATGAAATCCCCGACACATATACCCCCGAGCAGAAACGTGCCATTGTGGGCGTGCGCTATGAGATGGAGATTCGTCAATTCTCCACCACACTCCCGTTTGTGTTTGCCGAGGATATCGAGGTTGCGCTTGCAACCAAGATTCAGGAGCAAAACCGACTGTTTTCCTGCGTGAATATCACGGTCAAACCCCAACGTGAGTATCAAACCAAAACCGCGGCACACATTTTGGGGCGCGTGGGCAATATCTACGCGGAGGAATATCCCAAGCTCAAGGACAAAGGCTACCGCAGAAACGATGAAATCGGAAAAGACGGCATGGAGCGGTATCTGGAGGATTGGCTGCGC
Organism: Eubacteriales bacterium; assembly: GCA_045540975.1. GTDB lineage: Bacteria > Bacillota > Clostridia > Oscillospirales > JAAYXM01 > SIG510. The sequence goes on from JAZQIE010000072.1 coordinate 27,082, forward strand.
GGAATGGACGGGCTTCAGACCATTGAAACCACCACCGCGGGTAAAATCACCAACATGGTGAGTGAGGTTGCGCCCGTGCCGGGCAAGGAATGTACCCTCACCATCGACTCCGCGGTGCAAAAAGCGGCGGAGGATGCACTTGCATATATCATCCCCAAACTGCGCCGCGAGGGTCTTACCAACTCGCGCTGGGGCGGGAACAATGCAAAGGGCGGCGCGGTGGTCGCGATTGATGTGAAAACCGGCGGCATCCTTGCGATGGCATCCAACCCCACATATGACCTCACCGAGTTTAACAAGAATTACAACGCGATGCTCAAAGACCCCTTAAAGCCCATGCTCAACCGTGCAATTTCCGGTCATTATCCTCCGGGCTCGACCTTTAAGATGGTCACATCTCTCGCCGCCTTGGATGCAGGCGTTATCACCCCGAATTCCACCGTGGTGGACGAGGGTATTTACACCTATTACAAAGGCTATCAGCCGCGCTGCGATATTTTCAAAACCTACGGCAAGACCCACGGCAGTGTGAATGTCAGCGGGGCAATCAAGGTCTCCTGCAACTACTTCTTCTACGATGTGGGCAGACGGACAGGCATCAGCAAAATTGAGGAAACCGCAAAGAAATTCGGCTTTGGCAGTACCACGGGCATTGAACTCCCGGGCGAGCTGAAGGGTCAGATTGCGGGGTACGAAACCCGTGAAAAAGCGGGCGGAATCTGGTATGACGGCGATACGCTGAGCGCATCCATCGGTCAGTCGGACACGCTGGTCACACCGCTCCAGCTTGCAAACTACACCGCAATGCTCGCAACCCGCGGGACACAGTATGTGCCGCATCTTGTAAAGCGTGTCCGCGATCCCGAGACCAATGAGATTCTGTTTAGCGAGACACCCACCGTACTCAACCAAGCGGAGTATGACGATAAGTATTGGAACGCGGTCTTAAACGGAATGTACCGCGCGGCGCATGAGCCCGACGGCACCGCATATGCGATGTTCAAGGAATATCCCATCAAAGTGGGCGCAAAAACAGGCTCGGCGCAGGCACCCGGCGGGTCGCACGCGCTGTTTGTCGCATTCGCACCGTTTGACGATCCCGAAATCGCGGTTGCGGTCGTGGTGGAAAACGGCGGTCAGGGCAGCCGCATCACCGAGGTGGCAAAGCGCGTATTTGACGCGTATTTCTTCGACACCTCCAATCAGAATCTCTCGCAAACCGAGAACAACTTGGTACAGTAAAGGGGGAAACACTGTGGCAGAAATTATTTGTATCGCATCCGGTAAGGGCGGTACGGGGAAAACCTCGCTCTCCGCGGGGCTCTCGTGCAGTCTTGCAAGGATGGGACGTTCGGTCCTGGTTGTGGACATGGACATCGGACTTCGGAATCTGGATTTGGTGCTTGGCATCACCGAGCACGCGCTTTTTGATTTTACCGATGTGCTGTTCGGCCGTGCAACCCTCAAGGAAGCCGCGACTCCGCACCCCGATGTACCCGGACTCTCCTTCCTTGCCGCACCGCTCGGCATTCCCGAGGAGGAAATCACGGTGGAGGCATTCTCTGCCTTTGCGGAAGAGGCAAAGGGGATGTTTGATATTTGCATTTTAGACTGTCCCGCAGGGATTGGAAACGGCTTTTCTCATGCGGCAAGTGTGGCGGACCGTGCAATTGTGGTGGCAACACCCGACCAAACCAGCCTGCGTGACGCACAGATGACACGGTTTGCACTGATGGAGCAGGGGGTGGAGGAAATCCACCTTGCGGTCAACCGCATTTCGCGGTTTGTGTCCGCGCTGTCGCTGGATGAGATCATCGACCGTACCGGGATTGCACTTATCGGTGCGGTGCCCGAGGATCGGGTTGTGATTGCATCGGCAAACAAAGGCGAGCTTGTGGTGAACAAGCCGCGGTCACGCGCGGCAAAGGCATATGCCAATATTGCACAACGGCTTACGGGAGTGAGCGTTCCGCTCTTGCGACAAGTCAGATAGAAAGGGGATTGTTCGTGAATATTGCACTCATTGCACATGACAAAAAGAAAGAATTGATGGTGCAGTTTTGCATCGCGTATTTCGGGATTCTGTCCAAGCACAATCTGTGCGGAACGGGTACCACCGCGAAACTGGTCAGCGAGGCGACCGGTCTGGACGTCAAGCGCTTCCTTTCGGGTCCGCAGGGCGGCGACCAGCAAATCGGCGCGCGTATCGCGTATAACGAGATTGACTTGGTGCTGTTTTTCCGCGATCCCATCTCACCCGTGCTGCATGAAAACGACATGATGAGCATTCTGCGGCTGTGCGATGTACATAACGTCCCGATTGCCACCAATGTTGCAACCGCGGAGGTCCTGGTTCTGGGGCTGGAGAGCGGTGCACTTGCATGGCGCGATATTGTAAATCCGAAGAAGTAGGAATTGACAGTTTGGCCTTATCGTGATATGATTTTATAAGAATTTAGAAAGGGGTTACATCCTATGGCATACTATAAATTACCTGAAAAAGCAACCAGAAAATTCGTTGAAGACCTGTACGTGGGCTACGGCTTCACCGCTCAGCAGGCAAAGGACATCGCAGACGTTCTGCTCATGGCTGACCTGTACGGCATCGAGTCCCACGGTATTCAGCGCTTGATCCGTTATCATGACGGCATTCAGGAAGGTCTCATCGTTCCGAAGGCAGAGCCGGTCATCACCCATGAAACCAAGCTCTCCGCTGTCATCGATGCAAAGATGGCAATGGGTCAGGTGGTTTCCAAGATGGCAATGCAGATGGCAATCGACAAGGCAAAGGAGCATGGCTTCGGTGCTGTCGTTGTCAACCATTCCAACCACTACGGTATCGCGGGTTACTACACCCGTATGGCGGTTGAGCAGGACATGATGGGCTTCTGCTTCACCAACACCGAGGCAATCGCAATCCCGACCAACGGCAAGAATGCAATGCTGGGTACCAACCCGATCGCATTCGGTATGCCGGCGGATCCCACCCCGTTCCTCTACGACGTGGCAACCACCGTTGTTCCGCGCGGTAAGTTGGAGGTTTACAACAAGAAGGGCGCTCCGCTGCCCATGGGTTGGGTGGTTGACGCAAACGGTCTCGATACCACCAACGCCGGCGAAGTCATCCAGAACATCATCAACAAAGCAGGCGGCGGCATCCTGCCGATCGGCGGCTCCTCTGAACTGACCGGTTCCCACAAGGGCTACGGTCTGGGCGCAATCGTTGAAATCCTCACCGCAATCATGGCGGGCGGCGTGACCTCCAACCATGTTTCCCACTGCGGTAACGGTGATACCTCCGAAGCATTCTGGGCAATCGACTACGGTATGTTCGGTGATAAGGCGACCATGCGCAAGAACTGCTCTGTCCTCCTCGAAGAGCTGCGCAACAGCGCAAAGGCAGAGGGTCAGACCCGTATCTACACCCACGGTGAAAAGGAACTCGAGTCCACTCAGGAAAAACTGAGAGACGGTCTGCCGGCAAACGAAAAGACCATCGGCGAAATGCAGAAAATCGGCGCAACCGTCGGTATCAACTTCGAAGACTACTTCGGCAAAGTCATCGACTAATCAAGAAAACGAAAATCCCGAGTCATATGACTCGGGATTTTTCTTACTTATTGAGGAGTTTGAGTGCGTTTTCGCGGCAGACCTTGTTGTAAGCCGCCTGCGAGATTTTTCCGGATTCCACCGCATCGTCGAGGAAGAAGGAAAGCTTGAAATCGCCTTCCATCTGGTCGGGATGGCAAATGTCGGTGCCGAAATAGAGGCGATCCTGGAATTCTTCGATGAACTTGTAGCCAAACTCGGGGTCGCGCATGATGGCGTTTCCGCCGCTGCCTGCGGACATATCGCTGTGCAGATTCGGATACTTGCGCATGAGCTCGACCACACGTCCGCCCGGAATGACCGGACCTGTGGGATAACCGTCACGGACTTCCGCGGTGCAGTCGCCGCTGATTTCCGCCCAGTATTTTTGGCTGTGACCGATGAAGATGAGATTCGGGAACTCCTTGAGGGATTTTTCCAGTCTCGGAAGACCCAAATCGTCCACCAAGCCGTAGTCACGGCCTTTGTTTCCGATGTGGAACAGAATCGGCATCTCGCACTTTTCCGCGTGGCGGAAGAGATTCCAGACCAGCGGCTCGTCAAAGTACAGATTCGCGGTGAGTTCACCGATGCCGCGTGCACCGTGTTCCTTGTACCACTCGAGCATGGGGGTAAAGTCCGCATCCACATCGTTGATGATGTTTCTCGGGTCAACGTTGCAGAACCACGCGAGACGGTCGGGGTAGAGTGCGGTGAGTTCCATCGCTTCCTCGTTGGTCATGGTGTGGCAGCCCCATTCGGGAGAGATGAACGGGAGCTGAACACCCAGTTCAATCCCCTGCAGGTCGAAGAATCGGAACATTTCCTCGGGGGTGAGGAAATCACCGAGCTTCGCGGAATAAAAACGCGGAGTCCCCTTTTTCATGACCACATGGGTATGAATGTCGATTTTTTTAACTAACATGATACATTCTCCTTTATTTGTAAAACTCGCCGTTTAAGAGACGGAGTGCATTCTCGCGGCAGATTTTGTTGTATGCGGTTTGGGAAATTTTGCCCGATTCCACCGCATCATCGAGGTAAGCCGAGAGGTGGAATTCGTTTCTCGGGTCACACACGTCGGTGCCGAAATAGAGGCGGTCGCTAAATTCCTCAAGGAAGGCATAGCCAAATTCGGGGTCGCGCATAATCGCGTTTTCCGCGCTGCCCGCCGAGAGGTCGCCGTGGAGATTCGGGTATTTGCGCATGAGCTCGACCACACGTCCGCCCGGGGTGACCGGACCCGTGGGGTAGCCGTCGCGCCCTTTTTCATCACAATCCCCGCTGATTTCCGCCCAGAATTTCTGGCTGTGGCCGAGGAAAATGAGATTCGGGAATTCTTTGAGGGTCTTCTCCAGCCGCGGAAGACCGAGTTCGTCAATCAGACCGTAGTCCGAGCCGTTATTTCCGATATGGAAGGTGACGGGCATTTGGCATTTCTCCGCATGGCAGAAGAGATTCCAAACGCGCGGGTCGTCGAAATACATATTTGCGAGCATTTCACCGATGCCCTTTGCGCCAAACGCCTTGAAGCTGTTTAAGATGGGGGTGAAATCCGTTTCTTCGTTGTTCTGACCGAAGCGCGGGTCAATACAGCAAAACCACTCGAACAAATCGGGATACTGACGTACCATTTCATAGGACTCTTCGTTGGTGATTTGGTGGAGTCCTGCCTCGGGCTTGACCACGGGCAGCTGTACACCTTTTTCAATGCCCATTTTGTCGTACATCTTACGAAGTTCGTCCGGAGTGGGGAACTCGTAGAAGGTGGGGTCTAAGCGGTATTGCAGACATTTGTGCAGGCACGCGTGAACATGGATGTCGATTTTTTTGACTAACATAGCGGATTCTCCTTATTTGTAACGCTCGCGGTTTAAGAGTTTGAGCGCATTTTCGCGCGAGATTTTGCGGTATGCATCCTCGGAAAGCCTGCCTGAGAGCACCAACTCGTCGAGGTACTTGGAGAGCGGGAATTCATTGTGCGGCGAGCAAATATCCGTGCCGAAATAGAGGCGGTCACGAAACTCCTCCATAAACGCGATGCCGAATTCGGGGTCGCGCATGATGGCGTTTCCGCCGCTGCCTGCCGAGAGGTCGCCGTGGTGATTCGGGTATTTGCGCATGAGTTCCACCACACGGCCCGGGGTGACAGGCCCTTCGGGATAGCCGTTGCGGAGTTCTTCGGTGCAGTCGGCGCTGATTTCCGCCCAGAACTTCTGGGAGTGGCCGAGGAAGATGAGATTCGGGAATTCTTTTAAGGTCTTTTCAAGTCTTGGGAGTCCGAGTTCATCGACAAGTCCGTAATCGCCGCCCATGTTTCCGATGTGGAAGGTGACAGGCATTTGGCATTTCTCCGCATGGCGGAAGAGATTCCACGCACGCGGGTCGTCAAAGTAAATATTCGAGCAAATCTCACCGATGCCCTTTGCACCGAAGGATTTGTAATACTCAATCATGGGTGTGAAGTCGGAGGTCTCGTCATTCTTCATCCAGCGCGGGTCAATGTTGCAAAACCAGTCAAGCGTCTCGGGATAATCACGGACAAGCTCCATGATTTCTTCATTGGTGACCGAGCGGTAAGCGCACTCACTTCCGATGCTGGGGAGTACCACACCTTTTTCAATGCCCCACGCGTTGTATTTGACGCGAAGCTCTTCCGGAGAGGCATAAGAGGAATTGTCGCTGTGGATACGCGGGAAGCCTTTGGTACGGGCGGTGTGAACATGGATATCAATTTTTTTTACAAGCATAGCCAAGACTCCTTTTTTGTGGTACAATGAAGTTACGGGGTCATTGTAGCACAGAATCCCGCTAAAAGCAAGGAAAAGGGGAAAGAAAATGAGCCATAAATTTTTTGCATTTTTATACCGCATGAAGCACATCGAACGCTGGTCGCTCATGCGCAATACCCAAAAGGAAAATATCGCGGAGCATTCGTATTATGTCGCGGTTTTGGCGCATACCTTGGGTGTCATCCGCCGCGATGTGTTTGGGGTGGCGTGCAGCCCCGAGCAGTATGCCCTCGCCTCGCTGTATCACGACATTTCCGAGATTTTGACCGGGGATATGCCCACCCCGATTAAGTATTTTAACCCTGCCATCCGCGATGCGTATCACCAAGTGGAGAAGATTTCCAATGAGAAACTCATGTCGCACCTTCCGGATGAGATGCGACCCGAGTGGGAAGGTCTTCTGGAAACCGAGGGGGATGTCAAGACGGTGGTACACGCGGCGGATAAGCTCTCCGCATACTTAAAATGCGTGGAGGAGGTTTTCTCGGGCAACCGCGAATTTGAGTGCGCGAAAGACCAGACCGAGGCGGCACTCCGCGATTTGCATATGCCCGAGGTGGATTACTTCCTGCGCGAGTTTGCACCCGCACTCGAACTCACGCTGGACGAAATGGAATAGGCGAAAGGACGGCAACGCCGTCCTTTTTTCTTGCAGAAACGCGCGGTTTTTGGTATGATACAAATAACGATACTTTTTTTGGTGATGATATGATGAATCAAGCATTGCTCGACCGCCTTGCGGTCATCACGGAGGAGGAAGAAGCCATCCTCTCGGGCCGCGCGCAAATCAAACGCGAACTTTATATGCAGGGCGAGAAAGACACGGTGAGTGCGAAAAAACTGCTGGATGCGGGAAAACTCATCGACTACCGTCCGCACACCCGATTCATTCGTTTTCCCGCGCACACACACGATTATGTGGAAGTGATTTATATGTGCCGCGGGGAAACCGTTCACGCGGTCAACGATACCCAAATCACACTCAAGCAAGGGGAACTTTTGTTTCTCAATCAGCACGCGGTCCATGCGGTGGAACGCGCGGAGGAATGGGATATTGCGGTCAATTTCATTGTGCTGCCCACGTTTTTTGCGCAATCACTTGCCGCGTTGGGGGAAGCGGAAACCCCGCTGCGCCGCTTTTTGCTGGATGCACTTTGCGGACAGACCGACGGCCCCGATTACCTGCATTTTCGCGTGAGCGAGGTGGTTCCCATCCAAAATCTGCTGGAAAACCTGCTCTTTGCACTGTTGGAGGAGTCGCCCGTGCGCCGTGCGACCGCGCAGATGACCATGACCCTTCTCTTTCTGCAGCTTTTGGGACAAACCGACCGACTGGAAACCGAGACCCGCGCGCAAGCGGTTTTGGTGCAGGTGCTTTCCTACATTGAGGAGCATTATGCAACGGGAAGTCTTGGCGAGGCGGCACGGCTGCTGCATTATGATTTTTACTGGCTCTCGCGCGAGATCAAGCGCCTGACCGGGAAGACCTATACCGAACTGGTGCAGGACAAACGGCTTGCGCAGGCGTGCTTTTTGCTCCGTACCACAAACCGAAATGTGGATGAAATCGCCCGTGCGGTGGGGTATGAGAATATGGGATATTTCCATCGCATTTTCCGCGGCGCATTCGGGGTGTCACCGCGAGAATACCGATTGCAAATCAGGTAACTTTTTCAGTTAAATCAGGACCTCCCGAAACCGTGTGAAATGCGGTAAACTAAACCTCGGAGGTGAGTGCTTTGCGCACATATCTTGCAATTGATATCGGCGCGTCCTCGGGTCGGCACATTGTTGGCTGGCGTGAGGACGGAGAATTGAAAACCCGCGAGGTCTATCGCTTCGAAAACGGAGTGGAGGAGCAGGGCGGACATTTGGTGTGGAATCTCGCACGCTTGGTGCGAGAGGTGAAGGCGGGCATTGATGCCGCGCTTTTGCAATACCCAAAAATCGAGAGCCTTGCGATTGATACCTGGGGTGTGGATTATGTCCTGCTGCGCGGCGAAGAGGCGGTAAGCCCGATGTTTGCCTACCGCGATGCGCGTACCGAGGCGGTCATCGAAGAGGTCCACAGCATTGTTCCGTTTTCCGAATTGTACCGAAAAACAGGCTGTCAATTCCAGCCGTTTAACAGTATCTATCAGATTTACGATGACTTGCGCCGCGGCAGACTCGAGGGGGTCACCGACCTTCTCATGCTGCCCGAGTATTTGATTTACGCGCTCTGCGGCGGTATGGCGCGTGAGTACACCAATGCGACCACCACAGGTCTGGTCAATGCGAAAAGCGGTGAATTTGACCGCGAGATTATCGATGCATTGGGTCTTCCGCCGCATCTTTTCCCGTCTCTCAGTAAGCCGGGTACGGTGGTGGGCGAGTACAAGGGCATCCGCTGTGTGCTTTGCGCCACCCATGATACCGCGTCCGCGGTGGAGGGGATTCCGATGGAAGGAAACGCCCCGTATATCTCGTCGGGCACATGGAGTCTCTTGGGAGTCAAGACCCCGCACGCGATTTGTGATGAAGCATCCCGATGTGTGAATTACTCCAACGAGGGCGGTGTGGGCTACAACCGTTACCAGAAAAACATCATGGGGATGTGGGTGGTAAACGAACTGCGCCGTGAGATTTGTCCCAAGGTGCTGTTTGACGAGTTGGTCGGACTTGCAAAATGCAGTACGTTTGACCGTGTTGTGGATGTAAACGACGCCGCATTTTTGGCGCCGAAGAGCATGAAAGAAGCGTATGACACCGCATTGGGTACGCCGTGTAATACGGTGGGAGATTATTTCCGCTGTGCTTACCGCTCACTCGCGGTGAGTTATCAAACCGCGCTCGAGGAATTGGAGCGCAACACCGCGACCCGCTACGATACGCTGTATGTGGTGGGCGGCGGTGCGAAAAACGAATACCTCAACGAACTCACCCGTGCGGAAACGGGAAAACGTGTCATCGCGCTTCCCATTGAAGCAACCGCACTCGGAAATCTCAAGATACAAATGGAGGTCGACTGATGAGTTACTTAGATGCAAAAGCGAAATACGCCGCATACGGTGTGGATACCGATGCCGCAATCGAGACCTTGAAAACCGTGCCGCTCGCCCTGCATTGCTGGCAGGGGGATGATGTGCGCGGCTTTGACACCGACCCGACCAAGCCTCTCACGGGCGGGATTCAGACCACGGGCAACTACCCGGGGCGTGCGCGCACACCCGAAGAGCTGATGGCGGATATTGACCGAGTCATCGCGCTGGTGCCCGGGCAGGTCAAACTCAACCTGCACGCGAGCTACGCGATTTTCGACGAGGAAAACGGCGGTTGGGTGGACCGCGACAAATTAGAGCCCAAGCACTTCAAAAAATGGGTGGAATTTTGCAAAGCGCGTGGGTTGGGGTGCGATTTTAACCCCACCTTCTTCTCCCATCCCAAGTGCGACCCGCTCACCTTATCAAGCCCCAACGAGGAGACGCGTAAATTCTGGGTGGATCACGGCAAAGCGTGTGTCCGCATCTCGCAGTATTTGGCGGAGGAGTTGGGTCAGCCGTGTGTCATGAATATTTGGATCGGAGACGGCTTTAAGGACATCCCTGCCGACCGCTTGGGTCCGAGAATGCGCTGCAAACAGTCGTTTGACGAAATCCTCTCCGAGCCGTTTGACCCGAAACTGGTCTATCCGTGCGCGGAATCCAAGGTATTCGGCATCGGTGTGGAGAGTTATACGGTGACAAGCGCGGAATGGTGCGTGAAATACGCGGCATCCCGTCCCGACTGCATCACACTTATGGACAACGGGCATTACCATCCCACCGAGGTGGTGTCCGACAAGCTCTCCGCGGTGCTGGCGTACGACGAAAAGGTCGCGCTCCACATCACACGCGGCGTGCGTTGGGACAGCGACCATGTGGTGCTGTTTGACGATGAGACCCGTGAGCTTTGCAAGGAAGTTGTCCGCTGCGGCATTGACCGCGTCTTTTTGGCGCTGGATTTCTTTGACGCCTCCATCAACCGTATCTCGGCATGGGTCAACGGCTTCCGCAACGTGCAAAAGGCGCTCTTGTATGCCCTCCTTGAGCCGAAGGAGGAACTCAAAGCCTTGCAGGATGAAGGCAATTTCACCAAGCTTATGGTACGTCTGGAAGAAGAAAAAACCATGCCCTTCGGCACGGTTTGGGAGGAATACTGCCGCCGCTGCGGTGCACCCGCAGACGGGGAGTGGTATTCGGATGTGGAAGCCTACGAAGAAGTGTTGAGAAAGAGAGGTTAGGCGTATGAAGGATATTTTAACCGCACCGTTTCTCACCGAGATGATGCGCACCACCGCAAATATGTACCGCTTGGGGTGGGATGAGAGAAACGGCGGCAACATCAGTTATCGCTTGAAGGAAGAGGAAGTTGCGGAGTACTTGGATGTGCAGGCTGTTTTGCGCACCATTCCGCTCGGATTTGATGCGTCCCCGGTTTCGGGCGCGTACTTTTTGGTCACGGGCACGGGGAAATACTTCAAAAACGTGGAGTTTGACCCGTCGGGGAATTTGGGGCTTGTCCGCATTTCCGCAGACGGGAAAAATGCGGAATTGTTGTGGGGCTTCTCCGACGGCGGAAAATTCACATCCGAGTTTCCCGCGCATCTCATGAGCCACATCGAGCGGCTTCGGGTCGACCCCGAAAACCGCGTTGTGATGCACACACACCCCACCTATACCCTTGCAATGAATTACATCCACGAGCTCGACGAAAAGAAATTCACCCACACCTTGTGGGAGATGTGCACCGAGTGTATCGTGGTCTTCCCGGACGGTGTGGGTGTGCTTCCGTGGATGCTTTGCGGCACCAATGAAATCGGGGAAGCGACCGCGAAAAAGATGCGCGAATTCCGTGTGGTTGTTTGGGGGATGCACGGAATCTACGGCGCGGGAAAGTCCATGGACGAGGCGTTCGGACTCATCGAAACCGTGGAAAAAGCCGCGCAAATCTATGTCCTCACCGCACATATGCCGCGTATCAACACCATCCGCGACGAAGAACTCAAAACCCTTGCGGAGGCCTTCGGCGTTACCTATCGGAAGGATTTTCTGAATCTGTAAGCCTGCGCCAGGCACCCGGGGTCGTTCCCGTCACCGTCTTGAATTGGCGGATGAAATGATACTGGTCGTGATAACCGAGCGCCTCAGCCACCGCAACCACCGAGAGGGAATCGTCGGAGAGTAAGAGGGATTTTGCATATCCCACACGCGCTTCGATGAGGTCCTGCATGGGTGAGGTGCCGAATGTGGATTTATAAACTGCGTGAAACCGCGAAGGGGAGAGCGATGCAAGCTCCGCCATTTTCTCCACCGTCCAATTCCATTCCGGACGGGAGAGAACAGCCTTTCGTACATCGCGCAGTTTTTTTCTGCCCTGTGTCACGGGTAAAGACTCTTTTTTGAGCGCGCGAGAGAATTTGATGAGAAACTCCTCCACATACCCTGCCATCAGCTCGGTCTTATGCGGTCGGTCGGAAAAGTATTCCATCTCGATTGCGGAGAAAATTCTGGAAATGAATTCGGGGTTTTCGGGGTACAGCAGGCAGTTGCACGGGATTTCGTATCGGTCAAGGAGTGGTGCAAGCGCGTGGTCGGTATGCATCCAGTTGTGGACAACATCCTGCGAGGAGCGAAACCATTGCGGTACCGTGGGCTCGTAGAAGATGCAGGCACCGGGGCGCGCGTGGACGGTCTCAGCCCCGAATTTGAACTCGGCGGAATCGAAAAAATGCAAAAAGGTATAATACGCAAGCCCGCTCGGACGAGAGATGAAAAACCCCGCCTTTTCGGGCCAATCGTGGCGCACACTGTGAATTTGCATGAAATCACCTCGTTTGTATTGTAATGCGAACAGTAGGATATGTCAATTATAAAAGAAAAAACGGCATTTATTTTCAATGCTCCTGCGGTTACAATGAAGAAAAGGAGTGATACAAAATGCAAATTCCGAGACCCGAACATCCGCGCCCACAGTTTGAGCGCGAGAATTGGATGAACTTAAACGGAACCTGGCAGTTTGAAATCGACAACGGCAGAAGCGGTGAGGAACGGAAGTTAAACATGGTGGGAACTCCGCTTGCCGCCTCGATTGTGGTGCCGTTTTGTCCGGAAAGCAAACTCTCGGGAATCGGGCATACCGACTTTATCAGCGGTGTCTGGTACAAGCGCACCGTAACCGTGCCGAAGCACACGGGCCGTGTCTTTTTGCATTTCGGTGCGGTGGATTACCACACCAAGGCATTTGTAAACGGTGTTCCCGTGGGCGAACACGTGGGCGGTTATGTGTCCTTCCGATTTGACATTACCGACGCGCTTGTGTGCGGTAAAAACGAGATTACGGTCTACGCGGAGGACGATACCCGCGACCCGATGATTCCGTCGGGCAAGCAATCCTCCCGCTATGAATCCTACGGCTGTTTTTACACCCGTACCACCGGGATTTGGCAAACCGTGTGGATGGAATTTGTCCCCGAAACCCGCATTGAGCGCGTGGAATATTACCCGAATGTTGCGGACGGCAGCGTGACCGTGCGCGCATTTCTGTACGGGGAGGGCGACCTCTCCTGCGAGATTTCCTATGAAGGGAAAGAGGTGGGATGTCACGAGATGAAATGTGCGGTGGGCGTTGTGTCCTTTACCGTGCCGCTTTCAGAGACCCATCTTTGGGAAGTGGGGCATGGGCGACTTTACGATGTGAAATTCACCTTTGGGGAAGACACGGTCAAGAGTTATTTCGGACTTCGCGAAGTGCGAATGGACGGATACAAATTCCTCTTAAACGGCAAATCCGTGTTCCAGCGTCTGGTACTCGACCAAGGCTTCTATCCGGAGGGGATTTATACCGCGCCGACCGATGCTGACCTCCGCCGCGACATTGAACTCTCGCTTGCGGTTGGCTTTAACGGTGCGCGGCTTCATGAGAAGGTCTTTGAAGAGCGATTCTTGTACCACGCCGATCGTATGGGATATTTGGTGTGGGGTGAGTATCCCGACTGGGGGCTTGACCACAGCAGTTTGGAGAATGTCTACGTGCTGCTTCCCGAGTGGATGGCGGAAATCGAGCGGGATTTCAACCATCCTGCAATCATCGGCTGGTGTCCGCGCAACGAAACCTGGGACTACCACGGCAGGCCGCAGTTGGGGCATAGCATCGCGCTTGTTTATGATGTGACCAAGGCGGTCGACCCCACCCGTCCGTGTATCGATACAAGCGGCAACTACCATGTCAAAACCGATATTTTCTGTGTGCATGACTATGACCAGAACCCGACCACCTTCAAGGAGCACTACGATAAGCTCATGACAGACGGCGAGCTCTTCAACAACTTCCCCGCACGTCAGACCTACAACGGCGAGGCGACCTTCCTGAGCGAATACGGCGGAATCGCGTGGAATTTAAATGAAAGCGGTTGGGGATACGGCGAAGGTCCGAAGACACTTGAGGAATTCTACGAGCGGTTTGCGGGGCTGACCGATGTGCTGCTCGACAATCATCGGATGTTTGGCTTGTGCTACACCCAACTCACCGATGTGGAGCAGGAGCAAAACGGTCTTTACACGTATGACCGCAGACCCAAGTTTGACTGTGCGCGCCTGCACGCGGTCATGAGCCGCAAAGCCGCAATTGAAGACTAAAAAAACACTCGACTAAGGCCAACCGCCTTAGTCGAGTGTTTTTTCTTGTACAATCTCTTTTTTCTTCCACAACTCTCTCATCGCAAACGGGATGAAGAGGATTAAAAATCCGAGGGTGAGAGATTCAAGCGGAGAAAGGTCAAAAATCGCGTTTGTTTTTGGGAAGACCAGTGCAAGTCCGTGTCCCAAAAGTTCACACATCGAGAAGAACACGGAGAGCGCGCCGCTCAAGGTGGCAAGACGGAGCTTGTTTTTCCCGAAGATGCAGCCTGTGAGCGCGTAGAAGAAGAGCACCGCGCAAACCACCGCAAAGAGCAGATAGGAATAATCGAGCAGGATGGGGTCCGCCACACGGTCACGGTAAATTAGAATCAGTGTGTAGGAAATCCAAAGCGCGGGTGCGACCGCAAAGACCGCGTAAGTTCCGCCGCTTGACGGCGCAAATCCGTTTTTGCAAAGTCCCAAAACCGCGATTGCCGCATAAAGCGAGAAGAGCGCCTGAATCAGATTGGTCATGGAGAATTCCCGCATGACCCCGTAATACACCTGAAAGCCCGCCGAAGCAACCAGAATGAGGGCACACAGAATGCCGACAAACGGAAGGAGTGAGGCGGTGGGGCGTTCCTCCTTCGCATCGCGGATGAAAAACGCGAGTACGGAAAGCAGCAAAAAGGTCACACCGCTTAAGATCATCAGTGCGGGGGTGGCGGCGAGGTCGCCGACATACAGCCCGGTCTTCGGGTCAAACGAGTAGGCAAGTTCGGTTGCGCGCATAAGTGCGGCGCACAGACCCAAAAACAGCGGCAGCAGGACAAACGAAAGAGTTCGTTTCATGGAAAACACTCCTTTAAGCGCGCTCGGAGAGCGGAATATACTCGCTGACCGGAGAGAGCGACTTGTATGCGGGACGGATGATACGTCCGCCGGTGGTGGCTTCTTCGATACGGTGTGCACACCAGCCGACCATACGTGCAATCGCAAAAATCGGAGTGTAGAGATCTTTCGGAATGTTGAGCATCTCGTAAATCAAACCCGAGTACAAATCCACATTCGCGCAGAGCGGCTTGTCGCTGCCCTTTTCCTCTAAGAATACCTTGGGGGTCAGGCGCTCAACCGATTCGATGAGCTCGAAACGGTCGATAAAGCCGGTCTTTTTGGCGAGGTTGCGCGCATAATCCTTGAGGAGTACCGCACGCGGGTCGGAGAGGGTGTAAATCGCGTGACCCATGCCGTAAATCTTACCGCTTTGGTCACCCACCTCGCGACGGAGGATGCGGCGCAGGTAATTTGCGACCTGCTCATCATCCTTCCAGTCGGAAACATTCGCCTCAATATCCGCAAGCATATTGCAAACGCGCAGGTTTGCACCGCCGTGGAGCGGGCCTTTGAGCGAGCCGAGTGCCGCGCCGATTGCGGAATAGGTATCGGTGCCGGACGAGGAGAGCACACGGCAGGAGAATGCCGAGTTGTTTCCGCCGCCGTGCTCTGCGTGCAGAATCAGGCAGAGGTCGAGCAGTCTCGCTTCCTCCTGGGTATATTTTTTATCCTTGCGGATGCAATAGAGCAGGGTTTCCGCGGTGGAGAGACCTGCGGGCGGAATGTGCAGGTACATACTCTTGTTTTCGAAATAATGGCGTT
The DNA here is from genome assembly GCA_045540975.1 of Eubacteriales bacterium. Taxonomy (GTDB): domain Bacteria; phylum Bacillota; class Clostridia; order Oscillospirales; family JAAYXM01; genus SIG510. The sequence continues at coordinate 42,755 of JAZQIE010000072.1, forward strand.
TGACCTGATACGCCTGCGCCGCGATAATCGGCATCTGCGCAATGAGAGCGATGGACTGGCGGAGCATATTCTCCAAAGAGCAATCGTCCGGGTCATCGTCATACGAGTACATGACAAGGACAGAGCGCGCCAACTTATTCATGATATTCGAAGAGGGCGCCTTGATAATCATATCCTCGGTGAAATTTTTGGGCAACTCGCGGTGCTCATGCAGCAGATTCTGGAAGATTTCCAGCTGCTCACGGGTGGGAAGCTGACCGAAGAGGATGAGGTACGCGGCTTCTTCATAACCGAAGCGTTCATCCTCCAAAACACCGTGCACCAAGTCCTTTACGTTGATTCCGCGGTAGAAAAGCTCGCCCTCCAACGGATGGCGCTCGTTATCAATCATGGTATAACCGCGCACGTTACCGATTTGGGTCAGACCGCAAAGGACACCTGTGCCGTCCGCGTTGCGCAGACCGCGGCAAACGCGCAGGCGCGAGTACGCCTCGGTCGGGATGTGGTTATGTTTTTTGAATTCGTCGCATAAACTGGCAATAACCAAGTTTGACTTTGCAGCATTGAGTTCAGACATGCTGTAGTCCTCCTTGTATGGGATAGTTAGTTCTATTCTACCTCATTTTCGCAAAATAGTCAAATCTTAGAACGAAGGTGTTACAATGAAACGTTTTTTTCTTCTTTGCGGCGTGCTTTGGTGTGCGGTTTTCCTCCTCCCTCTCTTCACTCCGCACGACGGGGAGACCCTGCTTTCCGCACCGATTGAGGAGGCGGAGGTGGATCGGGAAACCGAAATCACACTCCTAACCGACGGTGCGGTGGTGACCTTGCCGCTGGACGAATATCTCGCGGGTGTGGTCGCGGCGGAAATGCCTGCCCTGTTCCCCGAAGAAGCACTCAAAGCACAGGCGGTTGCGGCGCGGACATATACCATGAAGCGCGCGAGCGAAACCCCGGATTCCTCCCACAAAGGTGCAATGGTGTGTGATGACCCCAACCATTGCAAGGCGTACAATCCGATTTCCCAATTCGTTGCGAATTGGGGGGCGAGCGGAGGCGATTACGAGGAAAAAATCAAAGCCGCGGTGGAGGAAACCGACGGCGAGATTCTGCTCTATGAAGGCGCACCGATCAGCGCGGTGTTCCATTCCTCCTCCGCGAAAAGAACCGAGGCGGCGGCAGACGTGTGGGGGCGCGATGTCCCGTATCTGCAAAGTGTGGAGAGTGTGGGGGATGCGGAAGCGCCAAACTACGAGAGTACGGTGGCGGTCCCGATTGAAACCTTCAAGCAAACCGTCCGCGCTACATACAGCGGTGCGGATTTCACCGCGCATCCGCTGTTTGGGGATGCGGTGCGAAGTGATGCGGGCGGCGTGAAGACCATCCCGGTGGGGGGTGTGAATATTACAGGGCGCGAGCTTCGGGTATTGTTTGGACTCCGCTCCGCGAATTTCACGGTCACACAAGAGGGAGAGGATGTGGTATTCCGCACGGTGGGGTACGGTCACGGTGTGGGGATGAGCCAATACGGTGCGCGCGGTCTCGCGCTGCAGGGGATGGAGTACCGCGAGATTCTCGCGCACTATTACAGCGGCACACAGCTTGGAAAAATCGAAAAAAAAGAAGCATGAGAAATTCTCATGCTTCTTTATTCTGCATTAGTCGGTAACGTACGGGAGCAGAGCGATGTGACGTGCACGCTTGATAGCGATGGTCAACTGACGCTGATGCTCAGCACAAACACCGGTCATTCTGCGCGGCAGGATCTTGGAACGATCGGAAAGATAACGGCGCAGCTTTGCGGTATCCTTATAATCGATCTGGCCAACCTTATCAACGCAGAAAGAGCAAACCTTTTTGCGCTTACGAGCTCTATTACGATCCATTACGGAATCCTCCTTTTATAAGATAGGGTTAGAACGGCAGGTCTTCGTCCCCATCCAGCAGCTCTTCAAACTGAGAAGCGGCAGGAGCGGGAGCGGTACGCGGAGCGGTCGGCGCCGCGGTGCCGTAACCAAAGTTGTCCGCAGCGGGAGCACCGCCTGCGGAATCGCGCTTCGACTCTGCGAAGAAGCACTCATCGGCAACCACTTCGTAAGTGGTACGGTTGTTGCCGTCTTTGTCGGTCCAACTACGCACCTGAATGCGGCCGGAAACCACAACCAACTGACCCTTGCGGAACCACTTGGATACAAACTCTGCGGTGTTGCGCCATGCAACGATGTTGATGAAATCAACCGTCTGCTGGCCTTCCGCAGCGTTTTTGGAGTACCCACGGTCAACCGCGAGCGAGAAGGTTGCGACCGGGACATTGGACTGTGTGTGACGAAGTTCGGGGTCACGGGTGAGGCGACCCATCAGGATTGCTTTGTTCAACATGAAAAGCCCTCCTTACTTGACATCGTCCTGGCAGACGATGATGGAACGCATAACGCCTTCCGTGATCTTGTAAACGCGGTCGAGTTCAGCCGGGAATGCCGGGCTGCCTTCAAACTCGATGAAGACGTAGTAGCCTTCCGGTTTGTCGTTGATCGCGTATGCGAGACGGCGCTTACCCCACTCATCGATGTTGGTGAGGGTTGCGTTTGCCTCAACCAGAGCCTTGAACTTTGCAACAAGTTCAGCAATGGCAGTTTCTCCCAGATCAAGGTCCAGGATCATGATGGTCTCGTACTTTGCAGTGATTTTTGCCATTTGTTACACCTCCTTTTGGACGTTTGGCCCCCACGACGTGGGAGCAAGGATACAAAGTTATATTATATTGATTTTTATAAAAAAGTCAAGAGTTTTTTATAAAAAGTTGACTTATTCGGATTTTGTGATAAACTAAAAAGAAAAAACATGTTTGGAGGAAAACCATGATGAAAACCTCTCGCCTTGCAAAAGCAGGGATGATTGCCGCGGTGTACGTGGTGTTAAATCTCCTGCTCCCGTTTGGATTCGGACCCATTCAATTCCGCCTGTCCGAAGCACTCTGCCTGCTGCCCATCCTCTTTCCCGAGTCGGTCTGGGGTCTTTTTGTGGGCTGTGCGGTCGCAAACCTGCTCGGTCTCGGAATGGGACTCACCACCCCGTGGGATGTGCTTTTGGGGTCGCTTGCAACCCTGCTTGCCGCGCTGTGGACGAGAAAAATCCGCTCGGATGCATTGGCGCCAATTCCTGCAATTATACTCAATGCACTCATTGTCGGCTCCATGCTCACCGCAGTGCTCACGCCCGATGCACCGTCTATGTGGTTTTACCATGTCGCAACCGTGGGCGCAAGCGAGACCCTCGTATTGTATGTATTCGGACTTCCTCTTTTGAAACTGCTTCGGCGGTTGGAGGAGAAAAAGGAGAGTGGAACAAAATGAAGGTAAAAAAAGCGGTAATTCCGGCCGCAGGCTTCGGCACCCGTATGCTTCCCGCAACCAAATCCATCCCGAAAGAGATGCTTCCGCTTGCGGATAAGCCGAGCATCCATTACATTGTGGAGGAAGCGGCTGCCTCGGGTATCGAAGAAATTCTCATCATCATAAGCCGCGGAAAAGAAGCGGTTTGCGATTATTTTGACTACACACCCGAGCTCGAGGAAAAACTCATAAAAAGCGGCAGAGAAGCGGATGCAAAGGCGCTTCGCTCCATTGCGGATATGGCGGAGATTTCCTTTGTCCGTCAAAAAGAGCAGCGCGGCTTGGGCCATGCGGTCGCGCAGGCAAAAGCCTTTGTCGGAAACGAGCCGTTTGCCCTGCTCCTCGGTGACGATGTCATGCAAGGCACGCCTCCCGTCACACGTCAGCTCCTCGACGTGTTTGAGGAGTACGGCGCACCCGTGGTGGGTGTTGCGGAGGTGTCGGATGCGGAAATTCACCGCTACTGCTCGCTGGGTGTCACACCTGTCTCCGAGCGGTTGATGGAAGTGCACAAGCTTGTGGAAAAGCCCACACCCGATAAGGTCCTTTCCAACTATGCGATTTTGGGCCGCTATGTGCTCACACCGAATATTTTCCCGATTTTGGAGCAACTGCCCGCGGGTTACGGCGGTGAGATTCAACTCACAGACGGGCTTGACCGTCTGTGCAGAGAGACCAAAATGTTCGCCCTTGCCTATCAGGGGGAGCGGTATGATACGGGAAGTCTTCGCGGCTATTTGGAAGCGCAAGTCAAACTCGCGCTCCGCCACCCCGAGGTGGGAGATTGGTTTTCCGACTTCCTCAAAACAGTATAAAAAAACTCCCGAAACAGTTTGTTTCGGGAGTTTTTGCGTTTGGTTTAGCCTTCCTTTGCCGCAACATGGATTTTCAAGATGTAAGTTCTTGTTGCGCCGCTTTCGGAACGAACGACCACGGAAACCGAGGTAACCGATTCCTTTTTCTCGTCGTAGGAGACCGGGATGTGGCTTGAGGTCGCACCGTTGGATACCATGAAATTCTTTACCGTGATGGTGACACGGGAATCCTTGGCAACCGGGGTGACCGTGATGTGGTCGGTGTAGCCGATGTAGAGGTCATAAACGTCTTGATCCGGTAAGAGTTCAACCGGATACTGGCCGTCATCCGGCACGTTGACCGTCAGGGATTCCAATGCGGTTTCGGTAGAGGTGCGATCGGTGGTAAAGGTGATGTCGCGCGTGGTGGAATTTCCGCTGGCATCCACAAAGGTTGCGGAAACAATGTAGTCGGTGCCCTCAGCGAGGTTTCTCAACGGAATCGACTTGGTGCCCGCCTTGTTGGGGATGAAGCCGGAAAGCGCGGTCTTTGCGGTGCTGTCGCCCGCCTTCTTGTAGGAGATGGAGAGCGTACCGACCGTACTGTAAGCCGCCTCAACGGTTGCGCTGTCTTTGGTGATATCGGTTGCAATCAAATCAAACGAGAGGGTTGAGGTGGAGAAGGCAAGCATCTTCTCGGCTGAGGTACGTCCCGCGGCATCCTTCACGGTTGCAATCGCGGTGTAATCGGTTCTCGGTGCAAGACCGGTAAAGGTCATGGAGGTTTGTCTGCCCGCGGTGACCGCAACCGTCTGACTCAACGGGGTCTGCCCCGGTGCGGAGAGCTTGACGGTGATGTTGCCGGTGACATTGGCGGTTGCGTACAAATCCACGGTAGAGGTGGATGCACTTCCCACAGACAGGGCGCTGACACGCGGTGTGCCGTCTGTGACACGGAAGTATGAGGTGGTCTGCGGGATTGCTTTGTTGGTCGCATACTGCAGCGCATAACTCTCAATGCGCAGGTAGTATGTGGTGTTGGCGTCGAGTTCTTCATCCGGCAGGATGGTCACGGTGCGCTTGTCCGAGCTGATATCTGCGGAGAAGGTCACCAGTGTGCCGGAAGAACTGCCGCGGCGCAGGGTAATCACATCGGATTCCAGATAACGCGCATCCACGGTACCGCCGCCGTAACGGTATACCGCATTGTCGAAGGAAATGGTCAATGCAGGATTTACGGGAACGTCTTCTGCTCCGTTTTCCGGCTCAAAGCGGATGTCCGAACCTGTGATAGAGGCGCCGGTGGAGAAGCGTGCAACATAGCGCGGATTGGTGTGTCCGTCTTTGTCGGACAAGGTATCGCGCGGGATAATGACATAGTAGGTGGTGTCGCTCTTGAGCCGTTCGGACGGGGTGATGGAGAAAATATCCTTATCGTAGTTGAGCGAGACCGAGAACGGAACCAAAGGACCGGTTGCACTGTTCTCGCGCAGTTCAAGGCAGCTGTTTTCCACATAAGAGGAGCTGAGGGTTGAACCGGTGGTGCGGAAGAGGGTGTCCTTAAAGGTGAGACGGATGACGATTTTCTCGCTGACATTGGTCTTTCCGTCCGCAGGACTCATGGTCGGAATGAGGGAGGACATATCGTAACTGCCCTCATTTTCCTCGTCATCGGTGGTGAAAATCGAGTACATCCGTGCGTTACTTTCGCCGTCTTCGTTGTAGACGGTATCCGAAACGAAAACAATGTAGTAACGGGTGTCGGGTTCTAAATATTCATCCGGAGAGATGGTGATGACACTCTTGTTCGAATTAAGGGTTGCGGTAAACGGAACCGCGTATCCGGTCAAGCTTCCTTCACGAAGCTCCACCGCGGTGTTTTCGATGTAATCGGTGGTGAGTGCCGCGCAAGCCGCGGAACGGAAGACCGTATCTTCAAAGGTCAGACGGATGGTGGGCTCGAGGGAGATGCCGATCGCACCGTTTCTCGGATAGAAGGAAGGCGTGAGCGAAGCGGTGGGCTCGTCTTCCTCGTAGTTGTTGTCGTTGTTATTGTTGTTATTATCGTCCTCGTCATCGTTTGAGCCGCCGCCAACCACCGAGATGGGACGGTTTTCGTAGGTCACGTTTCCGCCGCTTTCATATGCGGTCTGAATCGAGCCGTTTCCTGTGAAGTCCGCGCTTGCCTTGATGTACGCGGTTTTGATGGAAACGCCGTCAGCCAGCGAAATCGAGGAATCCTTTGCCGCGCTTTCCAAATCGAAACGGTCAATGGTGCCTGCCTGCAGCATCAGGGTCACACGGTCGGAAACCGTAAACTGCGAGATGGTGCCGCCGGTCGCTTTGATGACCGTGCTTTCGGAAAGGGTGACCGATTTGAAGCTGCCGAGCAAACGTACCGTATCGCTTGCGAGACCGGTACCGTTCATCTCAACCGTGTCAAAGCCTGCACCCGAGAGGGTGACACCGTTTTTCACGACGGTCTTGGTCACGTAAGAGGTGCCCGAGAGGGAAACCTTTGCTTCACCGGACACGGAGGATGCCACCAGATTGTTGACACCGGTATTTTTGAGGTTGACGGTGGAATCCAAACCGCCGCTTGCGGTCAAAGTACCGAGGATACGGCAGGAGTTGAAGGAAATCGCACCGTTTGCAACCGCTTCGGTGATGGTGACATTGTTCGGATAAATGGTGTTGTAATAAGAAGAGTCAACCACCGAGAAGGATTGGCTGGAGGATGCGATGATTTCGTTTTTGAGCACTTCATAGAGAATCTTTGCGGCTTCCGCGCGGGTGAGTGCCGCTTTCGGGCGGAAGTTGTTGTTTTTATCACCCAGCATATAGGTCTTTGCCGCCATCTTTGCGACAGAAGCACCTGCCCAGGGGTCGATGGTGGCGCTGTCTTGAAACGCGGTAGTTCCCGCAACCTCAGGCTCGGTCACAATACGGGCGAGCATCACCGCCGCTTCCTGACGGGTGATGTTGCGATTTGCACCGAAGGTGTTGTCCGCATAGCCGGAGATATAGCCTGCGGAAACCGCCTTGCGGACCTCGTTGTAGAACCAGTCGCTCGACTTTATGTCGCTAAACGAAACGGTTGCGGAATGATTGATGCCGAGCGCGGTGTTCACCATCTTGGAGAACTCCGCACGGGTCACCGTTTTATTGGGAAGGAAGGTACCGTCGGTGTACCCCGAGATATAGCCTGCGGTGACACCATAATTGATATACTCCTCTGCCCAATGCCCTTTGATATCGGAAAGGCTTGCGGCAGATACGGCAGGAAGCATGCTGATGACCAGCACGAGTGCCAAAAGAAATGCGGATACACGGATTCTGTTTTTCTGCATCTTAAATACCTCACTTCTCGTTGCGTTAGATTTTGGGTAAAAACCTTTTCTTTATTTTACACCAATCTTGGGAAGACGGCAATGTTTTTTGTGAAAAATGCCCGATTTTTTTATTGGAAAAAATCGGAAGAGAAAAAACTTGCCGCGAATTCGGTTTTGCGGTATCATAAAATAGAAAGGAGCGAATGAAAATGAAACGTGTTTTGGCACTTGTATTTCTGCTTGTTTTATGCGGCTGTGCCGCCAAAAATTACGATGCGGCTTGCAGCATCACGGTCTCCGCGCATACCGAAAGCCTGCCCGCCGCGTGCATGGAGTTACTCCCAGAGGGCGGGATTCTGTTTTCGGAGAGCGTAGCCTTTGAAACGGGCGAGGATTTGCTCACCGTCATGCTTCGCGCCATGCGTGAGGAGAAGATTCCGCTTGTGTTTGAGGGCGGATACATCAAGAGCATCGGCGGTCTCGCCCCGGGCGATGCGGGGCCCATGTCGGGCTGGATGTTTGCGGTAAACGGCAAAATGCCCATGGAAGGCTGCGATGAAATCATCTTAAAAGACGGCGACACGGTGGAATGGACTTACGTCACCGAATGGACCGAATGAAAAAACACCGCCTGAGTCAACCGACTCGGGCGGTGTTTTTCTATGCGTATGTCTTTACAATGTTGAGCAGCATTCTGTCCGCAAAGGGATGTGTCCCAAGTGCCTCGTCGATGCGGAAGGAGTTGAGCACATATCGGCGGTTTCCGCGCCCGTATTCCCCAAACGCAAGCCCGGGGGTGGTGAAGCCGGTATCCACGCGGATGCCTGCACAAACCGAACGGTCGGGCTTTTTGATATCGCAGAAAATCACACGCGGGCAGAGAATCCCGAGCTTGTCCGACTCGATAAGTCCCGCGCGGTTGATGTGTTCAAACACGGGATGCGGTCGGTTTAGATAATCGTGATGATAGATGCTGCCCACCGAACGGCGGACATATGCCTCTTCCCCTGCAATGCGCTTTAAAAACGCCTCGTGTTCTTTGAAATATTCCGCATCAAGGAACACCGCGGTCCCACCTGCGGAAACAAATGCTTCGATGAGCACCTCGTCCGCCCCTCTGCCGCAAAGCACAAGGGATTCTTTGGAGTTTGCCGTAAGCGGAGAGACCGTCACCCCGTGTTCGGTGAGGAAACGGCATACCGCGTCCGACACATCGCACACTGCAACCCTTGCCGCGAGCATGTCGTCTGTTGAATGAACGGTGAATTTCAAATCCCCGTCGTATGCGACATTGCCGCTGAGGAGCCGTACCGAGAATACATACTCGCCTGCGGGGAGGGTAAGGGTCTCGTTGAGTGCGGGATGCGCGAGCGGAGGAAGACCCCCATACCCGTGTGCGGGATAATCGACTGTAAAATCCTTTTTCCAAACACAGCCGTATTCCCCCATGACATACGCCTGCGCCCAATAAACGCCGGGTGCGAGCACATCCTCGTTGCAAAGCACGGCGGAGAGTTCAAAGGGGGTTTCGGCATACACCGTGCGGTCAGAACTGAACAATGCCCACCGCAACGGCTCGTGCCCCTGCTGGATGGCATAGGCAAGGGATTCTTTGATGACCCCGTTGCCCTGCAAAATCCCCTCGTGGCTTGCGCCGAAGCTGGTAAATCCCAATCCGTTGATTTTGGGGTTCGAGCGGAATATGTTATAAAGATGCGTGCGCTGAATACCGTTGAGTTTTTCTGTCGCACGGCTCAGGTCACAGGCAAGGGGGCACACCTCGCGCAAATCATAGAAATCGAGGAATTCCTCCACCTCGTCCCAAAGCTTCTTGGCAACCGAGAGCGGCTGAACATCGCAGAGGGCTTTGCCCTCGTTTTTCAAATACTGCCCCATCACGTCAAATTGCGATCCGATGCCGAATTCACTCACAAATACGGGTGCGGTGTCGCGCCCGATCTTGCGAAGATAGTCACGAAACCACGGTTCAATCGGGACGGGGAGGTAGATATGAACGTCACCCATTGCGGGGTCCTGATACCCGTCCATATCCCGCGGATGCTCGCGGTTGGGGAAGTCCAAAACCCCTTCTGCGCCCAAAAACGTGTCCCACTCAACAGATCCCGGGTTGGACGCGCTGCCAAGGGAAATATCCCGATCCCAGCGCCCGCTGTGGAGCAAAAACAACGCGTCCGGTGCAAGCGCGCGCAGTTTCGGAAGCGCCTCGGAGTAGCAGGAAAAAACCTCGGGCCGATTTTCCAGTTCATTGACCAGATAATACGCCGCAACACACGGATGATTGCGGTGCTTTCGGATGATATTCTCGTTGCAGTCTTCAATTTGCTTGCGGGTGTTTTCGTGTAAAAACATCCCCCAGCCCGTTGCCCCTGCATCCAAAACCAAAAGCCCAATCTCGTCGCAGATTCCGAAGAGTTCTTCGGGGAACTCGCGCGTGATGGTGCGGATGGCGTTAAATCCCAGCGCCTTCATAGCAATGGCGCTTGATGCGGACGGGTTGGTGTGCGCGCCTTTGAGCAGAATCCGCTTTCCGTTTAAGAAAAAGAATCCGTCTTTGATGCGGAAATCCTTGAATCCGAAATTTGTTGTGAGGTGTGCGGCGTTGTCTACACACACCGTAGCGAGATACAAAAACGGTGCATCGAGTTCCCATAACTGCCGGTTTTCGACCCCACCGTCAAGGACAAACTCGGACGTTCCCGACGGAATGTCAAACAAGCCGCGGAGCTGCCCCACCTCGGCACCGCCCTTTTTTGCGGAAATCAGCACGGAGATTTCCTTGGTGCAGGGCGCACCGTCGTTTTTCACGGTCACCGTGACCGAAACCTTACCGCTGTCCGCAAAAGGACGTACATAGACCTCCTCCGCGCGCACTTCGGGTACCGCGCGCAGACGCACGTTGCCCAAGATTCCGCCGACACATTCCAGACAAGTCGCCTCGTCTGCGCCGAACATGAAGCCCTGAATCGATGCAAAGCAACCGTTGGGGATTTTCCAAAGCTCGATTCCCTCAATCGGCTCACCGTTCTGACGCGGCTCAAAGCATTGTACGACCAAGCGGTTTTCACCGTTTGGTCGGTATGCTTCCGTGGCGTCGAAATAAAAACTCTGCTCGTGTTGGGCGTGCTCACCGAGAAAAACACCGTTGAGCCATGCACGGCACAGATATGCCACGCGCTCAAATTCCACCAGCACGCGCTCGCCCGTATCTGCGGCAAGCGTTCCGTCAAACACTTTGGAATACCATACAAACCCGTGATACCCGGGGAATACAGTGGCATAGATAGAATCGAGCATCCAGGAGTGATGGTTGGGAATGTGGTCAAAAATCTCGATTTCCGCCTCTGCCGTATGCGGTGTCTTTGCGAGCTTCCAAGTGCCGCAAAGTGAAAGCATTTTGTTCTTCATCGGAGTTCCTCCTTTGTTAAAACGGATTACAAAGTAAAATCACAGAGACCACGCCGATTGCGAGTCCAAGCCATTGCCGCTTGCACAACCGCTCGCGGAAGATTGTGGTCGCCGCCAAGGTGGTGAGCATGAGTCCGCCGCCGTTTACCACGGGGAACATAACCGAACTGTCCAGCACCCCGGATAAAAACAGATTCAGTTGATTATTCACGGCGGTGCCGATGCCGCATATGAGCATAATGCCAAGCGGCATCAACCGATAAAGATTCGCTCGCTTGTCCGTATCCTCCGCTTTTCGGCTTTTTACGGTAAGCAAAAGGGAGCATACCGCACATACCGCGAGTGCCACGATGAGAAATTCGTTAAGCTCGGTTTTGTAGCGCGTGCTTTGGTGGAATTTCTGCAAAACCCCAATCAGACCCGTCATCAAGAATAAGATTCCGCAATAAAGCATCCAACGCAGGTTGGTCTTGCTCCCGTCTTTTTGCAGGTTGGAGGACAGCACAATGCAAAGAAGCATCAGCACGATACCGACCGCCTGCACCCACGAAATCACTTCTCCCCAGATGACCGCGCCCGACAAGGTGGGGATGATGGTGGAGAGGGAAGCGAGCACCGCGGTGTATGACCACGGCCCGATTTCCATGGCTTTTGCGGAGAAAATCCGCTGAATCGCGGTAATCATGCCGAATGCGAGCCCGAGCCATAAAGTAAACGGGGAAATGTGAAAGCTTCTGTTATAGAGAAGGAGCGCGACGACCGCAACAGCAGCGGAAACCGTGTTGTAAAAATGCATGTGATAGGGGGTTTTCATATACGAGGAAATAAAATGCTTCGACCCGATTCCGCTGATGAGCGCAACGCTCATGGAGATTGCAAGCAAAATGTAAGGATTCATATCACTCACTCTTTCGTCGTTGATTCTAACTCGATTATATGCTATAATCGATTCTAATCATAGAATCAATACGACAAAAAACAGAATATTTGAGTCATTTACGGAGGAGGTGTTTTGATGGAAGAGATTGTGCTTTCTCACTCCGCTGTCGGTGTAGACGGCATTCGCTATCGGCTGAGCCATTCGGATGAATATTACGAGCACAACGCGGCAAAGAGCGTGGATTCGCACATCCACAGCTGTACCGAGTTGTATTTGAATCTTTCCGGGGACGTGTCGTTTTTGGTGAAAAACGCGGTCTATCCCATCCGCCGCGGAGATCTTGTAATCAGCCGCGCAAGTGAACTGCACCATTGTATGTATCACTCCTCCTGTATCCACGAGCATTTCTGTCTGTGGATTGAGGAGCGCGCGGACGGGCTGCTTTCGTTCTTGGATTCCGAGGAGAGACACCATGTGCGCCTTTCACCGCGTGTGGCGGAGGAGTTGATTGCGCTGTTTTGCGCGGCACACACCGCCATGGTGCAAAACGATGCGATGGCGGCAAGCACGTACCTGATGCGGATACTGCTGATGCTTCGGGATAACCGTACACAGCCGTGTGAGAAGTGTGAGGAGACTCTGCCGCGGGACGTACAGCAGGTTGTGGACTACATCAATCTCAAATACGGCGAGATTACAAACATTCGCCGTGTGGCAGAGAAATTTTTCATCAGCCCGTCCACACTCAACCGCAGGTTTGCAAAGCACTTGCATCTCTCACCCAAGGAGTATCTGGAATCCGTCAAACTTTCCAATGCCAAACGAATGCTGGACGAGGGGAAGAGTGTGACTCGCGTCTGTTTTCTGTGCGGATATGCGGATTCCTCGCATTTCATCCGCAATTTCAAAAAGAAATTCCATATCACACCGCATCAATATAAAGCGAGGGGTGGATCCTAATCGGACCCACCCCATGTTCTTGCTCCCAAAATGTGGAGATAGCGCATATCCGCCGCGTTGTAGGAATCCAGTCTGCGCAGGAAGGAATCCGCCGAGTGGGACGCGATGTAAATCCTTCCGCGCCGAAGCGCAACCACCACCAAGGTGTGATACAGCCGACCCGAGTCATCCGCAAGCTGGACAATGTCCCCCGGAAGAAGGGCTTCGCGCTCAACCTCTTCGGCAAACGGCCCAACCCCTGTGTTGGAAAGGAGAAAATCGGATAAAAACCGCGCCCCCGTCCAGGAGGGTGAGCGCTGATTGATGTCGATGTAATACCAGCCGAAGGTGGGTGTGAAATTCATCACGCCGCATCCTGCGTAAATGCATTGTGAGGCAAAATTCGTGCAATCTCCGCCCAAATCATCGAAATTATAATAGCGCGGATTGCGGGCGTATGCCCATTTTCGCGCGTAAAACACCGCGGCTTCGCGGTCATAGGGAAGTTCTGTCGTCATAAAAAATCACTCCGATGTAATCTATGCGATTCATCGGAGTGATGTTCTTTTTACGTATACGAACGGTCAATGGTGATGACCGCAAAGCAGTTGGGGTCGTCCTCGTGAATCGCGGCTTCCAGACGTGCTTTGATTTCCGCGGTACTTGTCTTGCAGGTGTACGGCACCACAAGGTCAAAAATCACGTTGGTATGAGTGGGCCCCGCAACAACGCGGAAATCGTGGAGGGTGAGTCCTTCGTCAAAATCCGCCACCAAAAGTGCGACCTTGGTGCGAAGTGCGTTTGTGAGCGCATCGTCGGTCACAATCGGGTCCATGTGAATGGTCGCCTCACAGCCAAGGGTGTCGGCAAGGGTGCGCTCCACATTGTCCACCGCATCGTGCACCAGCGAAATATCGCGGTTTGCAAGCACCTCCGCGTGCAATGAGACCATCAGCCGCCCGGGTCCGTAATCGTGTACGATCAAATCATGAATGCCCACAATCTCCTCGTTTTCCAGCACAAGCGCGGTGATGCGCTCCACCAGCTTCGGGTCGGGTGCTTGTCCCAAAAGGGGAGAAACCGTTTCCTTTGCGGCGCTTATGCCCGCGTAGAAAATAAAGAGCGAAACCAAAACACCGAAGTACCCGTCAAGCTGCAGAGTTGTTTTCTGCGCAATCAACACCGAAAGCAGAACGACAAACGTTGCCGCGGCATCGCTTAAACTGTCGGTACCCGTGGCGCGCATGGCGGCGGAGTCGATTTTCCGACCCACCGCACGGTTGTAGAAAAACATATAGAGCTTTACCGCAATCGAGCAGACGAGAATCACAAGCGCAAGCGGATGGAATACAAGCGGCTCGGGGTTTGCGATTTTCCCAATCGAGGTTTTGAGAAGCTCAAAGCCCATGAGCAAAATCACCATTGCCACCGCAAGACCCGCGAGGTATTCAATCCTGCCGTGTCCGAAGGGATGGTCGGGGTCGGGCTTCTGCCCCGCAAGGCGGAAGCCGATGAGGGTAATCACCGAAGACCCTGCATCGGACAGGTTGTTAAACGCATCCGCGGTCATTGCAATCGACCCGGAAATCGTGCCTGCAAAAAACTTTGCGGCAAAGAGCAGTAAGTTTAGCACAATGCCCAAGATACCGCACAGTGTCCCATATGCGCGGCGTACCGCGGGCTGTTCGGTTTGTTCGCGATTTTTAATGAAGAATCTTGAAAGTAATGTAATCATAAAAATCTCCATTCCGCCGCCATACGTCGGCACAAGCAGGAATTAAATCTCTCTATCCGTATGGTAAGGAATGATAAGAGATTTTTGCGCCCATGTGCGTTTTTGACAAAGTCGAAAAAACGCACGGGCAATCAAATCCGCCGGAGGGATAATGGGAAAGGAACTTTCCCATTATCCCTCCTATTCCGGACGGTTGATGAGGAGCAAATCACCCGGATGCAGTCGGGTATCGCCGTTGGGAATAATCATTCGCTCTCCGCGTTTGATCAAAATCACCAACGCCTTTTTGTCCTTGACCGACTCGCGCAAGGGTTTTCCCGCATACGGACTGTCTTCGGTGATGAGTTTTTCCGAGAGATTGACCCCGTCCGGCTTCTCGCACGGATGCGCACCCAAAACCAACGTATCCCCGGCTTTCAGACGGGTATTGCCTTTCGGGACAAGGTTTTTTTCGTCACGCCGCAAGAAGACCAAAAGGGTCTCGGGCGGCAAAACCAAATCCTTGATTTGCATGTCGCACCACGGATGGGTCTCGCGGATAAATAACTGAATGAAATGCACGGGACTCTCGCCCGTATACCCGGAAAAGGTCTTCATCACGTCCTCTTTCGCATCCAGAATATTCAGCCTCTTGCAAAGCGGCGCAAGCAGACTCCCTTGCAGCAGGATGGAGAACAGGACAATGAAAAACACGGTGTGGAAAATATCATAATTCGGGCTTGCAAGCAGGGTTGCGGAAATCGCAAAAACGATGGATGCCGCACCGCGGAAGCCTGCCCAACTCACCGCAAGTATTTGCGAAAACTTCGCTTTGAGCGGGCTTAAGAGGAGAAACACCGCCAAGGGCCGTGCCACAACGGTGAGAAACAGCGCAACCAAAAATGCGGGGAGTGCGACCGCGCCCAGTTTAGACGGGAAGGCGAGAAGCCCCAGCATAAAGAACAAAAACATCTGGGTCAGCGTGGTGACCCCGTCAAAAAACGGCACCAGCCTCCGCTTGAACGGCAGGTTGGTATTTCCCAGAACAATGCCCACAATGTACGCGCTGAGATACCCGTTTCCGCCGACCGCGGACGGGATGAGATAGGAGAGCAGCGCAATCGCGGTCACACACACGATTTCCATTCCCGACGAGGAAATCCGAACCGACCGCAGAATCTTCACCGCCGCCCATGCAATCAAAGCGCCGAGCAGGAGTCCGTAGACCACCTGCGCAAAAATCAGATACGCGATGCCGTGTTGACTTGTGGTATTGGTCATCAGCGAGAGAACAATTACGGTGAGCATATAGGAAATCGGGTCGTTGCTGCCGCTTTCCACCTCTAAAAGCGAGGCGGTGTTGTATTTGAGATTGAGGCGTTTGGAACGCAAAATCGAGAACACACTCGCTGCATCGGTCGAGGAGATGACCGCGCCGAGCAGGAAGGATTCGAGCCATTCCATTCCGAGTGCGAAGTGGCAGAAAACACCGACCAACCCCGCGGTCAGGACAACACCGAGGGTCGAGAGCAGAATGGATTTTCCCACAACAGGCCGTGCCGCATCCCAATTCGTGCCGAAGCCGCCGTCGAAGATAATGAAAATCAGCGCGACAGAGCAAAGCTGCTCGGCAAATGTGAAATTGTCGAACGGGATTTTGACCACACCGTCTGTCCCGAAAAACATCCCGAGCAGGATAAACGCCAAAAGCGCGGGGACACCGATGCGGTCGGAGAATTTATAAAGCGCAACACACGCGATCATAATGACAGACGCCAAAAACAAATAGGGGAGCATACAAAACCTCCGTTTCTCAGGTAAAAACAGTGTATCACAAATTATGAAAAAAGTCACGGAAAAGAACAAAAGTAGTTGACAAATACTGCGTGCGGTGGTATGATGAGAAAAAATTTCCGTTGAAGCCTTCGGGATCGTCTCGAAACCGAAGGGGAAGGAAGCTCTGGAGAATCCCGATGAAAAGCGGGTGCCGAAGGTGCAAGGCGCAAGCCGAATCTCTCAGGCAAAAGGACAGAGCAGATAGCCCAAAATTTTGGGTTGTTTGTATTGTTTTTCCGGAGCTGCCGATTCCAAAACGGGATCGGCAGTTTTTTATTCCAAAAAAACAGGAGGAAACAAAAAACAATGGACGCATTACTCAAACTCGTACAAACCGTCAATCTCTATCTCTCGGACTACATCCTCATCGCCTTGCTGGTGGGCTGCGGACTGTATTTCTCAATCCGCACCCGTTTTGTCCAGCTTCGCTGCTTCGGGGAGGGCTGGAAGCGGATGTTTTCCGGCTTCAGCCTCTCAGGCGGCAAGAACAAGAGCGGTATGAGCTCGTTCCAGGCGCTTGCCACCGCAATCGCGGCGCAGGTAGGCACCGGTAACATCGTGGGTGCCTGCGGCGCAATCCTCATCGGCGGTCCGGGTGCGATTTTCTGGATGTGGATTATCGCATTCTTCGGCATGGCAACCGTCTACGCGGAAGCGGTCCTCGCGCAAAAGACCCGCACTGTGGACGAAGACGGTACCGTGCGCGGCGGTCCGGTCTACTACATCAAAACCGCCTTCAAAGGGAAATTCGGCACCTTCCTCGCAGGCTTCTTCTCGGTCGCAATCATCCTTGCGCTCGGATTCATGGGCGCAATGGTGCAGTCCAACTCCATCGGTGAGGCGTGCATGAACGCCTTCGGTATCCCGACCTGGGTAACGGGTCTTATCATCGCGGCGCTCTCCGCATTCATCTTCATCGGCGGTGTTTCGCGCATCGCATCGGTCACCGAAAAGCTTGTCCCGGTCATGGCAATTTTGTATTTCATCGGCGGTATCGTGGTGCTTGTTGCCCGTATTGAGTACATCCCGGAAACCGTCGGTATGATTTTCAAATACGCCTTCATGCCGAATGCCATCATCGGCGGCAGTATCGGATTTGCAATCAAAACCGCAATCAGTCAGGGCGCAAAGCGCGGACTCTTCTCCAACGAAGCGGGTATGGGCTCCACTCCGCACGCCCATGCAATGGCAAACGTGAAAGATCCGCATGAGCAGGGTGTTGTCGCAATGATCGGTGTCTTCATCGACACCTTCATCGTGCTCACCGTCACCGCACTTGTGGTCATCTCCACTCTGTATGCGGGCGGCGGTCCGCTTGCAAGCGGAGCCGCGGTCGGTATTGAGAAAACCAACATGGCGCAGCTTGCCTTCTCCTCGGTCTTCGGCGAGGGTCTCGGCAGTGCATTCGTCGCAATCTGTCTTCTGTTCTTCGCATTTTCCACCATCATCAGTTGGAATCTGTTCGGTCGTATCAACATGACCTATCTGTTCGGCAAGAAATCGGGCCTTATTTACTCGATTGTCGCAATCGTGTTCATCTTCCTCGGCTCGCTCCTCTCCAATGATTTGGTGTGGGAACTCACCGATATGTTCAACCAGCTCATGGTCATCCCGAACGTCCTCGCCCTCTTTGCTCTGGGCGGTATGGTCGCCGCGGTCGCCAAAAATCGCAAGAAGAACAATCCGCTCGAATAACACGAAAGGACCTCAAATTTTGAGGTCCTTTCTTCTTGCTTTTTCGGGCGGAATGGAGTACAATAGAAGGGTATTTGAATTTTGGGAGGGAATACCATGAAAATCGGATTCGATAACGAAATGTACTTTGCGCTTCAAACCAAGAGAATTCGCGAGCGTGTGGATTCGTTTGGCGGCAAGCTCTATTTGGAGTTCGGCGGCAAGCTGTTTGACGATTTTCATGCATCCCGTGTCCTCCCCGGCTTCCAGCCGGACAGCAAAATGCAAATGCTGCTCAAAATGAAGGACGAAGCGGAGATTGTCATTACAATCAATGCCAACGACATTGAGAAAAACAAAGTCCGCGGCGACCTCGGTATCACCTATGACCAGGACGTCATGCGCCTCATCGATGCCTTCGGTGAATACGGTCTCTATGTGGGCAGCGTGGTGCTCACCCGATTCGCGGGGCAGCCCTCCGCCGAAAAATTCGAGCGCAACCTCCAAAGTTTCGGCATCAAAACCTATCGTCACTATTCCATTCCCGAATACCCCACCAATATCCCGCTCATCGTGAGTGAGCAGGGCTTCGGGAAAAATGATTATATCAAAACCGAGCGCCCCATCGTGGTCATCACCGCACCGGGTCCGGGCAGCGGCAAGATGGCAACCTGCTTAAGCCAGCTCTATCATGAGCATGAGCGCGGTGTGAAGGCGGGGTATGCAAAAT
Source organism: Eubacteriales bacterium (assembly GCA_045540975.1). GTDB lineage: Bacteria > Bacillota > Clostridia > Oscillospirales > JAAYXM01 > SIG510. The sequence continues at coordinate 61,472 of JAZQIE010000072.1, forward strand.
TCGAAACCTTCCCGATTTGGAATCTGCCCTTAAAACACCCGGTCAACCTCGCGTATGAGGCGGCAACCATCGACCTTGATGACCTCAATATGATTGACCCCTTCCATTTGGAGGCGCACGGGGAAACCACCGTCAACTACAACCGTGACGTGGAAATTTTCCCGGTTTTGGAAGCGATTTTCCGCCGTATCAACGGGGAATGCTGCTATAAAAGTCCGACCGACATGGGCGTCAACATGGCGGGCTATGCCATCATTGACGACGATGTCTGCTGCGAAGCCTCCAAGCAGGAAATCATCCGCCGTTTCTATGAAACCCAGTGTGCGGTGCGCAAGGGCAATTCCGAGCAATCCAAGGTGCATAAACTGGAGATGCTCATGAGCTCGCTCAATTTGGATTGCTCCGCGCGCAAAACCGTCCCTGCGGCACTCACCGCCGCCGCGGTCACGGGCGGACCTGCCGCCGCAATCGAGCTTGGTGACGGTACCGTGCTCACAGGCAAAACCTCGGACCTTTTGGGTGCAACCAGCGCGGCGCTTCTCAATGCGCTGAAATATCTTGCGGGGATTGACGATTCGGTCGACCTTGTAAGTCCCACCGCGCTTGCCCCGATTCAAGACCTCAAAACCAAGCATCTGGGCAACCACAATCCGCGCCTGCATACCGATGAAGTGCTCATCGCACTCGCCATCAGCGCGGTCACAAGCGAAAACGCGAAGAAGGCACTCGATCAGCTGGATCACTTGGCAGGCTGTCAGGTTCATTCCTCGGTCATTCTGTCCACGGTGGATGAAAACGTGCTCAAAAAACTCGGTGTTCAGCTCACCTGCGAGCCGGTCTACCAAAACCGCAGACTCTATCACAAGTAAGATTGCAACAAAAAAACGCTGTGAAACACAGCGTTTTTTTCATGATTCAAACCATTTTCGCCAGGAGAAGGAATCTTCAAACACAAAGTACCGCTCAAACACGCGCGAAAACAGACCGATACAAGGCCCGTTGACCGCCGCGCAGAAAACCGTGCCGAATTTAATCCCCTCAAAATGCCCGAAGCCGAAAAACACAAACGAGAGCGCAATCGAAAACAGACACGAGAGAAGGTCATAGGCGGTTTTGCAATAGTTGATGTTTACTCCGGTCTTCGCGGAAACCTCTTTTACAAAAAGCTCATACACCTCGGGGGAGAGATAGGTGTGAAACAAAAGTGAGATTCCGCAGGTGGCAAACAGCAGCCCCACCGTGTACAGCGCAACCTTCACGCCGATATGCACAAGCGGAATCAAGTCAATCAAGACCGTTGCGCCATCCAAAAGGAGTCCGTAAATCACCGCGGTGACAAATGACATCAGATACGAGAATTTGAATTTCCGCATCACAAGAATCAAAAAAAGAAGGAGTCCCGCCTGCACAACATATTCCGCCACCCCGAAGGTGAAAAACGGGAAGACGGGCGCGAGCTTCAAATGCAAGAGATATGCGGGCGCAACAATCATTGAAACCCCAAAATCCGAACGCGCCATCATCGCAACCCCGACCGCGAGAATGACAAGGCCGCACGCATAGGCAAGCTCGCTGGAAAACCGTTTCATAAGCCCCTCCAAAATCACAGAATCCCTATCATTATACATGGTTGCGGCAAGCCTCGTCAACCCAATAAGATGTTGACAAATCAACAAATTTCTGATAGGATACAACTTGTTGACAAATCAACAAGTAAGGAGGCTTCTCATGGTCGATCGATTTGAACGGTTTTCCGCCGCCATCACCGAAATCAATCGGTACTGGCACAAAATTGCATCGGATGAAATGAAACGATATGGGCTCAAGGGTCCGTTTGCACTGTATCTTGTCGCGCTTTATCGCAACCCGACGGGGCTGACCGCAACACAACTGTGCGAAGCGTGTGACCGCAATAAGGCGGATGTCTCGCGCGCGGTGCAAACCCTGGAGGAAAAGGGGCTTTTGTGCCGTGAAAAAAAGAACAACAACGGCTACCGCGCAAAGATTCTACTCACAGACGAGGGGAAAACAGCGGCAGCGCACGTGCGCGAAGCGGCGGAAACCGCGGTGGAAATCGGCGGACACGGTCTCAGTGAAGAAGAGCGCGCAACTTTTTATCGTGCGCTGGAAGTGATTTCGGGAAACCTGCAAGGCATCAGCAAGGCGGGTCTTCCGCGTGAAGAAAGGGGATAGGAATGATTCGAATCATCGTGGATTCCACAACCGATATGACCCCCGAGGTGCGTGAGCGCGTCACGGTCGTGCCGCTATCAATTCGGTTTGGAGAGGAGGAATACCGTGACGGGGTGAGCATTACCCGTCAGGAGTTTTATGAAAAACTGGTTGAGTGTGATGATCTTCCCACCACAAGTCAAGCAACCCCCGAGCAGTTTTTGAGCATCTTTGAGGAAACCTTGAAGGCAGAAGATGAGGCAATTGTCATCACGCTCTCCTCCAAACTTTCGGGGACATGTCAAAGCGCAAAGATTGCGGCGGAGGAGTACGGAGGACGAGTCTCTGTGATTGACAGCGAAACCGTTACCATCGGTGCGGGAATTTTGGTTTCCCGTGCGCTGGAATTTCTGGATGCGGGACTCACCGCAAAGGAAATCGTCGCACGCCTGGAGGAAGAAAAGCAGCACATCCGCATTGTGGCGCTGCTGGATACTCTGGAATATCTAAAACGCGGCGGCCGCATCTCCAAAACCGTTGCGTTTGCAGGCGGTATCCTTGCCATCAAGCCGGTGGTGAGCGTGGAGTCGGGCGAAATCAAACTGCTTGGAAAAGCGCGCGGCTCCAAGCAGGGCAACAACCTGCTTGCGGAGGAAATCCAAAAAAGCGGCGGTGTGGATTTCACACGTCCGCTCCTGCTCGGTTATACCGGCGTGTGTACCGAACTGCTTGAAACATATATTGCTGACAGCACCGCGCTTTGGGAAGGCAACACCGAATCCTTGCGGTATGAAATCATCGGCAGTACGGTCGGCACCCATGTGGGCCCCGGTGCAATCGCAGTCGCATTTTTCGGAAAGGAATAAGAACCCGACCCGTCACGCAATCAAAGATTGCGGTCGGGTACCCCGGAACCTTGTTGTTTCACAATAATAAAAGAGAGCATCCGCCTGAGGATGCTCTCTTTTTCTATTCAACCGATTGATCTGCAAAGGCTGCCGCATTTGCCGCGCGCTTGCGCCAAGCACCGCGGCGGAAGACAATGTAGGAAATCAGCGCGCCCATGCTCCACGAAACGAGAAGCGAGGTAAAGGGGGCCGCGGGGTGTCCGTTTACAAAGTCGGGCGAGCGAGTGAGATATGCAAGCCCGTACGCCACCGGAATACGAAGCAGCACCGTGGTAATCAAGGTAATCCACATCGGCGTGACCGTATCACCCGCACCGCGCATGATTCCGCCGAGTACCTGTGTCACCGCGATACAGAGATATCCGAATGCCAGAATCCGCATCATGCGTACCGCGAGGTCCATGAGCGCAGGCGTGTCGGTAAAGAGGTCAAAGAGGAAGTGCCCGAAGAAGAGCAAAATCACGGTGATGACCGCCGAAGTACCCACCGCCATGGCAAGTCCCTGTTTGAGTCCGCGGTCCACGCGGTCCATACGGTTTGCACCCACGTTCTGACCCGTGTACACACTCATTGCCTGCCCGAAGGTCATATTCGGCATCATTGCAAAGCCGTCCACACGCATAATCATCACGTTGCACGCCATGACCATCTCACCCATACTGTTGGTGAGCGACTGTACCACCAGCATCGCGATTGACATAATGCCCTGGGTGAGTCCCGAGGGAATGCCCAGATTGATGATGCGCATGGTGATGTCTTTTTGCAGACGGAGATTGGGCCAAGTCATATCAAACACATCGCGCATTTTAAGGAGCTTGATAAAGCACAAAATCGCGGAGATAAACTGCGCAATAATGGTTGCAAGCGCAACACCCGGAACACCCATGCCAAATCCCGCGACAAACCAAACGTCGAGTACAATGTTCAACACGGTCGCAACCAAAAGGAAGGCAAGCGCGGAGAACGAGTCACCCATACCGCGCAGAATTCCCGAGAGAATATTATAGAAGGTGAAGCCTGCCGCACCGAGGAAGAAAACAATCAGATACTCGGCGCACCAGTCGATGATGGAAGCGGGCGTGCCGAGTAAGTTCAGCAGCGGCCGTGCCAAAAGTGTTCCCACCACCATGACAAAAATCGATGCAATCGCGGAAAGGGTGATGCAGTTTCCGATTGAGCGGGAGAGACCGTCGCGGTTTTCCGCACCATAGTACTGGGAAATCACAATCCCCGCACCCGTCGAAAGCCCGACAAACAGGGCAAGCAGAAGGTTGATAATCGGCATCGAGGTACCAACCGCGGCAAGCGCGTTGTCGCCCACATATTTTCCGACCACAATCGAGTCCACCGTGTTGTACAGTTGCTGTGCGAGGTTTCCGATGAGCATTGGCACGGCAAATTCCGCAATCCGTTTCCATGGCGCGCCTTCTGTCATATCGCGCGCCGAAAAAAGTTCTTTCAGTCGCATAAAAGTCTCCTTCGTTTTTGGAATATCTTTTTAATTATAACACAGATTGTTTCAAAACGGAACACCTCAAATGTTCTTTTGCATATCCTATACCGAGGGGAATACCTCATCACTTTTTTTGGAGGGACAAGAATGGCGACTTTTGTAAACTATGCCACTCTTTCTTATGACGGCGGCAGCACTGTGTCCAATACGGTCACGGGCGAAATTTTAGACACCCTTGCGGTGACCAAAACCGCGGTCATTGACGAGTACACCCAAGACGGCAGTGTCACCTATGTGGTGACCTTGGTTAACAGCGGCACCGCGCCGCTTACCAATCTCACCCTGACCGATGACCTCGGCGGTTATCCGTTTGATGCATCGACCGTATATCCGCTTGCACTCATTCCGAATTCGGTGCGCTACTACGTTGGCGGCGTACTGCAGCCCGACCCCACCGTGGTGGCGGGGCCGCCGATGACCGTGACGGGCATCAGCGTTCCTGCGGGCGGCAATGCAACCTTAATTTATCAAACCGACGTGACCGCGTTTGCACCTGTGCAGAGTGCATCCGAAATTACAAACACGGTCTCGGTCACGGGCGGAGGACTCGCAGATGCGGTCACCGCATCCGAAACCGTCACCGCGCGTGAAGGCACCGCACTCACCATTACCAAAACCCTTTCTCCGTCGGTGGTCTCCGCAAACGGGGAAATCACGTATACCTTCGTGATTGAAAACACGGGCAATACCCCTGCGGATGCAACCGACAATTTGGTGGTCACCGACGTGTTCGACCCGATTCTGTCCAACCTCACCGTTACCTACAACGGCGGCGTATGGACTTTGGGTACCGACTACACCTACGATGCGGCAACCGGCACCTTTACCACCACAGCCGGGCAGATTACCGTACCTGCCGCAACCTACACCCAAAACGCGGACGGAAGCTACACCACCGCGCCCGGTATTGCGGTCATCACGGTCACAGGCACCGTATAACAAGCGCTCTTGTTTTCTTTGGCGGGGGATGTTATACTCAATAAGAGGTGAAACAAATGAATTTTGTAAAATCCGCGATTTTCGGACACGCCGTGGCAGATGCCCTCGGTGTACCTGCCGAGTTCAAAACCCGCGAGGAGTTAAAGCGAAACCCGATTACCGATATGGTGGGATATGGGGCATACCCGGTGCCGAAAGGCTCATGGTCGGACGATGCCACCATGATGCTCTGCACCTTGAAAAGCCTTGCGGTGCATGGCGAGGTTGTTTTGGAGGATATCATGTCGCGCTTTGTCCGTTGGGTGGGGGAAGGATATATGACCCCACACGGCGAGCTTTTTGATATCGGCCGCACCTGCCTTGTCGCCATCCGCAGATTTGCAAGCGGCTATTCCGTCAAAGAATGCGGTTGTGACGGGCATTTCGATAACGGAAACGGCTCGCTCATGCGCATCATCCCCATCTCGCTCTATCACCATATCAAAGGAATCTCGGGCGAGGCTGCAATCGATGAGATTTTCGCGGTGAGTGCGCTCACCCATGCCCATGAGCGCGCTTGTGTTGCTTGTGGGATTTACGATACCGTCTTGCGCGAGCTCATCGCCGCCCCGTGCCGTGAGTCTGTTTTCTCCGGACTCAAAAAAGCAGAAGCGCGGTTTGAAGGCTTTTCCGAGCTTGACACCTACCATCGCATTTTTGCGGAAGCCTTTGCGGAAACCGCGGAGGAGGAAATCAACAGCAGCGGATATGTGGTGGATACCTTGGAAGCCGCGCTTTGGTGCCTTCTCACCACCGAGAATTACCGCGACTGTGTGCTCAAAGCGGTAAACTTAGGCCGCGATACCGATACCACCGCCGCGGTTGCGGGCGGTCTTGCGGGCGTGCTGTACGGCTTTGATGCCATCCCGCGCGAGTGGGTAGAAGCCCTTGCTAAGACCGACGAAATCTCTGCCATGTGCGGCGCTTTCGTGCAAAAACTGTAAAAAAAGAGGAGTGATTCCCGTCACTCCTCTTTGTATTTTTTTCGGAACTCGGATGGGGTACATCCGTTTAACCGCTTAAACGTGCGGCTGAAATTACTGCTGTCGGAAAAACCGCACGCCTCCACAATCTGCCCCACCGCAAACTCGCTTTCCGCCAGCATCTGCTTGGCATTCGCCATACGGCAGGATTGCAGATATTCCATCACCGAAACCCCGGTCGCCGCTTGAAACCGATGGGAAAGCGCGGAGATGCTGATGTTATACTCCCTTGCCAGGTCTGAGAGCGAAAACCCTTCGTTGTAGCGGGTTTCAAACTGCCGCTTGATGTCAGACACCAACTCATCGTGCAGACGGTCAAACCGCAAATCTGTGCAGCGGTAAATGGTAATCAAAAGCTGCTTGAACAGAAGAAGCTCCATCTCGTCTGCAAGTGCGCACGTGCTTTCGTGCTCGTGAATTAAATGCGAAAACAAAACCGCAAGCGCATCTGTGTCTTGCGAAACATGAATCACGTTGCAAAACCCAATCGGGCGGTCGGTCAGCAGGGAATACACGGGATTTTTCCGACTCACAACCGCAGGGTCAACGTGCAAAACATAGCGCTTGTATGTTTCGGATTGCACCCGAATCGAATGATTCTCATAACGGCTGAAGATGGCAATATCCCCATCTTTTGCACCAATCTCGGTGCCGTTGACACAAACGTCCACCACACCCTCGACAATCAAAACAATTTGATGACAGTCATGAAAATGCGGTGTTTTCAAAAGTTTTTCCTCGGAATAATAAGCGGTTTGTATCATCCGTTGCATATTACCACCTCGGGTTTTATTATATCAAATTTTTCGAGTTTTGCAAGATTTACATAATAATCAGCAAAAATGATATAGCATCCGCCTCACGCACCCTTTATAATGAAGGTATAAAGGAGAGATGGCTATGATTCGTAAGGTTTACACCACAAAAGAAGAATTTCACGCGCAAAATAAAGCCCTCGGCGAGAAACTGCTGTTTTCGGAGGACCTCTCGGTGCTTGCAACCCCGCTGGAGGTGGGCGGGAAACGGATTCCAAACCGCCTCGCGTGTCAAGCGATGGAGGGGTGCGACAGCGCCGCGGACGGAAGCCCCGACACCTTGACCCGTCGCCGTTACGAGCGCTTTGCAAAGGGCGGTGCGGGGCTCATTTGGTTTGAAGCCACCGCGGTGTTAAACGAGGGAAGGGCAAATCCCCGTCAGCTTTTTATCAACGAGCAAAACCTCGACCGCTTCAAAGCCCAACTGGAGGAAATCAAGGAAACCTGCCTGAAGGAAAACGGCTATGAGCCGATTGTGGTCATGCAGGTCACCCATTCGGGTCGCTATTCCAGACCCAACGGCACCCCCGAGCCGCTGATTGCCTACCATAACCCGATTTTCGAAGAGAAAGCCCCGATTTCCGACGACCGAATCGTCAGCGACGAATATTTGGACCGTGTCAAAGAAGCGCTCATCGAAGGCTGCGGTATGGCAAAGCGCGCGGGCTTTGACGGTGCGGATATCAAGTGCTGTCACCGTTATTTGAACTGCGAGTTACTTTCCGCATACGAACGACCGGGTCGTTACGGCGGAAGTCTGGAAAACCGCTCCCGTTTCCTGCGCGAGAGCGTGCAAGGTGCCATCCAAACCTGCGGCACCGACTTTTTGGTCTCCACGCGCATGAACGTCTATGACGGATTCCCACATCCTTACGGCTTCGGTGTACGCGCAGACGGCAGCTTGGAGTTTGACCCGACCGAGCCTGCATGGGTCATCAAGGAGCTTTACCGCTACGGTGTGCGAATCATGAATATCAGCATGGGAAATCCCTATTTCAATCCGCACGTCTCCCGCCCGTATGCAAACAGCGGAGAGGAACTCGAGCATCCGCTTCTGGGTGTGGAACGGATTCTGGGCGGCACCGCCAAGCTCAAACAAATGGTTCCCGAAATGAACTTGATTTGCTCGGCGCTTACCTACCTCGGCGTTGCCGCACCGCATGTGGCGGCGGCGTTGATCAAGCAAGGCGGCTGTGACATTGCAGGCTTTGGCAGAACCGCATTTGCCTATCCGAATTTTGCAAAAGACATCCTGCAAAACGGTGCAATGGACCCGAAAAAAATCTGCATTTGCTGCTCCAAATGCACCGAGATTATGCGTACCCCGGGCGGAACGCCCGGCTGTGTCATCCGTGATTCGGATGTTTATTTGCCGATTTACAAACAACAATGCGGAGGTGCGAAATGAAAACAGCGGTTGTAACAGGCGCGGCATCGGGCATCGGTCTTGTCGCTGGTGTCGCGGATGTCGCCGTTCTCCATTCCCAGCAACCGGACGCCGCGCGGTGTCCGACATGTTATCTCGTTGTCGGCGAGGGGAATGACCGTTCCTTGTTCGTCAATGACTTCAACCTCGATTTGGAGTATGCCGTCGGCGGAGAGCTCCGTCTTGTCGGCGGTGGCACGCAAGGCGTAGGGGCGTCCGGCGGTGGTGATGGCAGCTGCGGCTCCCTCCACTTCGCACCGC
>JAZQIE010000073.1:0-23008 GCA_045540975.1 Eubacteriales bacterium
GCATCTTATGGCGAGGATTTCGTGATTCAGAGCAAGCAAAAAATTCGAGGGAATCCTTGACGGATTTTGAGGATTTTTTGTGATGCTATGGACTCGAAATCCCGTCATAAGACGAATGATCCCTATGCGAAGCCACCCAAACCCCTCTTTTTTTAGTGAAATTGCCGAGGGCAGATAAATTGCCGAGGCGCTGTTTCATTGTGCCGCAGGCACTATTTACTTGTCAGATACAGAAAAATATGATAAAATGTTCTTATCTATCCGAAAGTGGGGAGAACATATGAATTTACAGGAAGAAAAACGACTCATTCAATCGGGCAAGGAGAAGATTGAGTGGGTTTGGAGATTTATGCCCGTCCTTCATGAAGTGGAAAAGATTTTGGTTTCCGAGGGGACATTTCAGGACAAAACCATTGCGATGAGCATTCACATGGAGGCGAAGACCGCAAACCTCGCCCTCATGCTCAAGCGCGCGGGCGCGAAGGTGTATGCAACCGGCTGCAATCCGCTCTCGACACAGGACGATGTCGCGGCGGCGCTTGCGGCAGAAGGGGTCACGGTACACGCGCGTTACGGCTGTTCGCCTGAGGAATATGAGCAGGATTTGCTCGACACCCTGCGCTGTATGCCCGACCTGTTTATTGATGACGGCGGCGATTTGGTCCAGCTTCTCCACGGGGAGGCGCATCCGTTTTCGGTGCGTGTCATCGGCGGCTGTGAGGAGACCACCACGGGTATTTCGCGTCTGGTTGCGAGAAGTGAGCAGGGCAAACTCGAATTTCCGATGCTCGCGGTCAACAACGCGGCGTGCAAGCATCTCTTTGACAACCACCACGGCACGGGGCAGTCGGTTTGGGACGGCATTATGCGCGGCACGAATGTCATGATTGCGGGCAAATGCGTGGTCGTGGCGGGCTACGGTGACTGCGGCTCGGGTGTTGCAAAGCGTGCGCGCGGTCTGGGTGCGCGCGTGATTGTGTGCGAGGTGGATGCGGTCAAGGCGATTTCCGCGGTAAGTGACGGCTTTACCGTGATGCCGATGCTTCAGGCTGCGGAATTGGGCGATATTTTCGTGACCGTGACGGGCTGCAAGGATGTTTTGACACGCGAACACTTTGCGCGGATGAAGAGCGGCGCGATGCTCTCGAATGCGGGGCATTTCAATGTGGAAATCAATCTGGATGATTTGGCGGAGGGTGTCTGTGAGATTTGCGAGACCCGTCGCAACATCCATACCTATACCTACGAGGACGGACGTGTCCTGCATCTCCTCGGTGTGGGGAGACTGGTCAATCTGGTGCTGGGTGACGGGCATCCCGCCGAGATCATGGACCTGTCCTTTGCGGTGCAGGCGCTCGCGCTCAAGCACCTTGCGGAGACCGGCCGTGACCTTGAGCCGGATTTATACCGTGTGCCCGACGATGTGGACGAGACCATCTCACTCATCAAGCTCAAAAGCTTGGGAATGCAGATTGACACGCTCACACGCGAGCAGCAGAAGTACTTAAAGAGTTTCTAAGGGGGAGTGTTTTATGATTCGTTCGCAAAGACTCAAGTGGGACTCGGATTTCTTCGGGGTGGAGTGCGGCAGAATTGACTTAAACGGCACGGTGAGTGAGCCGGATTTCGAGCTGCATCTTGCCACCCTCAAGACCATGGATATGATTACTCTGGTCAACCACGATATGGACGACCAAAACGGAGAACTCATCTCCAAGATGACACAGGGGAAGCTGGTGGATGTGAATGTCCAGTTCGTGAAGAAGCTTCCCGGTGCGCATCAGAAGGGTGTCTCCGCGGTGGAGAAGTACCAAGGCAGCGACAAACTCACCGCGCTCGCGGAGAGCGCATTCACCGTGTCGCGCTTTACCCAAGACCCCAAGCTTCGCGCACGGGGTGGGGCGTACGTCTACCGTGAATGGGTGAAGAATGCATACAACAAGCTTGGGAAATACTTTGTGGTGCTGGGTGATTCGGATGCGTTCTCGCTGTTCCATATCGACGGCAATGCACTGGTGCTGGAACTCATTGCGGTGTCCCCCGAGCATCAAAAAAGCGGACTTGGGACACTCATGTGGCAGGTGCTGGAGCGCGAGGCACGGCATTTGGGCGCGCGTGAGATTCATGTGGGCACCCAACTGCAGAATTTCTCCGCGATGAAGTTCTACCATAAGATGGGATGCCAGATGGTCTCCACCGCGCAGGTGTACCACTGGTGGCAACGGTAGTTGCCACCAACTAAGTTTGCCCTTGCGGGCAAGTGAAGTTACCCGCGGTAGTGAAGTTTGCTTCGCAAGTGAAGTTGCCTGCGGGCAGTAGGGGGAAACTTAACTTCACTCGTGTGAAAACACGAACTTCACTGCATAGCAACTTCACTTTTACGATAGTAAAAACTTCACAGCAAAATGCCCTGAGGGGCGAGAAAGGGGAAACAATCATGAAAAAGAGAATTTTGGCGCTGGTTTTGGCGTTGGTTTGTGTGGTTTCGCTTGCAGCTGCGGCGGGCCGCGAGGTGAAGCTTGACGGGTACGGACATTCCACCGAGGAGGGGAGTCGGTATCAGCCGTATCAGCTTATGATTTCGAATGTAATCGGCACGGGGAAGCGTGTTCGGTACAACAAAGGGTACTACGAGGCACTGGAGGTTTACACCTGCCAGTCTCCCGCGGTGGTGACCTGCCTTGACGGGGATATTTTCCTCTTGGAGGCGGCAAAACTGACCGACCCGGGCGACGGTGTGTACGTGGACACGGGCGCAATCCTCCCCGACGGAATGCCCGAAGACTACTACGATTTGATTTGGGAAGGCGGGGTGGACCTTGAAAATGCCACCTTCACCTTCAAAGAGCCCGGGATGTACTATGTGAGTGCGCGCTACGGCGCAATCGCGGGCGCGTGCGAGGCGGTCATCCATGTGGAGGAAGCACCTGCGCTTGCAACCTCCTCCAAGGTACTGGTGGACGGCAAGGAAATTAAGTTTGAGGCGTACAACATCTGCGGAAACAACTACTTCAAGCTCCGCGATGTGGCGGCGGCGATTTCCGAAACAAGCAAGGGCTTTGATGTGACCTGGGACGCGGAAAACAGCGTGATTGACCTGCTTACGGGGAAACCGTACACCGCGGTGGGCGGCGAACTCAAAGCGGGCGACGGCAAAAACAAGGCGGCGCGGATGTGCAACGCGACCGTGTGCAAAGACGGCGAGTATATCTACCCGAAGGCGTTCTGGATTGCGGGCAACAACTACTTCAAACTCCGCGATTTGGGTGAGCTCTTTGACTTTGACGTGTCTTGGGACGGTGCGAACAACTGCATCACGATTGAGACCGACAAGAGTTATACCGAAGATTAGGCGGCAGAGCCGCAGTGATATTACCTGAAGGTAATGAAATTCGCTTTGCGAATGAAATTTGCCTTCGGCAAGCGAAATGCGGCTTCGCCGCGATTTAGCTACGAAGTAATTTAGCTGTGGCATAGCCACGATTTCGCTGCACCGCAGGTGCAATTTCGTTCATTTGGAGGGGACACAATGAAAAAGCCGGTTTGTATTTTACTCTGTGCGGGGCGTGGCTCCCGCATGGGGGAGACCGAGACCCACAAGGTATGCCAAAAAATTGCGGGAGTGCCGTCGGTCATCCGTCTGATGGATCGGATGCGGAATGCGGGGGTTTCCCGTTTTATCGTGGTGGTCGGACACCGCGCGGAAGACGTGATGCGATGTCTTGCAAACGAGCCGGGTGTGACATTTGCGTATCAGCCCGAGCAGTTGGGCACGGGAAACGCCGCGCTTTACGGTCTGCGCGCGATGGCGGCATCGGGCGAGGAAGGCCCTGCGCTCATTGCGATGGGGGACAAGATGATTGCATCACACGTTGTGGAAGAACTCATTCGTGTGTATGAAGACGAACAGGTACCGTGTGTGTTTGCGACCCAGCCCGAGGCGTTTAACCGCTCGGGCGGACGGATTGTGATAAAAGACGGAAAAGTCCACGGGATTGTGGAGCATATGGATGTGCTCTCGTGCCGTGTGGCGCGCGGCGAGGATGCGGAGGCAATCATCTCCGAGCAAGCCCTTTCCGAAAAGAAGGCAAATCAGCTGCGCGCGAGTCGTGGGACTCCCACCTACCGCTTGGGGACAAACGCGTTTACTCCGGAGGAGATTGTGGCATCGCGCGAGATTAACACCGCGACGTATCTTGCGGACAGCCGTCTCCTCATGCAGGCGCTCAGCGATGTGGGGGACAACAATGTTCAGGGCGAGGTGTACCTGACCGATGCGGTGAACATCCTCGCGCAGACGGTGGGTGCGAAGACTGTGCATATCAAAGACCGTGAGTCCCTGCTCACCTTCTCCACCCCTGAGGATTTGAAGGCGCTTGAGCAGTATTTCATCCCGAAGGCGAAGACCTTCCGCCGCGCGAGTGAGTGGCTCGCCTCGATTGACTCGATGGACGAGACCTTTGGGCGGATTTACGGCGAGGAGAATGTTGCTGAGCGCAAGGCGGCGTACAAGGCGGTGCTTGCAGGCTACCTTGCGGAGTACGGAGACGGCGAGATTGTCATTTCCCGTGCGCCCGGCCGTGTGAATCTGATGGGCCGCCATATCGAGCATCGCGGCGGCAGTATCAACGTGATTTCCATTAACCGCGAGATGCTCCTTGTTGCGGGGAAACGAGACGATGACATTGTAAAAATTGCGAATTTGAAGGAATCCTTCCCGAAACGCGAGTTTTCCATCTCGGAATGTATGAAAAAATACGAGACCGCAAATTGGGTGGATTTCATCGAGTCCGACGAAATCACCCGTATGGTGACCGACAACAAGGGGGATTGGTCGAACTATATCAAGGCGGGCGTGCTCCGTCTCCAACTCAAAGAGAAGCACACACCCCTTTCGGGCATGAATTTGATGTTCTCGGGCAATATCCCGATGGCGGCAGGGCTGAGCTCCTCCTCCGCGCTTGTGGTGTCCACCATGGAGGCGGCGGTCGCGATTTCCGAAACCGAACTTCAGGCGCAGGAGTTTATCCACTTATGCGGCGAAGGGGAATGGTTTGTGGGGTCGCGCGGCGGTGCGGGTGACCATGCCGCGATGAAGAGCGGCAAGCGTGGGAAGATTACCCACATTTCCTTCTGCCCGTTTGAGATTTGCGAGAGTATCCCGTTTCCCGATGTGTATGACATGGTGGTCATCAACTCATACGTGGATGCGAAAAAGAGCGCGGGCGCAAAAGACCAGTTCAACCAGCGCGTGGCGAGTTATGAATTCGGGTTTATGCTGCTCTATGAGGCATTTCCGCAGTACCAAAGCAAGATGAAGTTTCTTAAAAACATCAATCCCAAGACCTTGCAGGTGCCAAGTAGCGTGATTTACGAAATGCTCCTCACCCTTCCCGAGCGCATGACCGCGGAGGAGATTTACGCATCCCTTCCCGAGCGGTATCACGAAAAGATTGACCGCATAAGAAAAACCCATGCCGCACCTGAGTACTACGAAATCCGCTCGGTCATCCTCTACGGCATTGCCGAGTGCGAGCGCGCGGAAAAGTGCATGGATTTGCTCAAAAATCGGGAGTATGAGATGCTTGGGCGACTCATGGACATCAGCCATGACGGGGACCGTGTCACCAAACACGGCGCGCCGTTTGACACGTCCGCGAGTGATTTGTATTTATACAAGCAAATTGCGGCGCTGGGAAGCGAGGACCCCGAAAAGGTGCTGAATGCACAACTCTGGATGCAGCCGGGCGGATACGCTTGCTCCACCCCCGTCATTGACGATTTGGTGGATGCTCTGCATGAGCAGGAGGGTGTGCTGGGTGTTCAGCTCTCGGGCGCAGGTCTTGGCGGATGTATCATGGCGCTGGTGGAAAAGGCGCACACCAAAGACGTGCTTTCCTTCTTGAAGGCACAGTATTACGACAAAAATTCCCTCCCCATGGGTGCGGAGGTCTTCTCGCCCGTGGAGGGCAGCGGCATCGTTGAATAACGATTCCGCAGCTAAATCGCGGCGGTGCCGCATTTCATTGTGAGGAACTTACCATGACGAAAAAGTTATACGACGAAGATGCATATATGACCGAATTTGACGCGGATGTGGTGTCGGTTGAGGAGAAAAACGGCAAATTCGAGGTGGTGCTGGATGCCACCGCGTTTTTCCCCGAGGGCGGCGGTCAGGCGGCGGATTCGGGCTATCTTTCCGACATCCCTGTTCTTGACGTGCAGGAGAAGGGCGGCGTTGTCTGCCACATCATGCCCGAGGCACCGCGGGAGACACGTGTTCACGGTGTGATTGATTGGGATGTGCGCTACCGCAGGATGCAGAATCACACGGGTGAGCATTTGGTGAGCGGGATTGTGCATCAACTGTTCGATTACAACAATGTCGGCTTCCACATGGGAGAGGACTTTATGACTGTGGATTTCGACGGTCCGCTCACCGCCGAGCAAATCGCAGAGGTGGAGTGTGAGGCGAATGCCGCGGTTTATGCGAATGCGGATGTGCTGGTCGAGTATGTGGACAATCCCGACTTCGAGTACCGCAGTAAGCTGGCGCTTTCCAAAAACGTCCGTATCGTGATGATACGGGGGTATGACGTGTGCGCGTGCTGTGCGCCGCATGTGAAAAAAACGGGTGAGGTTGGCATCCTCAAAATTTTAGACGCGGCACCGCACAAGGGGGGGACCCGTATCACCATGCTGTGCGGACGGGACGCGTATGAGGATTACTGCGCCCTGCACGAGAATACACGCGCGCTGATGAAAACTTTGAGCGCACCGCGAGACGGTGTGGTCGGCGGTGTGGAAAAGCTGATGGAGGATTTGGCACTCGCAAAAGCCGAGATTTCCGCGCTGAAATCCCGACTTGCCAAGGCGAATTTCAAGAGCGAAACGATTGGCACGTGGACGGTCGGCTTCCTCGGTGAGGCGGGCTTTGACGCGCTCCGCGAAATCATCAACGGCATGGAGGAGAATACCGCACTCTTCTCCGAGAGCGGTGAGTACATGATTCGCGGCGAGGGTGCAGGTGAACTGACAAAGAAGATAAACGCGGCATTTTCCGGTAAAGGCGGCGGAAAACCGAACTTTACGCAGGGGAAATGTACCGCAAAGGAAGAAACTGTTCGCGCATTTTTTGAGGAGATGAAGGCATGAAACGTACATTGGCATTGATTTTGGTTTTGGCGCTGCTTTCTCCGTTTGCGGTGGCAAGCGAGACCGAGTACACCGCCCTTCCCACCGAGGAGATACTCCTTTCCTTGGATGAGACCGATGCGGCGGTATTTTCGCGCGGGGCATTCACGGGCGAGACCTACCGCGAGCAGCTTGACGGGGACTTTTTGCAGATTTACGATGCAATCAACGATTCTGCACTCGGCACCACCACCGAAACAGACCTTGCCGCGCGTGTGGGTCTCGGCTTTGGCACCGAGTGGGACGCGACCTTTACCCGTGACGGCGGCAACATCGCGGTGGATGAAGCGAGCATGACCGCGCTGGAGGAGTACTGCAACGAGAAGGTTGCGCTGATTCTCCCCGCACTGAGCGGACTCTTACAGGACGAGGTGGAGCTTTCCTGGCTCACCAATCAGACCTTCTCGATTCAGACTCCCACCAAGATTTCGGTGCGTTGGAGCGGAAATCAAGGCACGGGCAAGCTGATTCTTTCGGATATCACGTTTGGGCTGAAGGTCGCGGAATCCGACACGGGTGTACTCGCGGATTTTGAAGCGGGGATGGAAGTTGCACGCGAGGAGCTCTCCGATTACGGCATTGAGGAGGTACATTCCACCTACGAGATGGCGGAGATTTTGCACCGCTATGTGTGTGACACTGTGGAGTACGCGAGCGGGGATTTGAGCCTGCGCAAGTACCAGACCGTGTACAGCGCGTTTGAGGGGATTACCGTGTGCGCGGGATATGCGAAGTTTTACAAGGCGCTGTGCGACGAGTACGGCATTCCATGTATTCTGGTGCAGGGCGAGAGCTTTGACGTGGGACATATGTGGAACTATGTCCGCATGGACGACGGGGTATGGTACGCGGTGGACACCACTTGGGACGATACCCGAAGCGGCGCGGTGGGGACATATTTCTTAAAAGGACAGGATGTGTTCTCTTCCGAGCACAGCGCACTCTTAAACTGGGGCGAGGGGTATCCGTATGTGTACCCGAGCCTTTCCGCAACCGCGTATACCCCCGAAATCGCGGAGGGAACGTGCGGCGCGGACATCAACTGGCGGTATTGCGAAGGGGTGCTGACACTTTCGGGCACGGGCAATATGGACTCCTACGGCGCATCGATGCCGCCGTGGATTGACTATCAGAGCAAAATCACCGCGCTGATTGTGGGCGAGGGCATCACCGAGCTTGGCGAATTTTCCATGTACGGCGCGACCGCGCTCAGCTACGTCTCCCTTCCGTCCACCCTTACCGTGGTGCCGTATCGGATGTTTGACGGATGCACCGCGCTCGACTCCGCGGACTTTGCGGGCGAGGATTTTTCGTCTGTCACCGTGTATCCCGGAAACGATGTATTGATTGCGGCACTCAAAAAAAGCGGCGCGATTCCGCTGGTTGCGATTTCCACGGTAAACGGCGCGCAGATTCGCACCAAAGGCGTGATGGGACTGCGCTTTATCTCCACCATGGAGAAAAACGAGGATGTGACCGAGTACGGCATGGTGCTCATCCCGTCTGCGGACTTAACCGATATTTCTGACCTCACGATTGATGCGGTGCTAAACGGTCACCAAGTGGCGAAGGTGGAGGCGAAGTACCTCTACGCCGAGGATGAAAATACCGTTACCTTCACCGCGGTGATCACCAACATCGCAACGAAGAATTACACACGCGCATACACGGTGCGCGCCTACGCAATCCTAAACGACGGCACCGTGGTGTACGGCGAGACCTTCACCTCGCGCTCTGTCGCGGCGGTCGCATCCGCAGCACTCGAGCGTGACCCGAATCTCTCGGATTCCGACCGCGAACTCTTTGAAAGTATCGTAAACGGATAAAACGAAAACAACCGCCCAAGCAGCCAAAAGGCTGCTTGGGTATTTTTTGTTGTCCGATAAATGGGTTTTACAGACTGTTATTTGTTAAAAAAATACATTCGCGGGAATGTGCAGTAGTATTGACTTAATGCCGTAAATGTAATATAATGTTGCATGTTAAGATAAAATTGGGATTTGTGTCGATTTATGGCATAGGGGGGGATTGTATGAGACGTTTCATTTCGCTTGTTTTGGTGCTGGCATTTGTCTGCTCCGGCTTGGTTCTTATCCCACATGAGGCATCGGCGGAGTCTATGTATATCCGCAAGGTGGTTTCGGTGGTTTATGATGACTCGGGGAGCATGAAAGAGGGCGATAAATGGGCGTATGCAAACTATGCGATGCAAGCATTTTGCGGCATGCTCAACAGCGAAGATCAGCTTTACATCACCTATATGAGTGAAGCGGAAAAAAACAAAAACCTCGATCCTGCGAAAGTGAATCTTTCCTCGGGCGGAATTCAAACCTCTGTGGATGCGGTGCGTAACCGTCCAAAAGGCTACGGAACTCCGTGGAATGCGGTGCAGGTTGCATACAATAAACTGCTCCGTGTACAGGATGATAACCCGAACACACAGTACTGGTTGGTGGTCATTACCGACGGTGATTTTGACGTGTTTGAGCAAATGAGCGAAGTGCAAAAGCAGCAGTTTTTGGATGACAAGTTCTCCGGTTTTGCAAACGGCATGATGCCGAATGGAACACATCCGAAGATTACATATCTTGCTATCGGGAAAAAGATTTTTGCGCCCAAGGAAAACAAGGATCTCGGGATTACACCGTACCGTGCAAACACCGATGCGGAGATTACCACGAAAATGGGCGAGATGGCAGATCAGGTCTCGGGCAGAACCCGTTTGACCGGAAACGATCTTAAGAAAATTGACGATAAGACCGTGGAGGTTTCTTCTGATATCCCGCTTCTCAACATCGCGGTTATTGCAAATGCTTCGAATGCAAAGGTGACAAGCGCGACACACAATGGGGAGACAAGCGTTGCGGTTACAAGAAAAGCAATTCTTGGATTCCCGGGATATGCAAGCCTGAACGGAAGCGCGTTTTTGCTGGGGAAGGAAAACGGAGGTGCGATTGGAGACGGCACCTATCGCATTGCATTTGATCAGCCGATTGACCTCAATAATGTGGTCATTTTATACGAACCTGCACTTGAGGTACGTATGACGGTTACAGTCAACGGAACCGAGGTGACCGATTACACCGAACTTACCAAAACAAAGAGCCGAGATAAGGTTAAAATCTCTTGCAAACTTTATGAGATGGATACCGACAAAGAGATTCCACCGTCCTTGCTCCCGGCGTCCACGAAGTACCATCTTGCCATTTTGGAAGAAGGGAATGTGGTCAAGGAAAGCACGGGAAAAACAATGGAGCTTGAAGAACACGAGCTTTCCCATTTGCCCACTCAGTTGCGCGGTGAGGTTATCATTCCGGGCTTCTCACCGATTGTTTACTCGGTGGAGTTTACTCCTGTTGAGTATGTGGAATATGCGATTACCGCGGAATACGGAAATGATATTAAGAGTGTGAAGTTTGACGACATTGCAACGAACACCGACCTTTCCGTTCTGTTCCGTATCACCGCAAACGGTGAGCCCATGACCGATCCTGAAGCGGTTAAGGCGCTGGGTGCAACGGTGAACGCATCGCCGGCAGGAAATACGGGTACTGTGGAATATGCCTCCGACGGTGCGATTGTATTTACGCCGAATCAAGCAAGCGTTACGTCAACCGCGCAAAGCGGTTTTGACGTTGACGTTGTCTGTGCGCTTCCCGATGGGACAAGCGCAACCGCGACCTATTCGGTCCTGCTTGCAAACTATACCGTGTCCGGCGGAAGCGCGGACGGTGTGGCAAAAAAACACCGTCTTGCAGAAAACGAAGCAGGTGTGAGCTTCACCTTCCAGAAGGATGGAGTGCAACTTTCGAAAGCAGACGTTGAGAATGGCATTACGGTTGCTTTTGATGAGGAACACAAGGACTTTCTCTCGGAGGTTTCGGTGGCGGATGACGGTACCATTACCATTGTTCCCAAAATGGCGGAAGGCTATCGGATGAATCCGTGGAGCTGGCTGTGGTACTGGAAGTATTACTTCTTCGATATCCCGGACGGGGATGTTACGGTTACCTTAAACCATGCGCTCGGCACAAGCACGGGTGTTCTTGCGGTTGAGAATGCACCGATTGGGTTTATGCTGCTCAATGTGTGGCTTCCGATTGCGCTTGAACTGTTCTTGCTGTTGCTCCTCGCGAATTATCTGTACTGCGTGTTTAGAAAACCGCGCTTTGCCAAGGGCGCAAAGCTGTACGTGGGCACCCTGCGGTATGACAGTGGCAACGAGATACACATTCTGCGCGACTTTGGTGCGGTAAGTCTGGAACGTTTCAATAGAATCAGTATTCGGAAAAACGGGAGACTCAAATTTAAATTGAAGGCGGATGTTGTGAATGCCGGCGGCATCAAGATACGTGCGGATTATTCGGGACGTGTCATTTGTGAAGAATACTTCCCGTGGTATCGCGGTGTGGTTGTACCGCACGACTATGATCTCGCGCATCTTGATACTCCGACCGAGCTTGAGGAGTACTTTAACAACCCGGGACGTCGCTTGGAGATAGAGGAATTTGCTCCAACCGATACCATTGAAGACAACGGTGACCGTACTTTGTATTCAGCAGGTCAGCGCAAACCCAAGTTCTTTGTGGTTGCTGACGGGCCGCTTGCTTTAATCGGCGGACACAACGTGATTCAAACAGGTAGAATTTTTATCTATAAAAACTGATTAACTATGGAGGAATGAGTTATGGCACAGACACTTTTGCTTGGACTTGGCGGTACAGGTAGCCGCGTGGTCAACAATGTGGTCAAGGAGTTGCAGAAAAACGGCAAAACCATTAACAATGGTGAAATGTATTGCGCGGTGCTTGACACCAACGTCAACGACAATGACCTGCTCAGTAAGACCGGGACAGGGATTCCGATTTTCCCGACCAGTAAGGCGCAGAAAATCCAAGATTATATTATGGATTACAAGCACACCGATATTGAGGATTGGTGTCCGCAGTCTCCGACTTTTCTGCAGGAGAGCATGATTGACGGTGCGAGTGAAGTTCGTATGAAATCCCGTGTTGCATTTATGGATTGCATTGAGACCGGATTGGTGCGGGATCTCGAACTCATGATTAACGAGGTGCTCAACAACAATGCAAACTCCAAACTTCGTATCATGATTGTTTCCTCTCTTTCGGGCGGTACCGGTGCAGGCATGTTCATTCAGGTTGCACTGTGGCTACGTAAGTTCTTGAGCGAGAGCCAGATTACCATCCGCGGTATTTTCCTGCTTCCGGACGTGTTCATTGAAACCATTGACGATATCAGAAACAACAAGACCACTTCTGTGCGTCATTACTGCAATGCGTATGCGGCAATCCGCGAACTCAATACTATTTCCCGTCTGATGAAAGACAAGACTATGGACTTTGAACACCGATTAACCCTCGGTAATTTGTTTGACAGTGATGTGGATGCGGATTTCGGAAAGCCTGTCTTTGACTATGCATTCTTTATCGATGCGAAGGATGAGAGAGGTCGCCGCTTGAACAACATTGGCGATTATGAGCAGATGGTGGCACAGTTGGTCTATATGCAGCTGTATGCACCGATGAAGGACTCTATGTATTCGGAAGAAGACAATGCATTCCTTTCCTTCTCGGAAAACGACAATCCGCTCTACGGCTCCTGCGGTACCGCAAGAGCAGTTTATCCGATTGACAGCATGAAGACCTATTGCGCGATTCGTGCGGCGCAGGACTCCCTCACCAAGGGCTGGAAAAAGATTGACAGCGAGATTGAAGCGCTCAAGGCGGAACGAGAGCTCGCAGAAAAAGACGGCGTTTTCTTCGATAACGAGATTGACGAGCAGGCAGAGTACGTCAAAATCTTTGAAGAAAAAACCAGTGTGAAGCCGGAAGAGGCAGGTCGTGATCGTTTCTTTGTTCAGCTTGCGCGCGATGTGAAGAATGAGACCAAGCGCAAGAGCAAGGAAGACGGAAAAGTTAACATCATTTACTCGGATAAGGTGACCGACTTCCTCAAGGCGCTTAAAGTGTCTAAGATTGATGCGGAGATTCTGCGCCACGGCGGAGCGCAGGACTTTGTCAGAAACGTGGATGACTTTGTTGCGAAAGAGCATACAATTGAAAACCTCCAGAACCTTGTCAAACAAGAACAAATCAGTATGGAGGAAGTCGTGCTTGCATTTGAAACGAAGGTAGAAAAACTTGCGGATTCGATTGCAAACGCGGTGTTCCCGCTCAGCATGGGCGATGTCAATCCGAAAAACCGTGCCACTATCTATGGGTTCCTCACAAAAGAAGCCAAGGAACAGGGACAGTATCAATTTGTCCATCCGGTAGCGGCAAGATATTTGCTGTATAAGTTAATCAAGGCGATGGAAACCGAACAAGGGAATATTACCCTTGCTGATAGCCGTGCGGAAGCGCTCGATCCGGAAGATACCCGTAAGAAGTCCTTCGACAATAAGGCGACCAAGGAAACTGAGGATACTCCGGAAGCATTCCTCGCGAGCAAAAAGTGGCACCAGAGCGAGGAAAAATTCACCAACGATTTTGAAAAACGATATGCTCAGTATATCAATACAAAGGCAGGCTTGATTGAGACTTATGAAAAGGAATGCCTGCAGCTTGCGGTTTATAAGAAACTCATTGAGCGCCTCAAAGACTACAGCAAGCGTATGGAAGCCTTCTTCAAGAAGCTTGGTGAAGCGGAAGAAAAGCTTGCGAAGACCCTTGCGGAAAACATTGAGGAGACTTCTGTTACAGTCGGTAAGACCATTTTTGTCATGGGCAAGAAGAACGACAAGGAAGCCATGTACAAATCTCTTGATTTTGAGATGGATGCAAGCGAGATTTCCAAGAACGTCATTTCATCCATCTATGGTAGCCTTTGTGCGGAGAAACGTCCGAACAACGAGGAAAACAAAGAGTACTTGAACCTTTCGGTCATTTCGTCCTTCCTCAAGGAAACCGTTAACTCCTTCCGACGCAAAATTGAGCGCGATCAGGAAAACCGCGAAATCATCGATTTGGATATTTATCGTGCACTGTGCTTGGAATCCGACCTCGCATTTAAGCGCGGTCAGGCTGCGAAGGAAGAGCGCTGGGGAAAAGAAGAGGTTTCGGATGTGGACAATCTGGACCTTGTGACCGGCGAGATGAAAGAAGATCTTACCGCAGAGCAGCGTCATGAAATGGCATTTAACAAGTGCTATCGTGACCTGTATGACATGGCGGCTCCGTTCCTCATCCATACCAAAGAAGTTTCCGAAAACGATCTCGGCACTAAGACCGCACGCGAAAAGACCTTCTGGGGCTTTGCTCCGGCGGTCGTAAAGGCGTACGGAGACCTTGGTACCAAGCTTGGCATCAATGCCGAACTGCAGGCAAACGAAGGCTATCCGAAGAGCGAGTTGCAGTGCTACCGCGCGGTTTACGGAATGGAAGCGAAATATATTCCGAAGTTCAATGAACTCTCCGGCGGCATGTACTATACCTGCTACAAACATATCGTTGATGAGATGGTCAAAGAAGCAGATGGAAGAAAAGGCGAGCGCGCATTGGTCTCCACTCCGCATTTGGATAAGACCTGGCACACTATTCTCCCGTTTGTCACAGAAGATATGCAGAGAAAGGTTGACCTCGACTTCTTCCATGATTTCTGGCTGGCGCTGGCATACGGCATGGTGACTGCAGAGGACAAGAAGATTGTCATTGAGCGTGAAACCGACGGCGGCTACGGTTCTACCGTGAAGGAAACCGTTCCGGTCATGATGAAGAAGAAGCACCTCACCACCACCGATGTAGGGAAGATTCTGGAAGTGTTGCGCGAGGACAAGGTCTTTGCGGCAAGCGAGTTGGCGCGCGCAGAAGAACTCTTTGCGGCAGAACTTGAGGATTTGGATACCTATGTGGGCACCAAACTCATGAAGGGTCTCACCAAAAAGAGCCATGATATGCACCCGATTGATCTCATTCTCCGTTATGCGGAAAGCGCGGGCAACGATAAGGAAATCACCGGTGCGCTCATCGGCGCACTCCACTTGATTGCGGAAGAGATGGTGAAGGCGTACGGTGTTAAGCGTTCGGAAGAGAGCACCGAAAAAGCGGTTTACGAGATTTTGAGAAAAATTTATGATTCTGCAAACCGTACCAAGGGGAAAGACGGTGTTTTCAAGACCTGGAACGAAAAGTTTACCGAGCTGAAGATTGCGGGTGCGGCAAAGAAGGGAGCATCCGAAAAGAAGGAAACCAAGTAACAGAAACGCATTGTCAGAAGGTGTTCAAATGAGCACCTTCTGACTCACACTTTGATGGGGAGTGGCAGAATGCATACATTTTTTATCAATACGTCCAAAAAGAGCATCAACGGATACCGCGTGCTGTTTGACATTCATTATGAAAACCGCGAACTGGTAACGTTGGATTGCCCGATTTCGGACTGGTATGATCCGGATCGCGGATATGTCGCGTGTGTCAAAACGATGAGTGAGAAAATTGACGGATATGTTGATCTCAACAATGCGTTCAATCTCATTCTCTATATCGACCTGCCCGAAAATGAGGCGTATTCTGCCATTAAGCGCGATGCATTTCACGACAAAGAGCGTGAGGCGTGTCAGCGCGCGATGCACATTCTCTTTACCCATGTGGTAAGCGAAACCATGGTGGATGAGTTGATTCACTCGGGCAGACGCCCGCAGAATGTGCTTTTGATGTTTGGCGAAGAAAAGAAATTCTGCACATATGGGCTCAATGCCGCGGAGGCGAAGGAAGAGGATGTTTTGCAAAATCTCTTCCGCTTCATCGGGATCCCGAAAAACGAGATTTTGATTGAGCTGGGAAAATCTGTGAAAAAGAGCGGTGTAGAGGACAAGGCGGCAGCGTTTGGCGAGCAGATTGCAGCCGTGAAGGGTGAGGAACTCATTCCGGGTCTGTTCGAAGGCTACCGTGACGAGCTTACGCTTTGGTTCGAAGAGCTCACACGTTCTGAAAATGTGGAAAAAGCAAACACCGCATTGTTTGAAAGAATTACCGATATCAACCGTACCGAGACAGACCGTATCGGCGTGGAGAAGGTCTCCTGCCCGTACGATTCGTTTGCTTCGGCTGTCAATAAGGCGGTGCTGGCGCAAAGTGAATTGGATCTTGCGCTGTATCTGCTCCGATGCCTTGAGACAAACACCATTTACGAATATGATGAAACGGGTGACCGTCGCAGTGTGATTGCATTTCACAATTATACCGCAGAGGAGATTGCACCCATTCTGTTGAAGAAAATTGCGCTGTATTCAGCCACAGCGACCGAGATAGAGGGCATGGCAAAATCCTATGCCGAACTGAAGCTTGCAGAAAAGCTCGCTTTGTTTGACCATGCGAAATTCGGACTTGACGAGCACGGTGACCCGGATTTTCGCTTCTCCGTGCATGATGTCAAAGGGAGACAGGAGGACACGCTCAACCAAACCGGTGACAGTAAGGAACTTGTGACCGAGCGGGCAGAGGTGCGTCCGTTGTTTACTCCGGAGGAGTTTGCGCTTTTTGACAGTAAACTTGAGGAAAATGATGTACACATCCCTGCGCTTTCCACCACTCCTTCCGAATACATTGAGTACGCAAAACAGGTGCGGAAGGATCATATCAATTATTTGAAAAAGCTTAAGACCCATGTGGCAACCGTGCTTTCCAACTATTCGGGAAAATCTAAGGAAAACAAGGCAGCACTGCTCAAAATGGGCGCAAAGCGGTATTCCATACCCGGCGAGGAAACCCGTGTGCTGGAAACCCTGGTCAGCATTTCCGAAAAAGCATACGACTCCATGCTGCAGCAGTATCTGGAATTTTGCGCATCCCGATCGGTTGCGGTGACTGATATTGAAGAGCAGTGCAACTGGTTCATCTCCCGTGTGGATCAGATCGAAAAGAGTTTGAAAAAAATTCGCATTGTCGGGATTGGACTCACTGTTGCGACTGCGGTGGTGTATTTGCCGTATGTGTTCATCCAATTCCGCCAAATCTTCCAAAACCCACTTTCGCTCGCAATCGGAGTGGGGTCAATTGTGTTGCCAATCTTGATTCTGGGAGCGGTGCATCAGGCACTTGCACAGGCACAACGCAGAAAGTTTGCTAAGGCATGGCGTGAGTTTAAGGACCGCTCTGATGAGGCGTTGAGAGAAAACTCGCTTGCCGCAGAAAAGTACGATCAATTGCTTGCGGCAATTATTCCGGCTCTGCGCTGGGTATATGAATATCGTTTGGATGTCAAATACTGTGCCGAGTGTTGCGACGTTGCGGATGCGAAACTCGAGCATCACAGACGCAGACTGCGTGACCGGGTGCGTGAACTTCGGAATGTTTTGTCGGACCTTGAATATATCAGCGAGGAAAAGCCTGCTGATGTTCGCTCCGGCAATGCCGAAAGAATCGACTTCAACGAACCCTTCTGCAGCGGCAATAAAAACCGTGGGTTCTATTCTGTTATCGATGAAAAGTTTTTCCGCGACGGAAACAAGTGAGGGAGGGAGAACTGAATGAAAATCTTGATGGTTCTATTCAAAGTGTTGCTGATTCTTGCAATCGCGTTGCTCCCTGCAATTCCGTTTTTGCTTGAATACCGCACCCTGCGTTGTGACCGTGAACGGAAAATCAGCTATAAACGATTCCGCATTGTGGTCTATACGTTTCTTTATCTAATTGTAGCAACAGTGCTGATGTGCTTTGTGGATGCGCTGATTGTCTGGCTGCGGAATCTTCCTGTTTTGAGCGTGATTTTTGATTTTTTGGAGCAGGGAATTGAATGGGTCGCACAGAAACTCTCGATTTCCTCCCGTTACGGTTACTATACAAAAGTCGTCGGTGCAATTGTACTGAATCTTGCAATCGGGCTGGCTTACCGTTGGGTGAGTAAGCTTGTTCGCATCGGGTTGGCGAAAAAGGATTTGACAAAGCCGAAAAAAGGAGAAGACTTTACCCGCGGGCAGAAAATTGAACGTGCGGTCATTCGCTTCTTCCATACCGAAACATGGTTTTTTGTTGCGGAGATTCTCAAATACTTCAATCTTGTGCTTTCCGCTTTGTATTTGCTGATTTTTGTGATTTACCAGGTGCCGGGCGTGTTTGGTGCGGATTGGCTTCCGTATGACTTTATCTACATGCTCTTTGAGTCGGGGTACCTTTTCCCTGCAATCACAATGATGATGCTTTGGCAGGCGTATTTCTTCCTTTCGGGAATCCGTCGCTTGATGGATGAATGCCCCGAATTGCTGCGCGAGGAAGAAGAACAGGCAGAGGCGAAAACGGTTGACCTCGCGGTCATTGATGAAGAGGTCAAGAAGCAGTTTGCGGATTATTACGTTTGCGATTTGGATTTGTCCGAACAAGTGAGTGAGGAACTCTTCTCCGCAGAGCATCATCCGCTTACACGCTTAATTACTCGGGCGGTTGAGCAGGATATCCGAAGCCCGCGTGTACCGAAAGATACCTATATGACCGCAACGGACACACTCTTTGCGGGAGAGAAGAGTGCGCTCATCAGCGGCAACTTTTTCACCGAATTCTCCCGTTACTTCCTACGCTATCTCTCAATTACGGTTTCTCGCGGAGATAATGTTATTTTTGTTTGCAATAACGAAGCGCAGATTGAATCGGTTGCGGCATTCCTGGAAGAGGGGCTTGCATCAATTTCCAGTCTGTACTGCAAGGATTTTTCCGGCGACAAGGTGGATTTTGACCACCCGATTTGGCGCATTGTAAAAATCAGCGGTGAGCACAGTTCGGTCAGCGAGGCGGCTATTGACGAGAGTAATATTCTGGTCACCTCACTCGCGTATCTTTGCTCTAACCGTTTTGAAACCGAGCACAGCCGTTTCGTCCCGTTGGTGGATACTGTGGTGTTTGTGGATACATTGGGTACGGTGAATTGCTATAACCGTCAGCTCGCCATCCTCAACAACCGCTTGAAGCACATCAAACGGAAAAATGCGGACGTTGTGCGCAGTGCAGAAAAAAGTGACTTCCGTTTGCGCTATCTTTCGCGTAAAATTCGTTATCTGTGCTTTGATGACAGCCGTACCCCGGGGTTGGACAAGGTGCTCAAAAACATGCTTTCGGTGGACATGACCGCACTGGACACCATGCGTTATAGCGCGAAAACTCTTGTTCGTTGTTACAATTATGAAGGCAAGCCTGACGAACAGGGGAGACGCCACCTTCCGCAATTCTTCCGTTCTGAGGAAGAGGTAGGTGCACTTGTCAACATGGCGATGCTTTGCCTTGCAAAGGGTGCAAACAGTGTCCATATTTTTGCGGATGGGACGATTCCGTTTGAAAACTACGCGGAAAGCATCGCATCAAACCGTGGACAGGTTTCGGTTCAGGCGGACGGCAATAACATCCGCGTCAACCGCCACTGCTACGACACCGACGGATATTCGGTGGTCATTGCGATGGACTCTGGAGATAATCTGCCCGCTACTCTGCGCAGATACCTTTCCATGATGCCGGAAGCCCCGGCACTGGTTGTGGTCTTCTCTCGCCCGTATCTCCTGCGTGACTATTACCAAAGCAACATCAAGGCGCTTTGGAATGCGAGCCAGCTTGAACGTATTCCGGTGGAAGAGGGAACCTGCAAAGACCTTGCTCAACGCATTTTGGTCAAGGCGAATGCAGGCGGCATCACCACCGCGGAAGTGATGGAACTGGCGGGCAAGGTTCCGCAGTTGATGGGCTTTGTACAGGCGGGAGATCTCAATGCGGTGCTCCGTGTTGTGCTGGACTGCTACGGCGAGCATATGGATCTTTTTACCTATTTCGAATATGCGTCGGATCATACCTTTGATGCAAGCGGAAAATATCGTTCGGAGGAGCGCATCTTCTTACGTCGCAAGGGCAAGCTTTTTGATTTGATCAACGGCCGCAATATGGTAGTGCTCTCGGTAGGAGATCGTGAAATGACACTCCCGATGCCGAAAAAACGCTTGACTCAAAACTATATTGCGGGTCAGAATATGCTGGTTGACGGAAAAATCTATCACATCCTCAAAGTGGATACCGCATCGGGCAAACTTTTTGCACGTCTTGCCGTGGGCGGGAAGAATGATGAGGTTTATGAGTATATCCAGAAGCGCGAATATCGTGTGGAACTTTCGCATGACGAAGCCTCTGCGGTTGAGAGTGTATATCAAACCAAGCATGTGGTGTTAAAAGAAACCGAAGGTGCGGTTTCGCTTACCGATGCCTACATTTCGGTGTTCCGTGCGCCGACTGAAGTGCTCACATATGGGTACTTTGACGTGGATCCGCACACCATGAGCCGTAGTTTTAAGGGAGGCCGATACCATAGCATCAGTGATCCCGGGAATGATTTACTCTTTAAACAGACCTACCGTCGCTATGGCACGCTTTCCAAGCCCGCGTATTCCTCTGAAGAGATTCTGCGAGAGACCGATCTGGTTGCATCGCAGGATGGCGCAATGATGATGTCGGTGCGCTTAGTCGGTAGTTTCGGTGAGCATAAGGATCGGGCGCTACAGCTTGCAGCGGTCATGCTCGGCGAGATTTTACGCTCTATGTTCCCCAGTGTGGCGGACTCGATTGCGATTTGTCCGGTTCTCTCCAAGCCGTTTGAGGACGAAGAAAGTGTACAGTTGCTGGAGAAACATCCGAAAATCGTGTTTAGCGGAACAAACGATGCCATCAGTTCAGATGCGTTCAATCTGGTCATTGTGGAAGACAGTGTTACCGATTTGGGTGTCATCTCTGTGCTTATGCGCGCGGGTGACGATTTGCTTCACACTCTGTTCGGTCCGATTTGCAGTTATTTGGAATGGTATTTTGCAGCTGAGACCAAGAGTGACTATCTCCACTACGGATTGGATGGCGAGCCTGCTTGCTTTGATTTCGCGGCACTTCGTGATCTTGCACGAATTCTGGGTGATAGTAAGCACGACCTCCATTTTATTGAACTTGAGGAAGTCATTGAGTACGAGATGTGTGATTTCTGCGGTAAGAATTACCGCAAAGGGGACGGTACGAATCACCTGGATGACGGACGTATTATTTGTAAGGAGTGCGCGGAGCAACTGGTAGGCAACAACAAAAAGATGCTCAAGGCATGCCTGGAGCGTGCAAAACGGTATCTGGAAAGCACTTACGGTATCCGCTTGGACGATGATTACGAATTCTGCTTCGACTCCACCGTCAAACTGACCAACACGCTGAAACGGAATCGCGATTTGGTTCGCCGCGGAAAAGACATTCCGCTTAGAAGCTATCTCGATGAGAAAAAGCGTGTTCATGTCGAGTGCGACCTGCCTGAGGCAAATCTGTCCGAACTGTTGGTACGTGAGTTGACCCATGCATGGCAGCGTTCACACCTGCAGAATGTTGAAGAGGATTTGCTTTGCGGACATCTCGCGCTGGTCGGTGTACAATATCTGCGCTACCTGGGCGAAAACGGACTTGCGGATTCGCGGACAGCATTCTTTGAAAGCACCGATTCGGAATCGGGTGTGGGGTATCGCAAACTGGCGCAAGAACTGTTACAAAATCCGCAGTACGGAAACAACCCGTTCCGATATCTCCTCGAGCGCACGGGTTCGGTCAGCGAGGAGGCTGTTCTGCCCGCTCCGCCAAAGATTTCCGAGGTCGGAGTATACGGGAAGCCGTACATCCCTGAAAAACCAGACCGCGTCACAAACGGTGAGGTGCCGTACTTCTACCGCGAGCGACTCACCGAGAGTGAGCGGGATGCATACGATTCTCTTGTGGTTGCCATTCGCAACTTTGACTCCGAGGTTGAGCTTACCTGCTGTCAAAATGCAAAAGATTACAGAAAATTGATTGACGCGGTGGCATACGACCATCCGGAGCTCTTCTGGATGAAAGAAGGGGTTTCCGCATCGGGCACCACCCTGCATCTTAGCTACGGTTGTACTGCTGAGGAAGCTGCCGTCCGGCAGAAAGAAATCGATATCGCGGTGGCGAAGTATCTGGCGGGAATTACTCCGGAAATGTCCGCCTATGATGTGGCACTCAGACTCTATGTCAAGGTGCTTGAATCTGTGGATTATGACACGGTCGCATTAAACCACGAGAAAGAAGAAGGCGGTCCCGCACCGGATAAAATCGATATGCTGAGAACCGTTTGCGGTGTGTTCCGCGACGGCAAGGCGGTCTGCGAGGGTTATGCACGTGCACTTCAGTATTTGCTGCAGAAATGCGGTGTTGAGTGTGCGGAGGCGGCAGGTGGTACAAAACACAGAGACGGCAGTGCGGGCGGTGGCCATGCTTGGAATATCGTGAAGATCGACGGAGATTATTACTACATGGATGTAACATGGAGTGATCAGTCGGATACAATCCAGGCTGTTCGCCGTGACACCTACAATCTGAATTGGTTCTGTGTCACGAGTGAGGAACTTTTGGTTCGACACGACCTCAAATACTGCCCGATTGAAATGCCGATTTGTACCGCAACCCGTGCAAACTTCTTCTGCCACAACGGTTGGATGCTTGAATCGTATGACCTTGAAAAACTCAAGGAAATCACCAAAGCCGCCGTTGAGGGAGGCTTGATGTTCGTCTCGTTCAAATGCACCAAAAAATCGGTCTTTGATGAGGTGAAAAACAAGCTGTTTACAGTTGGTACAGATTTATCGAAACTATGTAAAGCGGCAGAAAAAGCCAACAGTGCGCTAAAGTCCGCAAAATTGATGTCAAGCGAGGATGAACAGCTTCTCATCATTACGGTGTATTTCATCCGATAACACTGTATGTTGTTACAGACAATCAACAATAAAAAGTACCCAAAGGCGGTTGATCTTAGGGAGAAGTCGGTTTTGAAATGATCTTTTCCG
>JAZQIE010000074.1:0-4555 GCA_045540975.1 Eubacteriales bacterium
GAGTGCATGGAGGTGCAGGTAACGATTAAATCACCGACACCTGCGAGACCCGCAAACGTTTCACGTTTTCCGCCGAGTGCAACACCGAGACGCGCCATTTCGGCAAGACCGCGTGTCATGAGCGCCGCCTTTGTGTTATCACCAAAGCCAAGCCCGTCACAGATACCGGCTGTTAATGCGATGATATTTTTAAGCGCGCCGCCCAGTTCGACACCAATGACATCGTCCGAGGTATAAACGCGGAAGCGCTGATTCATGAACGCGTGCTGAACCAGTTCAGCCGCTTTTCCGTCATCCGATGCCGCAATAATAGCGGTGGGCAGTTCCCTTCCGACTTCTTCCGCATGCGACGGACCGGAAAATGCAACAAGCGGAAATTCCGCACCCAAAGCATCCCTTAGGACTTCGGTAAACCGCTTTCCCGTATCACGTTCAATTCCCTTTGAGACACTGACCACAACAGTTCCCGACGTTAAGAATTCACGCATGCTTGCCGCGGTTTTCGAAACTGCGAACGACGGAGTCGCCATAACAACAAGGTCTGCACCGCGAACACAAGACAAATCTGTGGTTAACTTCAATTCATCCGGAAATTGAACACCCGGAAGAAACTGACGGTTTTCACGGTCAGCAGACAATGCATCGTATTCTTCTTTTAAGAACGACCACAACGTAACATCATGCTTATTTTGCGCCAATAAGATGGCAAGCGCTGTTCCCCAGCCGCCACTACCAATTACCGCAGCCTTCATTCCGCAGTTCCTCCTGATTTTTGTTTAAACGAAAATTTCTTTTCGGTTCCCGCAAGCAACCGCTTGATATTGCCGCGGTGGAGAACAATGACTCCGATTCCCCAGACGAATGCAAGCAAGATGAACTTCAACTCACCGGGATAGAACGCGACAATCGTAAACGGAAACGCCGCAGCAGCCAAGACCGACCCAAGAGAGACATACTTGGTTGCAATTGCCGCAATCAAAAAGATTGCAAAAATAATCAAAAGCGAGCGCCAGTCAAACAGAATTAAGATTGCCGCAGTGGTCAAAATCCCCTTTCCGCCTTGGAATCTGAAATAAATCGGGAAAACGTGACCAACAATTACAGCAAAACCGGTGAGATAAACGGGAAACGACCCAAACATGCCTTCCAACGGGAAAACAGCATATGCAACCAAAACACCCGCAATTCCCTTCAGCATATCGCCAAGCACGACAAGAAGTGTCTTTTTCGCACCCATCATACGAAACGCGTTGGTGCTGCCCGCATTACCGCTGCCATAATTACGGATATCTTTTTTCATCATCCATTTCGAGATAATAATCGAAAAATTCAAACTGCCAAGCAAATATCCGACAATAATGACGAAAGCATACTTGAGTGCAATCACAATTAATCCCCCTTTTGGCGAATCACAACACGAATCGGCGTTCCTTCCAGCCCGAACACAGCACGAATCTGGTTTTCCAAATAACGCTGGTAGGAGAAGTGGAACAGCTTTGCATCGTTACAGAACATCACAAAATTCGGCGGCTGAATGCCGGTTTGAGTGATGTAATAGACTTTGAGTCGCTTGCCGCGGTCGGTCGGCGGTTGGGTACGCGCAGTTGCATCCGCAAGCACATTATTGAGCATACCCGTTGTAATGCGCATACAACTCTGCTGATAGACATGGCAAACCAGCTCAAACAGTTTATTCACGCGCTGACCGGTTTTTGCGGAAATGAACAGAATCGGAGCGTAGCTCATATAACTCAAATCCGCACGGATTTTATCGGTCATCTGCTTCATGGTCTTGTGGTCTTTTTCAACCAAATCCCACTTGTTGACAACAATAATAGATGCCTTACCCGCTTCGTGAGCGATTCCTGCAATTTTGGTATCTTGCTCGGTGACACCTTCTTGCGCATCAATCAAAATCAGACAGACATCACTGCGTTCAACCGCCATTGTAGCGCGCAAAACAGAGAATTTTTCCACATCATCATTGACCTTGGATTTTCTGCGAATCCCGGCGGTATCAATGATGGTAAATTTCCCGAATTCATTTTCAAAATAGGAGTCAACCGCATCACGGGTTGTACCCGGAATATTGCTGACAATCACACGCTCTTCACCCAAAATCTGATTGGTAAGCGAGCTTTTGCCGACATTCGGTTTGCCGATTAAGGCAATTTTGATACAATCGTCTTCTTCGACGTCTTCCACATCCTCCGGGAAATGCGCAACACAAGCATCCAGCAAATCACCAGTGCCATGACCGTGCAATGCGGAAACCGGCATCGGGTCACCTAACCCCAAATTGTAAAACTCATAAATTTCGGGTGGCGGTTCACCGATTCGGTCAACCTTATTGATTGCAAGAACAATCGGTTTTTTCGAGCGTAACAGCATACTTGCAACGTCACGGTCTGCCGCGGTAACGCCCGTTTTAATATCACAAAGCATCACAATGACATCCGCATTATCAATTGCGATTTCCGCTTGTTCTCGCATAAATTGCAGAATTTCATTATCTGTGTTCGGCTCAATACCGCCGGTATCAACCAAACTGAACACTCTTCCGCACCACTCACAATCCGCATACAAACGGTCGCGCGTGACACCCGGAGTATCCTCAACAATGGAAAGCCGCTTTCCTACCAGTTTATTAAAGAACATGGACTTACCGACATTCGGACGTCCTACAATTGCTACGACCGGTTTCGCCATAAGCGACTCACCCCTTTCGATTTTTTCTTCAGAATTGCTTGTAAGAATGCCGCGCCGTCGCACGGAGCTGCAACGACCGGAACACCAAGCTCCTTCTCCACATCAGCGAGTGTTACATCATCCAAAAACACATTGGTTTGATGACGGAGCATGACATCGGGAATCAATACGCGCTCGCCCAGAGTTTTTCCTTTGAGAGCCGCAATCAAATCCCGGCCCGTAATGAGGCCTGCAACATTTACGGTTTCACCAAAGAAACGGTTTGATACCGCAACGACATTCCCATCAAATATATTATCACATTTTTCTGCCAATTCGTCAATGAGTTTTGCAAGAAAAGGAGCGGCAGAAACCCCTGTTGCAACCGTGAACGGACGAATTTTTGCTTTGCGCGAGACAGATTCAAGTGCCGCAGAAAACTCCTCGTGCATCAGCGCGATCATACCGACGCCGTTTTCCAACTGCGGATACTCCTCGTAATACTCCGCATTCGGAATCTCTCGCTCCGCTTTGATGAAGAGTTCATCGGAAGGATAAACAACACGGGTGCCGTGTTCCAAGAGCGAAGCGGAAGAAAACTCTTCCACAATGTCGATAATCTCGCATGCGGTTTCTTTCAGGACCGGCTTGAGCGGATAAAGACCGTCACGATATTTGGTGATGCCGACGGGAACGACCGAAATACTGTTTACCGCAGGCCAAAGTGCCATCAAATCGCGAAGTGAGTTACGAAGAACCTCACCGTCATTGACACCCGGACAAACGACAATCTGACAGTTCATCGTTACGTCCGCATCCGCAAACCGTTTGAGTAGTTCGAGACAACGCCCGGCATTGGGGTTTCCAAGCATAAGTTTTCGCACCTCAGGGTCGGTCGCATGAACTGAAACGTTAAGCGGACTGACACGCATCCGAATCATACGTTCAACATCGTCTTCCGACAGATTGGTGAGCGAAATGTAGTTCCCAAGCAAGAATGACATGCGCGCATCATCATCTTTAAAATAAACCGTTTCGCGCATATTCGGCGGAAGCTGGTCGATAAAACAGAAGATGCAACGGTTTGCACAACGCTTTGCACGGTCCATCAAATAACTCTCAAACGTGATGCCCATATCTTCGCCGTACTGTTTTTGAACGGTTACCTCACGGTCTTGCAATGTCAAAACCACGGATTCTTCATACCCGTAGAACTTATAATCCAAAACATCGCGAATCACATGCCCGTTGATTTTGCACAACTCATCACCTGCGCGTACACCCGCTCGAAACGCAGGACTTTTACGCGCTACTTCGGTAATTTTTGCTCCCATATCACGTCACCTCCCCAAACAGAAAAATAGAGGAGGATAAAAAATATCCACCTCTACCCTTTTTTTGAAAAACAACTCCGTCAGACGGCATCAATTACTTGGATGCTTCCATGACCTCGCGGCCGTTATAAGTTCCGCAAGCCTTGCAAGCCCGATGGGACAGCTTAACTGCTCCGCACTTCGGACAAGCAGTGATCCCCGGCAGCGAGAGCTTCCAGTGTGCGCTGCGATTCTTATCGCGTCTCGATTTCGAGTGTTTTCTTGTTGGTACTGCCATCAGTAACACCTCCTCACGGATTGAATCAAATGAATCTACTCTTCAAGCAATTTGCGCAGAATCTCCAATCGAGGGTCGACGGTATCCTGCTCGCAATTGCATGTTGATGCATTACGATTGACTCCGCAGATTTGACAAAGACCTTTGCAATCCTCTTTACAAAGAACTTTACTCTCCTGCGCGAGTACAAATGCGGTCATGACAAGTTCGTCAAGCTCCAGCTGATCGTCGGGGCAAACGATAATCTCGTCACAAT
>JAZQIE010000075.1:0-15346 GCA_045540975.1 Eubacteriales bacterium
CCACCGCCATCAGAATCGCTTCGCGTACATAGTGATAGCCTTTGATGTGTGCGGGGATGCCCACCTCATGGATGATATTGGTGATTGCGACCTCAAGCCGCTCCCCGCCTGACTGCACGGGCACTTCGCACTCCGCCATGATACCGCGGATACGGTCTGCCATCACCTGCATGGAAAAGGGTTTTTGGAAGGAGTAGACCACACCTGCCTTCACCGCCTGACTCATCACCGCGTCGATATTAAACGAGGCGTACAGAATCATCACGGGGAGGTTATTGGGGAACAGTTTTTGTACCTCCTGCGCCACCGCGACCCCGTCAAGTTCGGGCAGAACACTTGCAAGCAGGATGACATCCGGGCGAAGTCCCGCAATTTTTGCGAGCGCTTCCCTGCCGCCCGCGGCACTCCCCACCACCTCCATGTCATGCTGGGTACGAAAAAACTCTTCCATTTGCTGTTTCATTTCCGCGTTTTCATCAATCAAAAAGATTCGTGTCATAATTCCCATTATCCTTCCTATCGTTTCGGTCGACTCTAATTTACCATATTCTGGAAATTATTGCAAGATATTTTTGGCAAAAACTGGAAATAATCGTTCGACAAAAAACCTCGGCAAAAGCCGAGGTTTTTCTCATTTGACAAGATTATCGGTTTTTCTCTTTTGCGCGGTAGTAGAAATACAGACACAAGTCCGCGGTGACCATGACGAAGTTTAAGACATAGAAGAACATGACGTACCACACGAAGTTTCCGCCGACGAGTTTTCCGACGATGCCGCACACATATCCAAAGTCAATGAGGAGCAAAAATGCGAGGCTTTTGCCTTTGGTGGATTTGTTGCGGTAGGTGGTGAGGATGTTATTCGGCCAGGAAAAGCCGAATGCCACCATCATTGCGATTTCCAGGATTTGCGCCATGGTTATTCTCCTTCCACAAAGACCACGCCCGTGATTTCCTTCAGGCGCAAAATGTCAAACTCGGAATCCTCTTCCATCACGATATTGATGCCCAGATGCCCTTGCGCGTTGCTCTTCGGCGGCAGCACGGACTGGGTGATTTCCGAGGAAATCATGCACTCAATTTCGCCCATGATACGGTTGGTATCATACATATTGTCGATTTCCACATAGATATTCTCGGTATTTTTCCGACGGCGCTCGAATTTGGAGAAAACCGAGATGGCGGTAAACACCAGCAGTGCGCACAGCAGCGCGCCGACATAAAATCCGTAGCCCAGCGCGATTCCGATGATGCTGGTTGCCCACACGCCTGCCGCGGTGGTAAGACCTGTGATTTTGCTGTTATTCTTTAAGATAATCATGCCCGCCCCCAGGAAACCGATGCCTGAGATGACTTGCGCGGAGATACGGGTGAGGTCTCCGCTGTACCCCGTCGATTCGCTCAGGTACACGCTTGTCATTGCGGTGAGCGCCGCGCCGAGGCAGACCAAAATATGGGTTCGCATTCCTGCCGCACGGCCGTGACGTCCGCGCTCGCTGCCGATGAGGACACCGACCAAAACCGCAAGAATCGAGCGGATGAGAACATGGATTAAGAAGATGTAAGACATAAAATCTCCCTCCTTTCGGACTTATTATACATGATAAAAAATATTCTTGCAACCCCGCTTCCCGCTCGGTATAATAAATGCAAAGGAATGTGATGATATGATTCATAAAATCTGTGATTTTTCCGCGCCCGAGCTTGACGTTTACGCGCGCATGAGCGAGGCGCAGCTTTTAAACCGCGAGCATCCCGAGGACGGGCTTTTTATCGCGGAGAGTCCCTTGGTGATTGGGCGGGCGTTGGATGCGGGTTTTATCCCGCTCTCCGCACTTGCGGATGAGCGTGAGCTCTCCCACCCGATTCTGAAGCGGCTGCGCGATATCCCGATTTACACCGCGCCGTTTGACGTGCTCACCAATCTCACCGGCTTTGCGCTCACACGCGGCATGCTGTGTGTGATGAGAAGAAAGCCGCTCCCCACCGCGGAGGCGCTTTGCAAATCCGCGCGGCGGATTGCGGTGTTGGAGGATGTGATGAATCCCACCAATGTGGGTGCCGTCATCCGCTCCGCCGCGGCGCTTGGGATGGATGCGGTCCTGCTCACGCAGAATTGCTCGAATCCCTTATACCGCCGTGCCATCCGTGTGAGCATGGGTTGTGTGTTCCAAATACCGTGGACCTTTTGCGGCGAGAATTGGCACAGGGAATTGAAAGCCCTCGGCTTTACCACCGCCGCAATGGCGCTGTGCGAGGACACCCTCAGCATCTCCGACCCGCGCTTGCGCGAGGCGGAAAAACTCGCAATCGTGCTGGGAACAGAGGGAGACGGACTCTCGGATGCCACGATTTCCGCCTGCGACCACACGGTCAAAATCCCAATGGCGCATGGGGTGGACTCCTTAAACGTTGCCGCGGCAAGTGCGGTTGCGTTTTGGGAGATGACAAAACAACAAATGCCTTGACCGAATCGGTCAAGGCATTTTGATTTGTTCTTCGATATAGCGGATAGGGACGGATTCGATACACCAAACATCGTTTTCGGTTTTTCCGAAGACGAAACCATCCTTTGCCATTTGTTCCGCATTGATTTTGAGCAGAATCGGAACAAGGTGCCAACGTGTGGCGGATTTCCACGCGACCTCCATGTCCGCGTGCAGATGTACCGCGTGTCGCGCCATTTTTTCGATTGCGCCGCTTCGCATAATTTTCTCCAAAGCGACCGTTGTGGTGCCGTGATAGAGGGCTTGGGGCGGTTGAAGGGTTTCCAACTCGGGCGTCACCCACGGGATGGAATGGCCCTGACACGCCTTGATTCTTGTGTGGTCCGGACTAAAGCGATACCTTCCCTTTTGGTCTTCCGCCACGATTGATTCCAGTTCCGCCCGTGTGACGGTATATTTCTCGCCCCGGTTGATGCCGAAAATCAAATCTTCCACAGACACCCAGCCGTGGGAATCCATTGCAAGTCCGATTTCCTCCGGTTTGTGCCGCAACAGAAAGCACAGATACACTGAAAGATTTTTCTTTGCCATTTCCGTTACCAATCCCCGTTTTCGTCAAGCGTGATGTAGCCGCACTCCGCCCAACGCGACACGTACTTCTCCTCGAGTAATTCGTCCAAAAATTTCTCGATTTCCAAGGCGCGCAGGTCGGGGGTTTCCGTTAGACTTTGGAGGATTCTGTCCACCGTATCATCGTAGAGCGATTCAATCTCGGAGATGGGAAGTGCTCTGCCTTGACACCAGCCATCCGCATCGGCAAGCGGATATTCTGCCCCATCCACAACCAAAACAAGCGCAGCGGTGGGAAGGCTGCGGCTGAGAATTTCCCATTTTGACGTATCGGGAACGAAAACAAGTCCCTTTGTCCCGAACGCTTTATATGTAACAATCATGTGACCTTCCCCGTTACTGCGCGACACAGCAGAGGTGCGCGTTGTCCTCGCGGTCATTACTACCCGAGCCGTTGTCGTCACTTGCATAGTAGGTGCAGACCGTCTGATACGGGAATGCAACCGCACCGTCTAAGCTTGCAAACGCTTCGATGCGCACACCGAGGAGGATACCGTCCTCCACAATGAGGCTCAAAAGTCCGCTGTATTGATCAAGCGCGTAGCCGTATCTGTTTTGGTTTTCCTTGGTAATCTCGCCGTACGCGGTGCGGGAATGTACCTCATCCTCCACGATGCGGTAGGCTTGCATCTGCTCCTCCAAGGGTTTCCCCGCAAGGGACTCCAAAAAGCCTTCGGGCCAGGAAAGTTCCTTTAAAATCGCGCTTTTGCGGTCATCTGCCGCATCCACGCGTTTCCATGCCTCTCTCGGCAGGCGTACACTGTCCAAAACATCGTCCAAGCGTTCAATCTTCACGTCAAATTCCTCCCGTTAAAAATTCAAAATTCCCATTCTGCGCAAAATTCCGAGTGCGAGACCCAGCACAAGCGCAATGGCAATGATGATGAGTCTCTGCTTCAAAACACCGTTTCCGTTTGCGGCACGGCTTTCATCCAGCCAATAGCAACCCGCACCCGCACGTTTTACTATCTCCATACTGAGCATTTTATGCATTCTGTCGCGGTCGGTCAAACTTTCGCCGTTCGGAAACAGTTCCGCGCGCGTGACCGCGGTGTCCGCGGAGAGTGCATTCAACGCGCGAAAGCGTTCATAATATTCCCCAAATGCACCGTCTAACAGTTTCTGATACTGTTTTGCCATCATCTTCCCTCCTTTTTTTCTATTCTACCACAGTAAAACAAAAAAGTACAGAGGGTATCTCCCCCTCTGTACTCCACGCTTATTTTTTGATTGTTTCGTAGATTCGGATTTTTGCCTTCGGGTCATAACAATAGCCGCAAAAGCTGTCTCCCGATACGGTTAGAATATAGCGGTCCAAAACATCCGCAACTTCGCCTTTGATTGATGACTTTGCGACGATTTTGCACGAATCGTCCGCAAAAAAGATGCGACCGTTTCCTTCCAGCAGCAATTCACCCGAGGGCAGAAAACCGACGGGATAAAAGCCGTTTGGCAATGTCATTGTTTTTCCGCGGTATGCAGGGGGACAAAGTTCGGAGAAGCCCGCTTTACAACGTGTTCCGTAGTGGATTTCAAACCTTGGATCCTCGTGCTGACGGATGATTCTGTCCGTCTGAAAGACATCGGATTCAACCGCCGCCAAGTCTGTTCCCGTAAATTGCATCGGCGTTAGTGTGCGGCAATTCTCCTCGCAAAAACCGTAGAGGAAGAAGTGCGGTTTCACCGTGGTATGGTTGCCGAAGGTATCAAAAAAGAGTTTTCCGGGATACTCGCGAATCAACTTCAAGGAGATTGGTGACTTTGCTCCGCTCAAAGCTTTTTCCTCAGCCAGATAGTCCCGATAGAGTTTATCCTCTTGCGCGCGAAACAAGATATTCGGCGTTTCCTCCAACTCCGGGTGATACAGCAAGCAGACTCCAAAGAATTCCTCCAGCATGGAAATCTTACGGTCGGTATCCGAACAAGCCAAGATATGAGAGAGTCTCTTTTTCTGTCCATCCCGATAACCAACCATTGCAGGAATGTCATAGAGTTTCCGATTGGAACTCACCGCACCGTCCGAATATCGGGCGGCCGATGTTCCGTTTTGAAAAAACTCAAGCCAAATCATTTCGCTGTCAAACACGCCAAAGCAGAGAATCGGCACATCAATTTGCTTTGAAATCAGTTTGGCGGTCTTATGTGCAAAGCCCCATCCTTTTTCGGTTAGGTTGTCTGTACAAGTCAACCGATTGGATGCGTGGGATACAAAAGAAACGTCTGTGTGTTCCGGTGCGGCACTGCCGAAAATATGAATACTGATTAAGGATGTACCCATTCAATCACCTCCCATGTTTATTATATCAAACAAAATGAGGTTTGTATAGCGGCACACCGTCCCATGCAGTTTTCCGACAAATTGACATCCCTGCGCGCAATGGTTTTGAACACAAATGTGACACATGCGGGAAAGGAGATGCAAACACGGTCAAGCCGCGCATCCGTCTTGGAGATGACCGTGAGGGCACCGTTTCCGTCAAAGCGAAGTGGGATGAACTCAAATAAAAATTCCGTAGCCGCGGGTGACCGCGCCGATGAGTTTGCCGTTTTGTCGGTTAAACCTTAAAGCAACTTATTCTGAATGGCTCTGCGATTGCATCGTTAACCGCTTCTACGGCGACTTTTCTTATATCATCTTGTCC
This sequence comes from Eubacteriales bacterium, assembly GCA_045540975.1. Lineage (GTDB taxonomy): Bacteria > Bacillota > Clostridia > Oscillospirales > JAAYXM01 > SIG510. The sequence goes on from JAZQIE010000075.1 coordinate 5,720, forward strand.
CCTGTGAATCCAAGGCACATCTGAAATATTGGCGCCTGTGAGTGCTTTTAAGAATGTCATTCCGGCAATATACCGCCCTGTATCCAAACTCAAATGATAACCGTCTCGGGTCAGGCGTCCGATTCCTGCAGTACGTACATTTTGAATGGCGGTTCCCGTGGGAGAAACGGCATCGATTCCGGGCAACGTGAGGATGTACTCTTTCGTCAAGTTGGCAATTTTATCATAGATCAGAAGCTGATCACCACCATAATGCTGGATTTCTTCGTGATGAAAATCGGGTTCCCCTACCCACGTCATATTGAATGCGATTTTGGTTTTGCGGTGTGCTAAGCCTTTGATATAAGCAATCAACCAAGACAATTTTTCATAAGATTTAATCTCGGTATAACGGCTACCGTCTCCGGTACCGTGTTGGATGGAAATCCAATCCCAATCATCGCTTTTTATGGCATCACGCATCCGATAATTCGGAGTATTTGTCCAACCGTTGCCCTCGTTCACGTCATACCGATAAGCAGGCAAATCCTGTTTTGCATGGATGCAATGCATATTAACAGAGCATCCACCCACGTACAAATTGGCAATTTTGACTTTGCAAAAACCGACACACAAGGCAATTTCCGGCAAATGGGCCGTTGTATCCTCAGAAAAACTGTTGCCGATGCAAAGAATCTTCAGTTCGCGCTGTTTCATAATCATACACACCCCAATCAAATCAAAGATAACCATAGCGGTATGGTGACACAAGAAAACGCATGGGACAAAAAAGCAAGTTTTGCGCCAATCTCAGGCGGATTGTTCGTATTTTGTGCAAACACGATTGTATTCAGCCCCGTTGGCATTGCCGCCACAAACAAAGCCGACCGCAAAATGTCATCCGCTCCCAACAGCCTACAAAGGAAAAACACAGCCGCGGGAATCAACACCAACCTGAACGCGATGATGATATAGTCCCTAAACCGACCGAACAAACGGCTAACTTCAAACGATGACAGAACCACACCGGTCAGCAGCATACTGATCGGACCGGCACAAGAAGATGACGACGCAATGCATTTCATAATAAAATCGGGAAGTTTGACAGGAAGGACCCCGAAAAGCATTCCGAAAAGAATGGCTACAGTCATCGGGTTAAAAAGTTTTTTAATATTCATGTTGTTTTGAGTCAGCTTAAGATAGCCGACGGTATAGGTATAGATGGCAAAAGGGATACAGAAAAAAATCATATCAGCCAGGGCTTCGCTGCCAAAAACATTCTCCATAAGCACATATCCCATATATGCATAATTTGAAACGGTCAATGAATACTCATAGACCTTTTTTTCATAGCGCGTTTTACCGATAAATTTCGCCAAAAGAATGGATAAAAAGTGAAAAAGCGTAAGTAACGAAACAGAAACGACCAGCGTCTTCCATCGAACGGTCAGATAGCCGAACGAAAAATTTTGGGAAAGCGACCTGAAAATTTTACACGGCAAAAAAATGTTTACCATGAACGCGGAAAGAATCGGTGTGTGCGAAGAATTGATTCTTCCGCCTTTTCCAAGCAACCAACCCAAAAGCAAAAATATGTAAAGAATAAAAACCTGCTCTAATATAACCAACACCGCAATTACTCCCTATTTCATGATAAAATAATTATAATTTCCAAAATGATTTTGTAAATGGAAAAAACAAAAATATGGAATTTTTGAAAATTTAACTTGATAATAATAAGATAAAAATTTATAATGATAAAAAAGGGGTGACGTTGGATGGAGTTTGATTTTAAAAATATTGATATTGTGGGTGTTATCAGCGGTTTAAGCACAAAAAATGCCACGATAACAAATCGCCACAGCAATACCTTTATTTATAAAATAGACGGTGAAAGTGTCTACTATTTGCGAGGTGAAGAGGTTCATCTTTCCCCTAAAACGCTCTTGTTTATCCCCGAAAACGAAACGTATTCATTCAAAAAGATTTCGGAGGGGGACAGCAGATATTGCTTAATAAATTTTCATGCGGAGATGAAAACAGAGACTGTTCCAACGCTTTTCAAAAACCTTGGAGGCGTAAATGCTTTGCAAATTTTCAGGCAGATGGAGCATCTGCTTCTTTCAAGGGGGAAAATCGGACAGTTGGAATGCATGGCACTGTTCTATTCTTTCTTGGTGGCGTTAGCAAAATCAGACGAAATTCCATACACAACAAAGTTTCAAAAAAACCAGATATTACCGGCTTTGGAATATTTGGAACGGCATTTGTTTGATATCAGCCTTAAAGTATCCGATTTACCGGGGCTATGCGGAATGTCCGCCCCTACTTTTAGGCGAATTTTTATTTCAAAATTCGGAACAACTCCAAAAAATCACATTATTGAGCAGCGATTATTCTATGCAGAGCAAATACTGAAAAGCGGAGAATACATTAACATTGCACAAGTGGCAGAAAAAGTAGGTTTTGAAGATTCGCTATATTTTTCAAAATGCTTTAAATCATATTTTGGCGTATCGCCTTCTAAAGTAAATCAACCGCAGGCACGGTGAGAAACTCACCGTGCCTGCTCATTTTAAGACGCCTCTTTTGGTTGATTTTTTGAATTATTTTCTCGTTGTGCCATCTCCAGCATATTCTCAATAAAAATTCCGTACCCCCGTGTGGGGTTGTTAACGAGGACGTGGGTGACGGCGCCAATAAGTTTACCGTTTTGGATGATGGGAGAACCTGACATTCCTTGGACGATGCCGCCTGTTTTTGCAATGAGGGCGGGGTCGGTGATTCGGATGGTCATGGATTTTCCGTTTTCATCTGTTTTTTCAAAGATTTGGGTGATTTCGATTTGGTAGGAACGTACATCATTTCCTTGGATATTGCTTAAAATAGTGGCAGGGCCAACTTTGATTTCCCCTTTTTCTGCGGTGGGGATTGCGACACCGTTGAGGAAGTCGGGTTTCTCGGTAAAGCTTCCGAAAATGCCATGCTCGGTGTTGGAATCGAGGACTCCGCAATCGTGTTTTAAGTCATATTCACCGATGAGTTCACCGGGTGTTCCCGAGATGCCCTTTTCCACTTCTTTGACTTTGCTTTCCATGATACTCCCTGCTTTCATCGGGACGAGTTTTCCGTTTTCGGTGTCGCAAATGCCGTGACCGAGCGCACCGAAGCTGCCGTCGGACGGGTCATAATACGTGACCGTGCCGATGCCTGCCATACTGTCGCGCACCAAAAGTCCGATTTGGTATTCCCCGTTTTCGTCACGCACGGGTGTGACGGTCACCGTTTCTTCCTTTTCTCCGCGCCGCACCGTGATATCCACCGCGTTTTGGGTTTGTACCGCTTTCTTTAACCCTTCATTGTCGGAAACTTCGTTTCCGTCCACGCGCATCACGATATCCCCCGCGCGAATGCCTGCATCCTTTGCGGGTGCGACCTGCCCGTCCGCGGTATTGATGGGGACCGCGCGCACCACCATCACACCGTCGCAAAAAATCTTGATCCCCGTGGTATGCCCGATTGGGACAAGGTCTTTTGCGTATGCGGGAAGCGAGAGCAAGGAAAGAATCAAAATCCAGATACTTAATTTTTTTGCCATGCGTTCACTCCTTTCTGTCATGACTCTTTTAGGATGTGACGGACGCGGGAAAATACCCGTGGCAAAACCTTGTACATTCCCAAAATTTGGATAAAAAAAGAACCGTGAGGCACGGTTCTTTTTTGGTTTCTTAGAGATTGCCCATGAGGATTGCCATGACGGCTTTTTGGGCGTGGAGGCGGTTTTCCGCCTCATCGAAGATTTCGTTTGCGTGGGCTTCAAAGACCTCGGCGGTGATTTCCTCGCCGCGGTGTGCGGGCAGGCAATGCTGCACCATGCAATGCTTCTTTGCTGCCTTGAGGAGTTCATCGTTGACCTGATAGCCGGTAAAGACCTTTCTTCTCTCCTCCGCTTCGCCTTCCTGACCCATGCTTGCCCAAACGTCGGTGAAGATGACGTCCGCATCACGGGCGGCTTCGAAGATGTCCTCGGTCCAGGTAAAGGGCTTGCCTTCCGCATAGGAGAGGACCGATGCATCGGGCTGATATGCCTTCGGGGTTGCGACCGCGACTTCCATATCCGCAAGCAGACCGCCCACGATGAGGGAGTTTGCCATATTGTTGCCATCCCCGATATAGCACATTTTAAGACCCTCGAGGGTGCTTAAATGCTCACGGATGGTCATGAGGTCGGCAAGCACCTGACAGGGGTGGCAGAAGTCGGTGAGGCCGTTGATGATCGGAATGGTGGCATAGTCTGCGAGTTTTTCCACCATCTCCTGCGAGAAGGTACGAATCATGATACCGTCAAGGTAACGGGAGAGGACACGCGCGGTGTCTTCAATCGGCTCGCCGCGGCCCATCTGCAAATCACTTCCCGAAAGGAAGAGACCGTGACCGCCAAGCTGGGCGATGCCCACTTCAAAGGAGACGCGGGTACGGGTGGAAGATTTTTCAAAAATCATACCAAGGGTTTTGCCCTTGAGGATGGGATGCGCGATACCGTGCTTTTGGTCGTATTTGAGCTGGTCTGCGACATCCAGGATATGAAGGAGTTCCGCTTTGGACAGATCCATCAGTTTCAGCAAATCTTTTTTCATATTAACCTCCGCATAAAACGCTTTTTATAATCGCGAGCCCGCGATCCATTTCTTCATAGGTGATGGTGAGCGGCGGCAGGAGACGGACCGCGTCTTTGCCCGCTGTGATGCACAGAAGCCCTGCCTCGATGAGGCTTGCGACCTTGGCTTTGTGTGTCCCCTCTTCTACCGCGATACCGATCATCATACCGAGGCCGCGGGTGGCAAAGCCCATTTCCTCGATTTTGGCGCGCAGGTAAGCGCCTTTTTCATTGACCGATGCCAAAACCCCGTCCTCCAACACATCGAGGACCGCGTTTGCCGCGGCGGTGCAGATGGGGTTTGCGCCGAAGGTGGTGGCATGAGTTCCCGGAGAGAGGACCTCCGAGCAGGTTTTGGAAGCAAGCACCGCACCGAGCGGCAGACCGCCGCCGATTCCCTTTGCGGTGGAGACCACATCGGGCGAGATGCCATAATGCTGAAATGCGAAGAAGGTGCCGCAGCGACCGATACCGGTTTGCACTTCGTCGATGACAAGGAGCAAATCCTTTTCGCGGCAGAGCGCTTCCACGTTTTTGACAAATTCGGGCTCAAGCGGCAGCACACCGCCCTCGCCTTGGACAAGCTCCATCATCACCGCGCAGGTGTTCTCATCCACCGCGGCTTTCACCGATTCGAAGTCGTTTGCGGCTGCATGAACGAAGCCTTCGGTGAACGGATAGAAATACTGATGGAAGACATCCTGCCCGGTTGCCGCAAGGGTGGTCACGGTGCGGCCGTGGAAGGAGTTTTTGAGGGTGATAATCTTGGTGCGCTCGTTTCCGTAACGGTCGGTAGAGTACTTTCTTGCCAGTTTGATCGCGCCTTCGTTACTCTCCGCACCCGAGTTGGAAAAGAAGACCTTATCCATCCCGCTCTTCTCGCACAGACGCTGCGCCAGACGGGCGGACGGCTCGGTATAGAAGAGGTTTGAGGTGTGCGCGAGGGTTGCCGCTTGGGTCGAGACCGCCTCCACAAATTTGGGATGGGCGGTACCGATGCTGAGTACCCCGATACCGGATGCAAAGTCGATATACTCACGCCCTTCGGGAGAGAGCAGGGTTGCACCCTTGCCGCTTGCGATAGCGACCGGGAATCTGCCGTAGGTTTTCATGACGTGTTCGTCATGGAGTGTGATAAGTTCGTTTGAGGTCACAGTAACATCCCCTCTCCGTGGACCACGGTGCCGATGCCCTTATCCGAGAGCATTTCCATCAGGATGGAATGCGGGACACGGCCGTCTAAGATATTTGCCTGCGACACGCCCATACGCACCGCTTCCACACAGCAAGCGAGTTTGGGGATCATGCCGCCCGAGATGATGCCGTCACGGATGAGTTTGGGCACTTCGCTGACGTTGACGTCCGGGATGAGGGTGGACTCATCCTTCGGGTCTTGCAGGATGCCGCACACATCGGTGAGCAGAATGAGTTTCTTTGCGCCGAGGGCACTTGCGAGCTTTGCCGCCGCGGTATCCGCATTGATGTTATAGCTTTGGGTATCGCAGAGACCCTGCGCGACGGTGGAGACCACCGGGATATAGCCGTTTTGGAGCGCATCGGTGACCGGCTTGGTGCAGACCTCTTCAATCTCACCGACCAGACCGTAGGTGCCGCCGTCAAGCTCTTTTGCGCGGAAGAGACCGCCGTCAATTCCGCAAAGACCGATGGCGGAGCCGCCTGCACGGTTTAAGATGGAGACCAACTCTTTGTTGACCTTGCCGCACAGTACCATCTGCACGATTTCCATGGTCTCCTCATCGGTATAGCGCAGGCCGTTGACGAATTTGCCTTCTTTGCCGACACGCTTTAACATTTCGGAAATCTCGGGACCGCCGCCGTGGACAACCACGACATGGATGCCGACAAGCGAGAGCAGAACGATATCGTCGATGACCGCTTTTTTGAGGTCCTCCTTGATCATGGCATTGCCGCCGTATTTGATGACAACGGTTTCGCCATTGTATTTTTTGATATACGGCAGGGCTTCGACAAGGATTTGCGCCCGATCCGCGTGATTGTAATTCATGGTAACCTCCCGATTACGTACGGTAATCTCCGTTGATTTTTACATAGTCATAGGTGAGGTCGCAGCCCCAAGCGGTTGCTTCCCCATCGCCTGCGCGCAGGTACGCGCGGATTTCCACTTCATCCTCCGAGAGGATTTTCTTTGCGAGGTCTTCGTCGAAGACAAGACCTGCACCGTTTTCGCAGACGGTGATTTTGCCTGCGTCGGAAACAAACGAGACGGTGACTTCCTCGGGGTCAAATTCCACACCCGAATAGCCCATGGCACACAGCACTCTGCCCCAGTTTGCATCCGCGCCGAACATGGCGGCTTTGACGAGTGAGGAGCAGACCACGGATTTTGCCAGGGTGACCGCATCGTCCTCATTCTTTGCGCCCGAGACACGGCAGGTGACCATACGGGTTGCACCCTCGCCGTCACGCGCGATGGCGCGCGCGAGGAAGCAGCAGACCGCAAACAGCATTTCCGCGAAGGTTTCATACCCTTCCCCACCGAAGACGATTTCCGGGTTTTCCGCCATGCCGTTTGCCAGCACGACCGCCATATCGTTGGTGGAGGTGTCCCCGTCCACACTCACACGGTTGAAGCTTTTGGTGACCGCAGAGGAGAGCGCGGCTTGGAGTGCCGCCGCGGTGATATTCGCGTCGGTGGTGATAAAGGCGAGCATGGTGCCCATATTCGGGTGAATCATGCCGCTGCCCTTTGCGATACCGCCGATTTTGACCTCTTTGCCGCCGATGGTGGCGGTAAAGGAGCATTCTTTTTTCACCGTGTCGGTGGTGAGGATCGCGTTTGCCGCACGGTCGCCGCCGTCATAAGAAAGGTCGGAGACCAGAGAATCCATCGCGTTTTCGATGACATGGACGGGAAGCTCTTCCCCGATGACACCGGTTGAGGTGCAGACCACATCCCGCGGGTCGATACCGAGGGCGGATGCGGTTGCCTTGCACATACGGATTGCATTTTCCTTGCCGTTGGGGGCGCAAGCGTTTGCATTGCCCGAGTTACAGATGATGGCACGGGCGCGGCCGTCGGACAGATGCTCGCGGGAGACATAGACGGGCGCCGCTTTGACACGGTTTCGGGTATAGCAGGCTGCCGCCGAACAGTCGCGGTCACTCACGATGAGCGCGAGGTCCGCCTTTTCGCGGTTTTTACGGATGCCGCAATGAATTCCTGCGGCACGGAAGCCTTGCGCGGCACAAACGCCGCCGATGATTTCTTTCATGGTTGTATCCTCCTAAAATGCGGGGGCGACCAAGTCGAGGCCCATGGTTTCGGGGAGTCCGAACACGATGTTCATGTTCTGAACCGCCTGCCCTGCCGCGCCTTTGACCATGTTATCGATTGCGGAGACGATGATGAGACGTCCTGCATGGTCATCGCGGTGGAGGGAGATGTGGCAACGGTTGGTCATTGCAACGTTTTTGAGGTTTGCCGCACAGCCTAAGGGCAGAACGGTGACAAACGGCTCATTTTCATAGAATTTGGTGTACCGTGCATGGACTTCTTCCAAAGCGGCGGTACTCTCGGTGTAGATGGTGGAGATGATGCCGCGCTTTAAGGGAAGAAGATGCGGAACGAAGGTGACGGTGACATCCTCACCCGCGAGTTTGGAAAGCCCCTGCTCGATTTCGGGGGTGTGGCGGTGCGCCGCGACCTTATAGGGCGCGAAGCCTTCGTCAAGGTCACAGAAATGGGTGGTCTGGGAAAGAGAGCGACCTGCACCGGTTGCACCGGATTTGGAGTCGATCACGATGCCCGTGGGTTTGCAGAGACCTGCTTTCAGCGCGGGTGCGAGACCGAGCTGAACAGAGGTGGGATAGCAGCCAGGATTTGCGATGAGGCGCGCGTTTTTGATGTTCTCGCGCCAAAGCTCGCACAGACCGTAGACCGCGATTTTGTGAAGCTCGGGATGCTCGAAGCGAGCGCCGTACCAGGTTTCATACGCGTCTTCGGATTCCAAGCGGAAGTCCGCACCGAAGTCGATGAAGACCTTGCCCGCGTCCATGCAAGCCTTTGCAAGGGGCTGGGAGAGACCGTGCGGAAGGGCGGCGAAGACCACGTCGGATGCCGCTACCACTTCGTCCTGAGATACCAGGACTTCATCGCAGGTATCAATCATCGAGGGATAGACCTCGGAGAGTTTTTTGCCTTCAAACGAGACCGAACTGATTTTGGAAAGCGCGGCTTCGGGGTGACCCAAAATCAAACGGATGAGTTCCACGCCGCCGTAACCGGTGGCGCCGACAATACCGACTTTAATCATTTGCTTTCCTCCTCACGGGCACGGATAAAGTCATCGAGCAGAGCGATTTGACGGAGGACTTCGGATTCCGCGGGTCCGCCGAGAGAGGTTCTGCCGTTGACACAGTTTTCTAAGTTGAGCGCGGTGTAGACATCCTCGTCAAACACCTCGCATTTTGCCTTGTAGTCGGCAAGGGGCAGGTCTTCCAGACCGATGCCCTTTTCGATGCAGGCGGCAACCAGCTGACCCACCACGGTATAAGCATCGCGGAAGGGCAGACCTTTTTTGACCAGATAGTCTGCACAGTCGGTCGCGTTGATGAAGCCGCGGGATGCGGCGTTGCGTAAGTTCTGCGGTTTGAGGCGCATGGTTTCCAGCATGGGCGCGAAAACATCCAGACACATTTTCACGGTATCCACCGCGTCGAAGACGGATTCCTTATCCTCCTGCATATCCTTGTTGTATGCAAGGGGCAGACCCTTCATCACGGTGAGGAGTGCCATGAGCGAGCCGTAGACACGGCCGGTTTTCCCGCGGACAAGCTCTGCAATGTCCGGATTTTTCTTCTGCGGCATGATGGAGGAGCCGGTAGCAAAGCCGTCATCCATTTCAACGAATCTGAACTCGCTGCTCGACCAGAGAATCAGCTCCTCGCACATACGCGACAGATGCATCATCGAAATCGATGCCGCCGACATATATTCGAGCATAAAGTCG
>JAZQIE010000076.1:0-32565 GCA_045540975.1 Eubacteriales bacterium
ATCCTGCCTCAAGCACTCCATCATGGGCGACTACAACAGAGCAACCCTCTCCGAAGTCAAGGCTCTGATGGGCGGCGACGGTTCCGGCCGCGTCCAGCGCTAAACCATAAAACCAAAAAGGCTTTGAAGGTTTTCCCTTCAAAGCCTTTTTTTAATGCATTAGATTATTATTCGGTTTCCTGTTCGGTTTTTTCGGGCTCTTTTTCAAAAGAAACACCGGCAATGTGAATGTTGACCGCAGAGGCATGAAGCCCGGTCATGGAGTCGATTGCATTGACAACTTTATCCTGAACTTTTGCGGCAACGGTCGGAATGACAAAGCCGTATTTGATGGACAGCACGATATCCACCACAACATCGGTTTCATTAACAGCAATCTTAACACCCTTGGAAGCGTTCTTTTTGCCGCCGAACAACTCGCCAAAATTGATGCCGGTACCCAGTGCGGCAACACCGTCAACCTCCATTGCGGAGACCGCAGCAATCGATGCAAGGACATCCTCGGAAATGTTCACGCAGCCACTTTCCTGCTCTTGCTTTAAGTAATCTTTATTTTCAGCCATTCGTATCATACTCCTTTACAAGTTTTTACGAAAAAATACCAGGGTGAAAAAACACCCTAGTATTATTATACCCGATTTTTATTTAATTTCAACTACTTTTATTTTTGACGCGTCCATCTTTGTTTCACTGATAACGATATCTTTGATTTTTGCAATATCGGTTGCGGTTAATCCGTCGGCCGGTGCTTTTACAATTACGTTAACGCCGTCACTGCTGATGAGTGTGACACAATCATCAAACCCTTTGGCTTTTACCAGGGTTTCGATTCTGTTTTCCGCGACACCGCTGACCGCAATTTCTTCAAGACTTGCCGCCGCCTGGTCGCGGCTTTCCTGCGAAACATCATCCTTTTCACTGGTCTCTTTTAAGATGTTCATCGCATTATCCCGTGATTTCTGCTTTTCCAGACGCGCTTCTTCAAAGTAATCACTTTCTTCTTTGTTCTCGGTTTGATTGACCAATTCGGTCTCCCCGAGAACTTTTAATTTTCCTGCGGTATCCAGCGTTTCATCTCCGGTAAGTCCCGAGGTGTAGCTCCAGTTTAAATATACTGCAACACAGACAAATAATACAATCAATGCGGTGATTGCACCTTTTCGCTTCATGAACATCACAAACTCCTCCTATTGTTTCATTTTTACTATTGCAATGCGGTCAAACGAAATTCCCGTCAAAGCAGACACGGTTTCGGTTACAAACGTTTGTACCGAAATACTCTCCGCGCCGTCGCAAACCACAACCGCACCCATAAACTCGGGAAAAAGCTGTTTTACTGTGACGGGAACTTGCTTTCCCGAGCCGTCCGAGATGATGCTGGGTTTGCGGTCATAGTCAAAATTCTGATCCGCATATTCCCCGTTTTGCTGTTCTCGTTCGGTTGACCGTGTTTCTTCCGCATAGACATATGTTTCTGTTGACTTTTGTGTCAGCATGACACGAACGCGTCCGACACCCTCGCCCGAAGCCAGAATTGACTCCAACTTTTTTTGAAACTCATCCAACGAAAAATTAACTGCATTCTGCGAAGGTTTTTTGTCCTCACTTTTTTGACAACCGTTCGGAAGGAGCATCAAAATCAAACCGAGGGCCAGAGCAAGCAGCAATATGCGGTTATTTTTAATAAAAACATCAAGTTTTTTCTGCATCTTTCGTCCTCATTTCCCGATTCGTAACAATCGGTTTCACACCGCATTCATGTTCAATGGCGCGTACAAGCTTGTTTGTTACTCCGATTCCGCGCAGCTCGATTTTCTGCGGCAAAAGTACCCCGTTTTCGTTTCTCGTTACGTGGACGTTCACCTCACATTCAACCCCAAGTTCGTTTGCTCTTTGTAATACATATTCGGTGATTCGGTTTTCTATGAATGAAATCTCAATCTGTTCATGATTCTCCGCAACCGTTTCATGCGCCTTCGAGACAAGCGGAAACTCAAAATCATTTGATTGCATTTGTTTGAGCGGCGCAAACACCGCAAAAACCAGAATAGCGGTACCGCACACACGGACAACACGCGCAACATTTGATTTCGGCATCAAGGAGGAAATCAGTGATATTAAGACAGTGCAGCCGCAAATTCCCATGATCCAGTTTTTCAGAAACTCCATAGTACCTCCTACACAAGTCCGACTACAAACATCCCTGAAACAATGGAGATGAACACCAAAACAACAGCGGTGGATGTCATACCGAATACAATACCGATTCCTCCGCCGATTTGTTCAAGAAGTGATCCGAGTTTCTGATTGCACATCGGAGACAGTAATGCGGAAGCGACTTTGAACAAAAAATAGTTCACCCCAAGTGTGATAAACGGGGTTAAAACGATTGAAAAAAGCCCCAGCATTCCCACGATTCCAATCGCATTTTTCACCACCAATGCGCCTGCCATTACCGTCTCTCCTGCCTCTGCAAGGATGCCTCCAACGACAGGGACCACACCGGTTACCGCAAATTGAGCGGTTTTCAGCCCTACCATGTCACTCGTTGCGGATATCAATCCTGAGGTGGTCAGATAACCGACGAATACCATCAAGAAAATTTTCAGGCTTCCGCTCACAAGCCATTTGAGAAACTCGGCTATTTTCCCCAGTGTTTGATTTTCAAACGCGGCATTGGCTGTGATTGCGACAAGAAATACATTGACAAGCGGAAAGAATACGCTTGAGATTGCTGTCATCAAGACATCGGAAAACAGAATCGTTGCACTATACTGCGCGGTGGCGCTGAGCGGAGTTCCCGCTGCAACTCCGGCCGTGACCAAGGATGGCAGGAGTACTTTGGAAAACGCGTTAATTTCTTCAATTGCCGCTCGTCCAAGCCCAAACATGCTTGTGATACTTCCGATACTTGCACCCATCACAGACAGTGCCGCAACTACCGACAGATATATCGGCGGTGTTCCGTCATAAAAGCTTTCAACCAAGCCACATAAAACCGAAATCAGTAAAACCGTTATCACACACTTAAGTCCCCCGGTCAGAATTCCGCCCACCTCTCGCCACGCGCGTGACAGTAGCGCGGAAAGACCTTCGTCCAGAGATGTATCTGCAGAAATTCTCGCCTCTCGTGCAACATCGTATAATCCGTATGCGGTTTTTTGTTCTTCCAAAACCGATTCATCAGCCATTGCGGTTATTGTACAAATCCACAGTGTAATAAGAAGAATCAGTGTTCTTTTCACTCTCTCACTTCCCGTCAAATTGACGTCAAAAACGACAACATAGAAAGAATCAGCGGCGCCGCGGCGGTAATCGCAATCGCATTGCCAATGAGCTCAATTCCGGTCGACAGACCGAGACACCCGGATTCTTTGCAAATATCAACCGAGATTTTTGTCAGAATTGCAATTGAGAGTACTTTTAGCAGCGGTGACAACACTTCGGGCAGGACTCCGGTTTTTGCGGTTATCGTCTCAAAGAGCCTAATGACCGATGCAAAAAGTCCGCTTCCCAGACTCAACACAAATACTCCCGCAAGGATTGAGAGGACAAGTGAGATTTCCGGATGGTGTTTCCTGAGTGAAACGGTCATCGTGGTCACAACTGCAGAAAAAACAATCAACTTTAATAAAATACTCATGTCATAATCCGAAAGTTGTTTTTACAAGATCAAATAAACGGCTGATTTCTTGTACAATGATCATCAATACGACAATCAAACCTGCAAGAGTTGTCATCATCGCTTGCTCTTCCCGTCCTGACCGTATCAAAAGCTGATTTAGTACCGACACCAAAATTCCGATTGCGGCAACCTTAAAAATCAATTCCACTTGCATACCGTCACCCTATATCAGCAGAATCGCAAGCGCGATTCCGCAAGCAATCCCAAGACTTCGGTAAACACGGACATTGCGCCCCTGCTCCTCTTTTGTAACTTCTTTTATGGATTCCAATTGAGTTCGAATCCCCTTAAGCAGCGCCACCTGCTCATCTGCGCGGTAACGACCGAATGTCACAGCGACTTCGGAAAACAGTTGTAATTCCGGCTCTTTGAGGTGCAGATAATCTGCTTTTGAGATTTCTTCCTGCCAAATTTGAGTCAATGAAGAATCGGTTTTTGTTTCCAGACAAAGCGCACATTTACAGAAGAATTGATTGATTGGCTCAGGCGCTTGTACAGAGAGCTTTTCAAACATTTCCTTGGCAGATGTGAGTAAACACGAGATTTCTGCAATGATGAAGTCAAGTGCGAAGATAAGTCCGCAGAGTGAACGGTAGCGGGTTCTCTCTGCATCTCCGATTTTCAAACCGATTGCCGCGGTGCTGATGCAAATAAGAATCCCTCCGAAGATTTTCATGACAATGCTCCTATCATAATTCAACAACGTTTGTCTTGCGAATTCCGTTTTCGACCGAAAGTACAACACAGTATTGAAAAATCTTACACTCCATCATTTCACGATACAACGGTCTGCTCATCAAACAGTCAATGTCATACCCATGCGCGGTCGCAAGAATTCCCACTCCGCAATGACTTGCAAATTTCAGCGCTTCCAGGTCCTGCGGTGCTGTGATTTCATCCATTGCGATAATCTGCGGTGACATGGCGCGAAGCAGAAGAAGAATTGCCTCCGCCTTCGGTGCTCCATCCAAGACATCGGTATTTCTTCCCACATCAAGCTGTGCGACTCCGTGCCATTTTGCAGCCACTTCTCCGCGCTCATCAATCAATGAGATGCGATAATGCGGCTCACCGTCTGAGAGTTTGCGGATCAAATCGCGCAAGAGTGTTGTTTTCCCAAATCCCGGTGCTGAAACAATCAGCGTGTTTTCAAACGCGCCGTTTTGCAAAATCCGAGGAAGTACATCGTCTGCAACACCCGGAAGTTCACGCGCAATCCGTACCGATGCCGAGGATAAATTTTTGATGAATGTGATTTCGTTTTGTTTTGTGACCGCTGTACCGCACAGACCGATTCGATGTCCGCCCGAAATTGTAACATATCCGTTTTTCAGACTCTCGGTCACGCTATGTAATGAGCCTTCGGTTACCATTTCGAGCATTGTTCCGAGTTCTTCATGTCGAATCGGTGAGTCGGTTTTTACAATGATTTCTTCCTGTGGGGTCGAAATCACCAATTGCTGCCCTGCACGCAGTCGGAATTCCGATGCACTGCATTGAACTTCCTCGTTTTGCTGCATTGCATATCCGCGAAGTCGCGGCGGCAGACTTTGTACCGCTTGTCCGTAGCATTTTTTCAGATAAAGTTTGTTTGTCATTTGCATCACCCGTTTCGTTTGTTGATTCACAATATGCAAATGCACAAAAAAATAGAACAACGGCACACAAGTTGTTTGTGTGCCGTCTAAATTAAAACTTGATTTTTGAGGAGTCAACATGGTCTCGAATCAGTTTAAGGAAAATCTCTTCCTGACCTTCTGCAAAACTCCGTTTTTGGAAGTAAAATGCTTGTTTTTGATTCAGAAAAACAAAGTATGAGACCTTGTTTTTACAAACGCGGAAGACATCGTCCCAAAGGAGCTCGGTCTCGCCCGAATCACCAAGCTGAATGATACCGTGGTCGTCTAACGTAAGTGTCAGATGTTCGGAAACAGCTGCGCGGCTAAAGATAGTTTTCGACCGCCATTTAATATAAAGACGTCCAACAAGAAGTGCAGCCGCGGTGATGAGTAACACAATTAAAAGCAGAATCGGAACAAGTCCTAACTTTTGAAGGAAAACACCGCCGAAAAACAATCCGACCATAACAGAAAAGAGTTGAATCGAACGTTTGCTCATCAACCAATTCAAGCCTTCAAAATCCGATAAAAGTAAATTTGTATGAAATACCATTTGTCACACTCCTAAAATTCACCGAACGTGATTTGTTCATTTTCGTCTATAACGGCTGCTCGCGCTTCATCCGACACAACCGCATCCCCGGTCATGTTCAAAAAGTCTTCCTCACTCAAAACGGAGATGCCGAGTTCTTGCGCCTTTCTCAACTTTGAGCCGGCATCCTCCCCTGCGACCACATACGTGGTTTTCTTTGAGACAGAGGATGCTACCTTTCCGCCAAAGGACTGAATGAGTTCACTCGCTTCGTCACGCGTAAAGCGAGAAAGAGCACCGGTCAAAACAAATACCATTCCTGCAAAGCGATGGTCAACAACTTCAGAAATATCGCTGAAATTGAGGCCCGCATCGCGCAGCTTCTGCAAAAATGCATCCGCTGAGGAAAACCAGTTCACAATACTGTGCGCGATCACGGGTCCTACCTCATCTACGGTGCAAAGTTCTTCTTCGCTCGCCTCTTTCAGCGCATCCAACGTGCCGAAATGCTGTGACAAGACCTTTGCGGTCTTTTGCCCGACATGACGAATTCCCAATGCAAATAAAAGCTTCCCCAAGTCATTCTTTTTGGTTTTCTCGATCGCGTCAATTAAATTTTGCGCAGACTTGGCGCCCATTCTCGGAAGCATCGCAACATCCGATGCGCGAAGGGTGTATAAATCCGCAGAGTCGGAAACCAACTTCTCATCGACCAATAAATCCACCAAAGCGGGACCGAGTCCCTCAATATCCATTGCCGCGCGGGATGCAAAATGGATGATATTCCGCCGAATCTGTGCAGGACAATCCGCACTTTGGCAACGAACTGCTGCTTCCTCTTCGTCTTGGAAGACCTCCGAGCCACAAGCGGGACATCTGGTTGGCATCACATACGGAGTCGCATCTTGCGGACGCTTCTCCAAAACGACACGTACCACCTCGGGGATAATATCGCCCGCTTTTTGAACAACTACCGTGTCTCCGATACGGATGTCGCGTTCTTTAATAAAATCGCGATTATGCAGGGTTGCGCGGCTCACGGTTACACCGGCGACGCGAACAGGCTCAAGCACCGCATTGGGCGTCAGCACTCCCGTGCGCCCGACTTGGATCACAATGTCCCGCAGCACGGTCTGCTTCTGTTCGGGCGGATATTTATACGCAATTGCCCATTTGGGGAATTTACTTGTTTTTCCGAGTCTGGAGCGCTCTGCGATTTGATTGACTTTAATGACCGCCCCGTCAATCTGAAACGGAAGTTCACCGCGCATTTCTCCCAAGCGGAGAACTTCGGAAAATGCATCATCAATGTTGGAAAATGCGCTATAAAACGGACTGACACAAAATCCCAGCGACTTTAAATAATCAAGCGCCACGGTGTGTGTCTCAAATTCCATTCCCTCGGCTGTCTGCAGATTGAAAATCAAGATGTCAAGTTTGCGCTCTGCTGCAATTTTGGAATCCAACTGACGCAGTGATCCTGCCGCAGCATTGCGCGGATTCGCAAATAAGGGTTCGCCGCGATCCTCACGTTCTTCGTTCAACTGCAAAAATACTTCTCGGGACATATACACTTCACCGCGCACAATCAAACGCGGAGGTGCATTGGGGATAGACAGCGGAACAGACCGAATGGTACGGATGTTGTTTGTTACAACCTCACCGACCACACCGTCACCGCGCGTCACACCGCGAACCAGTTTGCCGTCTTCGTATTCCAGCGAAACGGAGAGACCGTCAATTTTGCATTCTACAACGTATTGCGGGTCAGTTACAATCTCTCTGACACGTACATCAAATGAGAGGACTTCTTCTTTCGAGAATGCATCCTGCAAACTGTCCATCGGGATTGGATGGGTATGCGACTCAAATTGCTCCAAAACCGCGCCGCCGACACGCTGGGTCGGTGAATCATCGGTAATCCATTCGGGATGAAGCGCCTCAATTTCTTTGAGACGATTCATCAGCATGTCATATTCATAATCCGAAACTGCAGGGGCATCCTGCACATAATATAATGTGCTGTAATGCTGAAGAGTTTGTTTTAATTGTTCCAGTTCCTGCTTCAACTTCTCCATAAGGATTTCTCCTGTTCCTATTGTTATATTTATTATAGCAGGTTTTCTCTCATCATTCAATGCCTGCAAAAAATTCCGGTGTTTTTCCGACCACTACGGTTTCCGCAAGGCAGAGGTCGATTTCAACTGTTTTTCCAATTACTTTGGACAGATATAAAATTCCGGTATGTATTTTCAGGCGCATAACAAGTTTGTGGAGTGTCTGGTTAATCCCCGCATCTGTAAATTCATTGATATATTCCGCTTCGATTGTGGAAACCGGCAAAACAGATAAATGCAATTTCGGTCCTCTCCCCGAGAAAAACAAAGATCCTGTAATGCTTCCGAGCGGGATTTGAATCTCGCGGTTTGTTTCACGCCGCAACTCACAAATTAGGTTTGAAATGGTTTGTGTTTTGATGGTGTTGAGTAATCGCGTCTCTGTTTTCAGCGCAATAATATCTCCTGCTTCGTTATACTCAACTCTGACCGGGTCACCGTAATCTTTTACCGTATCCGCAATGACATCATTTGCCGCTTGATAAGTCATTTGATACAACGCCGCAGAAGCATACTCGAGAAGAGCAGGCTTGATAAATTGATAAAACGCGGCAATCAATCCAAAAATCAGAACCGGAATTACAACACGAGAACATTTGAATCTATGCATCCGTATACTCAAAACAGCACACACCTTTCGTTTAATCAGTGTATGCATGTTTTCCGAAAATGTTACAAATTGCATCCTGTCGATACTTGTGGTATAATATGAACAAGGAGGGATGCGAAATGGCAGTTGATTATCGCAGCGAGATGCCACCGCTCTTGCGCGACTTTACCGGTTATTTGGTCACAATCAGCGGAAAATCACCCAAGACTGCGGACCAATACTATCTGGATTTACGTATGTTTTTCCGCTTTATGAAATGTCATTTCGGCGGACCGTATTCTATGGATGAGTTAGACCAAATTCCCATCGATGATATTGACATTAACTTTATCAAGCAAATCAAACTGACCGATATTTATCAGTTTTTGGATTTTCTGGCTCGTGACCGCGAAAAGCACAAAAACAGTATTTCCACCGGCTACGGTCTGGAAGCATCCTCTCGCTCTCGTAAAGTTTCCGCAATTCGTTCCTTTTTCTCTTATTTGGAGCGAAAAGCACAACTCATCGAGTATAATCCTGCAAAGGAATTAGAACTCCCAAAGCAAAAAAAGAAGCTTGTGCGTTATCTTGACTTTGAGTCGAGCAAGGCGCTGCTCTCGCATATCTCAGGGAAAAATGAAGTGCGCGATTATTGTATTATCACGCTGTTTCTTAATTGCGGAATGCGTGTTTCCGAGCTGGTTGGCATCAATCTGACCGATATTCAAGGTGACCGTTTAAGAGTGCTGGGCAAAGGCAACCGTGAACGGATGCTGTATCTCAACGACGCGTGTCTGGACGCGCTCAATGCATATTTGCCGATTCGCAGGGCAATGACCGATATTCGTGCAAAAGATGCAAATGCGCTGTTTGTGAGTCAAAAGCGGAATCGCATCAGCACAGAGACTGTGAAGTGGTTAGTCAAAAAATACTGTGCATTTGCAGGGCTCGACCCAAAAATCTCGGTGCATAAGTTACGCCATACTTCTGCTACTCTGATGCACCGCGGCGGTGTTGACCTCCGCGTGCTGCAGGAGATTCTCGGACACAAGAATTTGAACACCACAGAAATCTACACACATGTCGACAGCGATGATATGCGCCTTGCAACTCGGGCAAATCCCCTTTCCGATATAAAACGCGACAAAAACAATGACGATGAGGACGAATAACAATAGCCACGGTAATCTTGAATTACCGTGGCTATTACTTTATTCTTCAATTTCTTTGGTTTCTTCTGGATACATGTACTTCTTCACAATCGGGAATGTCAAATACATTGCAATAAAGCTGCTAAATGAGAACAAGATGGTGCAGCTCAAAACGATATCGACATAAGAGGTTGAGAGGAAAGAGAAAACTACAACCGCAATCAAAATCAGCGCAAGGATATTCTTGAAAAATCCGAGAACAACAAAGAGCAACGAATTTTTGAAAATGTCCTTGAGTTTGAGTTCAACCGAAACCGCGATTGTGTACGTGTAAAAGCGCATCATGAAATACACAAGCATAATCAGAATGGCAAGATACTTCATAACAGACATGAAATAGAAATAACTTCCGGAAACAACGCTTAAATCCATGGAGAGATAAAGCAGTAAACTCAAGCACAAAAGGACATCAAGAACGCCGAGAGCAAGGCCTTGTTTCCAGTTTTCTTTCGCGCGGCTGAAGAAGTCGGAAAACCACGCATGCTGCTCGGTTGCATGACAGCGGATTACATAAGTAAATCCGCAAGTAAGCGGGCCGAATGCCAAAGCGGATACGGAGCAAAGAAGGATTTTCACGATTGACGGCAGCCACGGAAGCTCAATCAGCTTCAGTAAAATCTTAGCGGCATATGTATTGTCAATTATCTCGGGAGATGGCTGAAACAAGACCAGAACCGTATAAAACGCACCACAGATAAGCGGTAATATGCAAAGGAAATAGACCAGATTCAACAGTACAAGTTTCGGAAATTTGCGATAGACCAGCTCAAAAAAAGTGACAAAACTGTTCTTTTTCTTCAATTCGGAATGGTTACTCATATTTTACTCCTTTATGCGCGGGGGTGGAATTTTTGATAGGTTTTCTTCAGATTCTCTTGAATCATCTGCGAATAAATCTGGGTGGAGGAAATATCGGCATGTCCGAGCATTTCCTGAATCGAGCGAAGATCTGCACCGTTTTTTAAGAGATGCGCCGCAAAGGAATGACGAAGGGTATGCGGTGTAATCTCTTTTTTGATTTTGGCACTCTCTTGATACTGTTTAATCAATTTCCAAAAGCCCTGACGTGTCATTCGTTCACCGTTTAAGTTGACAAACAGCGCTTTTTCTTTCGGAGATGCAAGTGCCTTTCGCGCAATTCTGCAGTAATCCGAAACCGCCTTAATTGCCGCGGGATAGAGCGGTATCATACGCTCTTTTTTTGCGGAAACACAACGAATGAATCCCAAATCGAAATTGATGTGGTTCATATCAAGCCCAATTAACTCGCTGACGCGGATTCCGGTCGCATACAACAACTCAAGCATCGCTTTGTCGCGGTAACCCTTGAATGTGGTGCAATCCGGCTGGCGCAAGAGCAGTTCCACTTCCGAGCCGCTCAGGATTTGAGGAAGCTTTTTTGCGGTTTTTGCATACTTAATATCTGCGGTGGGATTGGTTTGGGCAAACCCACGAAGAATCAAGAATTGGAAAAAAGAACGGATCGAGGCAACCGAACGCGAGATGGTCGCCTGAGACTTCCCTTCTGTTTGGAGTGATGCAACAAACCCCGAAACCGTTTCCGATTTCACACGGTCAGGTTGAGAAATCCCGTTTTGCTCTAAATAGTCCGTAAACCGCTGGACATCGCGCAGATAGGAAGACACCGTGTTTTCCGAGGACTTCTTGGATTCGGTTAAATATTCACGAAAGCTTTCAAAATATTCGGTCACGGAATCTCCCCTCCTTTTTCAGAAAATTAAATGATTCAAAACCAAAGAAACCGCACGTGCGGTCAAACTGAAATCCAAAACGGCTCCGATTGGCAAGAGAATCAGAGAACTGACAAGCGCCAAAACAAATCCGCGCGGAAATTTTACACGCCCATCCGCTGTTGGAAGCATTGTTTGAAAGAACTGCTTTGAGAGCAGAAAACACTGCACGGACAAAATTATCAAACAAGGGATAATCGTAAGTGTGCGAATTCCAAAGCTTGCCGCTCCGAGCAATGCTCCTTGCCAACCGAGCAAGCGGACCATAGCGGAAACCGAGAAAGACAGCAAATAGCCTTGTAACACCACCGATATCGGAATTGCCACCACACCAAAACAGGTAAACGACAGACATAAAACCAATAACGGGATTCTTGAAATCTGCCAAAACGATACAATCGGAGACGCTTGAGCGTGGTTTGTATAAATAAAGGCGTTGATATCGGAAAATACCGCCTGCTTTGACGATAGATTTAAAAAAGTTGCGGTTAAAACACCGGCAATGATACCAAGCAACAATAAAACAGAAAAGAATAGTGAGAGCCGCAACGTAGAAGTCGCATCACTGTTTGAACGTAAGGTAAACCGAAATCGCATTGTACTCGTCCCCTTTCTGCAAATACTTTATGAGCAGAAAGAGAAAAGTATGTTATTTACGTCCCAATTCATCTGCGCGCAGGATACAACGTGCAAAGACGTCGTCCATAAACGCTTCAAAATTCCAATCATCAAAGGCGGACAGGGCTGCAACTGTCGTTCCACCCTTTGATGAAACCTGAGCAATCAGTTCATCGGGGGTTTTCCCACTTTCCGAAAGCATATGAGCCGCTCCGAGCATAGTTTCTGTTGCAAGCTGTAACGCGGTTTCATACGGAATCCCGTTTCTCTCGGCAGACTCCGCCATTGCGCGGATAAAGCGGAAAAAGAAAGCGGGAGAAGAACTTGACACGGGAATTACTGCATTGATTTTCGATTCGTCCAAGAAAGCAACTTTCCCTGCAGAAGAAAGGATTTCGACCGCTGCGGAAACGAATTGATCCGGGCAGTTCTCGGGAGTTGCGATCACAGAAGCCCCCTTCATGACAAGCATCGGGGTATTCGGCAAAACGCGAATATAATACGTTTCGTTTCCGAGAACAGAACGCAGAGAATCAACAGAGATTCCTGCCGCAATCGAAATCAGGCACTTCCCGGCCATTCTGCCGACCAAATCCGGTAAAACAGCGGGAACAACTTGCGGCTTCACCGCAAGAACAATCATGTCACAAGATGCAACAAGTGCTTCATTCGATTCGGAAACAGAGATTCCCTTTTCCGCAAACGACATGCGTTTCTCGGCATTCGGATCGAACACATGAATATTCGATGGCGGCAAACAATTCGAGCGCAGCATTGCGTCAATCATTGCACCTGCCATATTACCGCCGCCGATATAACCGATATGAAGTAACTCTTGCATGCTGAAACTCCTTTTTACTTTACATAAAACCTGCCAAATAATAATACCTTATTTTTCTATGAATTTCAAGTGATTTTCACCGATTTTTAAGTAATGACTAAGAATTATGTAAACTGTATTATGTAAACCTCGCAACCAACCACCATTAGTAGTGGAATCAGTCGGAGCCGCCCACGATATTTCGTGTCGGCAAATTTTTGCAATTTTCAAAAAAATAATGGCGTGCCACAAAGCACGCCATTCGATTGAACAGACTCCCCTACCCTATTTCAGGCATTCCGCAATTGCATCGCGGATATTTTTTACAGGGATAATTGTGATGCCGTCAACACCGCTCAAGTCCTTTTGATTTTGAAGCGGGACAATGCATCGGGTAAACCCAAGGCGTTTTATTTCCGCTACACGCTGTTGCGCGCCCGTAACCGCACGAAGCTCACCCGTGAGGCCAACCTCACCAAAGGCAACCAAATCGTCCGGAACTGAAGTGTCCTTACAGCTGGAGGCAACTGCAAGAATCGCAGGCAGATCTGCAGCGGGCTCATCCAATCGCAGACCGCCGACAACATTTAAGAATGCATCACAGTTTGCAACGCGATACCCTGCCCGTTTTTCCAAAACCGAAAGCAAGAGCATCGCACGGTTGTAATCAAAGCCGTTACTCATACGGCGCGGAGTGCCGTAACTCGAGCTCGCAATCAAAGCTTGAATCTCCGCAAGAACAGGGCGTGTACCTTCCATAACACACGCGACACAAGTTCCCGATACCGCCTCGGGTCGCCCTTCAAGGAGTGCAGCGGATGGATTCTCGATTTCAACAAGACCCTCGTTTCTCATTTCAAACACACCAATTTCATTGGTAGAGCCATAACGGTTTTTTGCCGCGCGCAGAATACGGTACGTCATGTTTCTGTCGCCTTCAAAATAGAGAACACAGTCTACCATGTGCTCCAAAACCTTCGGACCTGCGATTAAGCCTTCTTTGTTGACATGACCGACAACAAACACCGTAATATCGCTTCCTTTTGCAAGTTCCATCAACGCCATGGTGCAGTCTTTGACCTGAGCAACACTGCCTGCCGCTGAGGTCAGTTCGCTGTTGTACACGGTTTGGATGGAATCAACAATCAAAACATCCGGTTTTAGGCGGCTTGTTGCTTCCACAATATCTTCGATTGCGGTCTCCGCATAAATATAGAGATCGGATGCATTCACACCCAAGCGTTCCGCGCGCATTTTCACCTGGCGCTGCGATTCCTCGCCCGAAATATAGAGGACTTTATGGCGGTTACACAAATGCGCACATATCTGCAAAAGGATTGTGGATTTTCCGATTCCGGGCTCACCGCCGACCAGCACAAGTGACCCGCGCACAGCACCGCCGCCCAAAACACGGTTTAATTCTGCCATACCGGTATCAAAGCGCACTTCATCCGTGGTTCCGATTTCGGTAATAGAAAGAACCTCGCTTCTCGGACGCGTGCTTTTCACAGACGTCGACCCCTTTTTTACAATTGAGGACTCCTCAACCATGGTATTCCATTCCCCACATGCAGGGCATTTTCCGTACCACTTTGCGGTTTCATTCCCGCAGGAACTACATACGAATACGGTCTTCGCCTTCACTTGACACACACCTCATTTTCGGTAATTTCGATATCCTTGCACAATACACGCTGCAAGACGTTTTTGATATTCACTATCTGAGAGATTAGCTTCCTCTGCCTGATTACTCAGAAAACCACACTCAATGATAACCGACGGGATTTTTACATGACTCAGTAAATAATGTCCTCGTTCTGCAGGCTTTGCAACACGTTTGTTTTCCGAGTCAATGCCTTGGCGCAAGGAAGTTTGCATTGAGCGCCCCAACTCCTTTGATGCGTCGAGCGGTGAGTAAAACACCTGTGCACCGCGACAAGACGAATCCGGAAATGAATTGAGATGGATACTGAGCAGGCAAGCGTGTTCCATCGCATTAGCCATCTCAACGCGTGCTTTCAAATCAGCATTTTTTTGCGCGCGAATCGTTCCTGCCCCTTCCCCCAACGAGACATCTTCTTCTCGTGAAAGTTTCGAGGAAACGCCAAAGAATCCAAAAAGGTCCGAAAGTCGTTCTGCGATTGCAAGATTAATTTCTTTTTCTACCGTACCGGATACACCGATAGCTCCGCCGTCAACACCGCCGTGCCCGGGATCAATCAAGACCAAGAGTGACATTTCGTTTTGACCCGAAAAGGCACGTTGTAATTTAAGCATCGGTTCAAATAATACGGAGAAGAAAAGCAATAGACTCGCGCAAAGCAGAATGAATTTCCGATTCATGCAGAACACCCCCATATCACAATATGGGGGCCGGAGGAAAACTATGAACTATTTCGTTGTATCCTTTTCCCGACGGTAGTAGAGATAATCGCGAAGCATTAATTTGCTTCTGCCGAAGAAATAACCCACGCCTGCCGAAAGCGGTAAAACCACAAGCGGGATAAAATACAACCACGGAAACCGTTCAAGATACGGAAACATGGAAGCAAACGGGAAAAACCAAATACGGTATACCAGTTCAGAAAGAGACTGCCCCATAAAGGTTCCGACCGACCATCCGTTTACCGCGCAGAGAAATGAAATGAGAACAACAATCAAAGATGGAATTGAAGCCAACGCACCTGCAACAATGCCACGGGTTTTCGGAGCATTCGCCCCAGTTCGATTCAAGGCATTTCGGTCCGCAACCCCTACTTTCCACGAATCATGATAAGGAATCAGCAAGGTGCAGCAAACGGACAACACCGCACAAATCAACGTGACGAGTCCAAAATCCCATGCTCCCAAGAATCCAAAAATCAATGCAGATGCAAGCACTGAGAGAAAATAATCAAACAGAAGCGACAAACTCCATTTCACATAGCTTTTCATATTCACACATCCTTACTGTATACAATCAGTGCGCGCCCCGAATCGATTTGAATCGAAAAATTTTCAGATATCGGCTCGTTACTGATACCGATTGGAATTTTCCGATTTAACACCGCGTTCTCAAGCGGATATTTTAATCCCTTCAAGGTTACACCGCAGAGTTTCTCATCCATGGGAATCACCGAAACATAACGATAGGCATTGTGCTGTTTGAGATTCATCTCGCCGCCTTGATGCAAAAAGCACAGATTCTGTGCATCTGCCAAAACCCCGACCGCACCACGGTCAAAAATATATTCAAGAAGGCAGAGATTTCCCAAATAATGGTCAAGCCTACCGCCACTTACCGCACAGAGATATAGCGTTTCAAACCCTTTTTCAAGCGCCAAATCCACCGCGCAGTGAAGATCGGTATAATCTTTTTCGCACGGTAAAACAACTCGGTTTTCCACGCTCACATCACCTGCGAGCGAGTCACCGTCACCAATCCAGAAATTCGGCTGAATGCTGCATGCTGCCGCAACCTTCGCGCCTCCATCCGCACAGATGACACAATCGGCTTGCGCATGAAAACGCAAAATATAATCAACCGAATCACACGGTGCTGCCCCGATGATAAGGCAGGCTTTCATCGAGTTTCTTTTCTCTCCCAAGGTTTTAACTCCTTCATATTTTCATACAAACGAACATAACTTTCATGTCTTGACCGCGGGATCTCGCCGGACGCGACAGCCGACAAAACCGCACAGCCTTTATCGCACACATGCGCGCAATCCTGATAAGCACAATCATCGGAATACGCCAAAAACTCAGGGAAACAACGTTTCAAATCCGCGGGTGTAATCAACTCCATGCGCTCGGTATCAAACGCAGAGAAGCCCGGTGTATCCGCAATCCAAGTATTCTCAGAGAGTCTGAACAACTCACTGTGACGTGTGGTATGGCGACCGCGACCGATTTTTTCATTGATATCGCCCGTCTTTAAATCCAAAGACGGACAAAGGGAATTGATGATGGTGGATTTTCCGACACCGGAATTTCCTGTAAACGCTGAGAGCTTCCCCGACAAATGTCCGCGAAGCGCCTCAACCCCTTCTCCGGTTTTTCCACTCACCTGAAACACAGTAAACCCGATGGAACGGTACAAATCGCGCATTGCGTCTCCGCTAGACAAGTCGCACTTATTGATGCACAAGATAACTTCCATTCCCATATGTACAGCAATCGCAGACACACGGTCAATGAGAAAGGAATCGGTTTTTGGTGCCGCTTCAGCGGCCACAATGACAAGCGCATCCAGATTGCAGACAGCAGGACGAATCAATTCATTTTTTCGCGGCAGTAACTCTAACAGATAGCCGGACGATTCGCCCACAACCTGCATTTCGCACCAGTCACCCACAACGGGTTTAATGCCGAGTTTACGAAATTTCCCGCGGGCTTTACACTCAAAGACGGTATCATCGCAATCAACGTAGTAAAACCCGCCGATTCCTTTGATAATTCTTCCTTTTTTAATCTCGTTACTCAATCAAACTTCACCGACACTTCATTATAAAGTTTGTTGTCAATATAAATGGACACGTTCTGTGTTCCGTTTCCGTGCACCGTGATAACCGCAGATCCTTCGCTCGCCTTGTGGCTGCCGGAATAAACAACAACACCGTTAATTTTCGCACTCAACGTAAAGCTTTCCGGGCTTTGCGGAAGTTTAATCGTAATCGTGCGGGATTTTGCGGTCTGATCAGGCTTTTGCACAGGTTCATTCTGTTCGGGTTTCTGCTCAGGCTGAGTCTGTTCGGGTTGTTTGGTCGGTTCCTTTTCGGTGTCCGGGGTGGTGGGCTGCTGAGTCTGTGAAGAACTTGCGCCGCTGCTGATTTGCAGATTGATTGCCGATCCGCGGGCAACCTCGGTATTTTCCTTCACACTCTGGTAAACAACGTCACCTTTTTCGCGCGAGCTTTCAACCTCACGTACCGACCCGACCGTAAGTCCCGCTTCGGTCAATTCGGTTTTGGCATCTTCAACAGACATACCAATCACAAGCGGCACCAAAACAGTGGCAGACTCATTCTTGCCGCTGACATAAACAATTACTTTTGTGTCATCGGTGATTTGAATCCCTTCAATCGGAGTGGTACGAATGACATATCCTTCCGGAACACTTTCGGACTCTTCCAAGACAAACTCCGCTTCTATGCCAAGCGTATCCATCGTTTCTTTTGCTTGCGCTTCGGAAAGATTGACCAAGTTTTTCATCAACAGTTCTTCAGCGCCCAAACTGATGACAAGCAGAATCTCATCACCCTCGCGGATGGTCTCACCCGCATCCGGACTCTGGTCCATAATTTGGTCTTTTTCGTACAAATCGCTGTATTCCGCATCCTCTTCACGGAATTTGAATTTACTGTACTCCTCGTCTTCCATAATTTCTTCATAGGTTTTTCCGAGGAGATTCGGAACAGTAAGTTCGGGTACGTCCTCACCGCCAAACAAAGTGGTTGAGAGTGCGATGATACCGCTGATGAAGACGATTGCCGCAAGGATACCTGCGATAAGAAGGAAATTCACACGCGGCTTCTCTTCCTCATCATCAAACAAATCATCCTCAAAATCATCATCGGTCGGAATTTTTGTGGTGGGTGCATCTTCACCGCCGACGACCGGAATGGTACGGGTCGGTGCGGTCGGTGACGGAGTCTCAATCGGCTCGACAACGATTTCCGGATTTCTGCGGAACGCTTCAAGGTCTGCAAGCATTTCCTCCGCAGAGGAATAGCGCTGATTGATATTGGCGCACATTGCCTTCATAGTAATTCGTTCCAATGCCTCCGGGATATTGGGGTTGATATCTCTCGGAGAAAGCGGCATGGAATTGATGTGCTGAACAGCAATTGAAACAGGTGTGTCACCTTCATACGGCAAACGACCGGTCAGCATTTCATAGAGCATAACACCGGTCGAATAAATATCGGTTCTCGTGTCGATATGACCGCCTTTTGCCTGCTCCGGCGAGATGTAGTGCACCGAGCCCAATGCTTCATTGTTGAGCGTGCCTTGTGTTGCAACAAAACGCGCAATACCAAAGTCGGTTACTTTGATTGTACCGTCGCGCAGGAGCATGACATTGTGCGGCTTTATATCACGGTGAATAATACCTTTTTCATGCGCGTGCTGAAGTGCTTTCAGGATTTGTGTTGTAAAATGCACCGCTTCTTTATGGGTCAAAGCACCTTTTCGGTCCATAAACTGCTTGAGTGTCATTCCGTCAATGAGCTCCATAACGATGTACTCAACCGCATTGGAGCGTGAGACATCATAGACAGAGACCAAATTCGGATGCGAAAGAATCGCAACCGCTTGGCTCTCAGCACGAAAACGACTTCTGAACTCCTCATCCTGAGCAAATTCGTCTTTTAAGACCTTCACCGCAACCAGACGGTTCAAACGGTGACAACGCGCTTTATATACAACTGCCATACCGCCGGTTCCGATGATTTGCAGAATTTCATAGCGGTTATCCAGTAATTTTCCTAAGTACTTATCCATTCATCAAACCTCCCTCTCAAAGCGCCAGAAGGACCGAGGTGATATTGTCAAATCCGCCACGCGCATTTGCAATTTCAGTCAATCTTCTGCAACAGTTTGCGGCATCTCCACCGTGGAGTATCTCGTATAACATCTCCTGATTGCTCACAAGGTTACTCAAACCGTCCGAGCAAAGGAGAAGATAGGAATCCGGTTTCAAAACAAGCTCGTAAAAGTCCACCTGAACACTCTTGTCTGTTCCGACGGCTCGTGTAATCACGTTCTTATTGGGGTGGTCTTTGGCTTGCTCCTCGGTGAGTTTTCCAAGCAATACCATATCCTCGACAAGAGAATGGTCACGCGTGATACGATAGATTCCGTCACTGTCGGCAAAGTATGCGCGACTGTCACCAACATTGGCAACAACCGCATGGTCATCGGAAATCAAGACCGCTACCAAGGTAGTGCCCATGCCGCGGAATCTGTCATCCGATTTCGACAACGCGTGTACTTGAACATTCGCATACTCGATTGCATCCTGCAAAATCTCTTTCAGCTGCTCGGCAGAACGCTTCGGGCGAAGCAGACCCTGTACCCGACCGCTGAATGCTTCGATTGCAACCTTACTCGCAACATTTCCCGCATTCGCACCGCCCATACCGTCACACACAACACAAATTGCTTGACGGTGTTCGTAATTGATGTCAATGAAATAGGCATCCTGATTTTCTTTTCTCTGTTTACCTACATCGGTATAGCCCCAAGCATTCATGTCAAATCACCTCTTTGCCGTAGCGCTTGCTCGGTTTTACTCTTCAGCTGTCCGCATGCCGCATCAATGTCTTCGCCCAAACTGCGACGTACAGTGACAGTTAAACCGCTTTGTTCCAAGACCTTTGAAAATTTCGCAATTTCCGAAGGAGAACTCGGCGATAACTCTTTTCCCTCAACGCGATGCAGCGGAATCAAATTCACATGACACGGAAATCCTTTTAACAGTGCCGCAAGTTTTCTCGCGGACTCCGCGGTATCGCTGACCCCGTGAATCATGGTATATTCAAACGAAATACGCCTGGATGTCTTAGCGTAATACTCCTTACACGCCGCAATCAACTCCTCAACCGGATATTTCCGATTCACGGGCATCAACCGATCGCGTGTCTCATTATCGGGGGCATGGAGTGAAATGGATAACGTTATCTGTAGATCCTCATTTGCAAGTTTACGAATCCCGTCACACAAGCCGCAGGTAGAAAGTGAAATGTGCCGCATTCCGATTCCCATGCCCTTCGGATGATTGACAAGGGACAAAAACTTACGCACATTCTCGTAGTTGTCAAGCGGCTCACCCGTTCCCATCAAAACAATATTGGAAACCTTTTTCCCAGTGTCACACTGTGCACGAAGAACTTGCTCCAACATTTCTCCCGCAGTTAAATCGCGGATTTTCCCGCCGATTGTGGATGCGCAAAAACTACATCCCATACGGCAGCCGACTTGTGTGGAAATACAAACCGTGTTTCCGTGCTGATACTCCATAAAAACAGATTCAACCGCATTTCCGTCCGGCATCTGCCAGAGAAATTTGATTGTCCCGTCTCGCTTGGAAACCTGCTTTGCCAAGCATTTGGCATATGTAATGCTTGCAGTTTCTTTGAGTGTAGCTCTTAAATCCTTGGATAAGTTCGACATTTCATCAAACGAGGTTGCACCGCGATGCATCCATACAAAAACTTGTTCCGCACGGAAGCGCGGTTGACCTTGCTCTGCAAAATATTCGGTTAATTCGGCCAAATCCATGGATTTCAAGTCAATCATACAGTTCTCCTCATTCGACAGATAAAGAAACCGTCGGTTTCAAATTCGTGCGGCAGGAATGTTATCATCCCTTCGCGATTTCCGATGACACTCGGTAAATCCAAACTTGTCAATTCAAAGTCGGAATGCGCTTTTAAGAATGCGGAAACGACATCCTCATTTTCCGCTTTCCGAATGGTACAGGTCGAATAAACCAAAGTGCCGCCCTTCTTCACATAGCGCGCAGAATTTTCCAAAATTGCGCGTTGAAGTTTCGGCAATGCTTCAATCTCTTCCTGTGCTTTGTAGCGAATATCCGCTTTTTTACGAATAACACCCAAACCTGAGCACGGAACATCCGACAGAACAACATCAAATGCATGTTCAAACTCGGGTCGGAATTCCGATGCATCCTGCAATCTTGTTTCCAGCACCGAACAACCCAAACGCTTTACACCGGCCCGAATGAGTTCAAGTTTGTGCGGATGAATGTCGCACGAAATGAGTTTCCCTTCATTCTTCAGCAGTTGTGCGAGCAAAAAGGATTTTCCTCCCGGGGCCGCACAAGTATCCAATACATGCATTCCGGGTTTTACATCGGTTGCGAGCGCCGCAAGTTGACTCGCAGGGTCTTGGATCTGAATCATTCCGTTTTGATATGCAGGAAGCAGTTCAATATCACCCGGTTGATGCAAAATGATGCAGTTTTCAAGCCATGGGTGCGCCTCAGATTGCGGAATTTCCCGTAAACAATCCACCTGCGTACAACAAAGTGTGTTGACACGAGCGGTAATCTGCGGTGTTTCATTGTTTGCTTTTAAAATCTTTGCCGCTGTTTCCCTTCCGTAATCCGAGCGAAACAGCGAAACCAACCATTCGGGATGGCTATAAAGTGTAGCATCATCGGTTGGTTTTTTCAGTGAGTCACGCTCACGGTCAATCTTGCGAAGCACCGCATTGACAAAGCCTGCCGCTCGGGCGTTGTTTCGTCTTGCGGCACTTACCGCGTCATTGACAGCTGCATGAGCCGGAATGCGCTCCAAAAACAGGAGTTGATACACACCAAGCCGTAAAATGTCCAAGATTCCCGGAGCGATTTTACTCAATTTCAAGCTGGAACACTGTGCAATATAAAAATCACACAGCATCCGATTTTGGAGCACACCGTAACAAAGCTGAGTCGCAAGCGCCGCATCGCGCACATCGAGTGATGCGCTTTTGAGCGCGTGCTTCAAACTTCCGTCCGACCATGCACCGTCACGGCGAAATGCCGCTAAAACTGTTCTGGCAACATCACGTGCCGTTTGCTTTCCCATTTAATTGCGCCTCCGACCGCCGCCAAACAACAGAATCAAACGCAAAAATTGTGCAAGCGAAACCGCCAGTGCAGCGACATAAGTCATTGCCGCGGCAGAAAGCACTTTTTTGACCGAACGAATCTCATCGTCCCCGACAATTCCAACTTCAACCAGGGTTTTTGTCGCACGTCGGGAAGCATTGAATTCAACAGGAAGTGTAATCAGCTGAAACAGAACTGCAGCGCCAAAGAACAAGATACCAACCGTGACTAAGGATTCGAAATTCAAGAAGAATCCGATTAAAATCAAGGGAATCGACAAACTCGATCCGATTTGCGACACAGGAATAATGGCATTACGGAGTTTAATTGGTCCGTAACCGCAGGCATACTGCATCGCATGACCGCATTCGTGCGCAGCGACACCCGCTGCCGCAACCGAGCGCGAGTCATAGACCGAATCGGACAAACGAATCACCTTCTCCTTGGGAGAAAAATGGTCGGTCAGATTTCCCGAAACACGCTCAATGCGAACGTCGGTAATTCCAAATGCACGAAGCATTTGTTCTGCAACCTGAGCCCCGGTAAAACTTCTCATTAAAGGTTGACGCGAGAATTTTTTGAATGTTCCGTTCACCGACATTTGCGCCCAGAGAGAAAACAAAACCGCAGGTAAAACCAAGATAACATATGTCATATCAAATCCAAGATACATTCTGTTACCCCCTAACATTCAAAACGGCAGCCAATCAAACCGGGATGTCCGCAATTATAGGCATCCGGACTCATTCGTTTCCCACCCTGCATTTGCAATTCGGTGACAACAACAGAATTCCCATCACCGCAAGCGACAGTCATTCCTTCTTTGGTGATATCAATTACAGAGCCTGCGGGAGCATCGCATTTACCGCCGAAAACAGCGCGATAAATCTTGAGCACCTGCCCGTCAACAATTGTGAATGCAATCGGCCAGGAGTTGCTTCCACGCACCAGGTTAATCACTTCTCGCGCAGAAGCATTCCAGTTAATCTTTGCATCTTCTTTTCGAATCATTGCCGCATAGGTACTGAGCTCGTGCGCTTGCGGAGTTCGGGGCGCGCACCCTTTCTCGATTAAATCAAGGGTTTCAATCAAGAGGTCTGCACCCATCAACGCAAGACGGTCAAACAACTCTGCCGCAGTTTCATACGCAGGAATCGGGGTTTCTCGCGAGAGAATAACATCTCCCGTGTCCAAGCCCTCATCCATAAACATGGTGCAAACGCCGCTCTTTTCTTCCCCGTTTAGCACTACACGCTGAATGGGAGCTGCTCCGCGATATTTCGGAAGAAGCGAGCCGTGAACATTCACACACCCGTACTTGGGAAAGTCCAAAACATCTTTCGGCAGAATCTTGCCGTATGCAACAACCACCAAAATATCGGGCTGATGTTCTTCCAAGACAGATTGCAATTCACCGTGCTTCAGGCTCTCGGGTTGATAGACGGGAAACCCAAAACCTTCCGCACATTCTTTCACCTCGGTTTTGCGCAATTTCATTCCGCGACCGCGCATTTGATCGGGTGCGGAAACAACCGCACAAACAGTATGCTCAGACTCTGCCAAAGCGCGCAGAGATGCAACTGCAAAATCCGGGGTACCCATAAACAATACTTTCATCTTATTCCAAATACTCCAATACATGATCGGTGAACAGTACACCGTCTAAATGATCCAACTCATGGCAGAAGGCACGTGCCCGCAAGCCTTCGCCGGTAATGGTAAACTCTTTTCCGAATCGGTCCTGCGCACGAACTGTGACAACAAACGGGCGCGATACAGTACCGTACACCTCGGGGACACTCAGGCAACCCTCGGGGTCTGTCTGTTCACCGTCGGTTGCAATGATAACCGGGTTAATCAATTCAATCATTTCGTCATCGGTATAGACCAAAACCGCACGGCGCAGAATGCCAACCTGCACTGCAGCAAGACCTGCACCGTCTACCGCGAGCAAGGTCTCGCGCATATCATCCAATAACAGATGCAGTTTTGCATCAAACTTTTCAACCGGGCGCGAGGTTTTGCGAAGCACCGGGTCTCCTTTTTTTACAATTGTACGAATTGCCATAATACTCATCCATTTCTAAAAGTCATTTCCGTTGATGTCTGCAACAACAGTTAAATTCTTGCTGAGTTTGTCTTTCCCGAATTCTCTCAGAACAGCGGAAACCATCTCGCGCAGGCGTTTGCTGTTTTGCCCGCAGACCGAAAACTGATAACGGTATTTTTCGTTAATTCTTGCAATTACCGCAGGCGCAGGGCCGTATGCGGAAAGCTCAATATCCGGGTAATTGCTTCTGTTTTGCAAATCCAACTGATACATCAAACGCGTACAGGCTTTCAGAACATCTCGTTCCGAGATGCCGGAAACCAATACACTTATTATATCACAAAACGGTGGAAGACTGCGATTTTTTCGCAGTAATATTTCACTTTTATAGAAATTAATATAATCCTGATGTGCGGCAAACTGAATCACAGGCTGATTGGGTGAATACGTTTGAATCACCGCACGACCCGTGTGCGCACCGCGTCCTGCTCTCCCGACCACTTGTGTAATCAGAGAAAACGCGGTTTCTGCGGCACGGTAGTGGTTCATATTGATTCCTTGATCCGCATCCAAAACACCGACCAAAGTAACATTTTCAAAATCCAAGCCTTTTGTAATCATCTGTGTGCCGAGTAAGATGGGAATCTTTTCATCGCGGAAGCGCTTTAAAATACGCTCATGCGCATCTTTGGTGGTGGTTGTATCGGTGTCCATCCGCAACACTTCCGCTTCGGGAAATAACGTGCGAAGTTCTTCCTCAATTTTCTGTGTTCCCGCACCCACAAATCGCATCGGTGCACCGCAATAGGCACATTGATGCTCCACTTTTCTTGAGTATCCGCAATGATGACACATCAAACGGCCGTTTACCGAATGATATGTAAGCGGTGCGCTGCAATGCACACATTCCGGGACACAGCCGCAGGATTCACATACAATGTATCGGCTGGAGCCTCGGCGGTTGATAAATAAAATACTCTGCTGACCGTGTGCAAGGTTGTATTCCAGCTCGGCTTTCAGCACACTTCCGATGCTGCCCGAATCCCCATTGCGCAAATCTTTTCTGCGGTCGCAAATCAGCACCTTCGGAAGCGGTTGCGAATTATAGCGATTTTCCAAAACGTGCAAACTGTATTTCCCAATCTGCGCTTGGTACATACTCTCAACAGATGGGGTTGCAGAGCCCAAAAGCAGCAATGCACGGTTTTGCATGCAACGGTATTTGGCAACATCGCGCGCATGATAGCGCGGATTGGTACCTGATTTATATGTATGTTCCTGCTCCTCGTCCAAAATGATGATTCCGATATTTTGGAGTGGAGCAAAAACAGCCGAACGGGTGCCGACCACAACATCTACTTCACCGTTTTTGATGCGTTTCCACTCATCAAGGCGTTCACCTGCGGAAAGTGCACTGTGAAGAATTGCAATACGGTCCCCAAAGTAGCAAAAGAACCGCTCCACCAGCTGCGGGGTCAACGCGATTTCCGGCACAAGCATCAATGCAGTTCTCCCCTGCTCAATGCTATTTTCAATTAACTTCATATATACCAAAGTTTTTCCGCTTCCGGTCACGCCAAAGAGCAGCGAGCATCTTGCTTCATCCGCATCGAATTGCTCAACCAGTTCCTCGAAAACAGATGCTTGGTCTTCGTTGAGTACGATTTCCTCGTGTGTTCCGCTGACACAAACTTTCGGACGGCGATAAACCTCCTGCTCGGAAATCTCAATCAAGCCGTTTTTCCGAAGTGTGTTGATTGAACTAAGTGAGGCACCTGTAAAGTAACGAAGTTCGGCAACAGGAGCGGCACCGATTTCCAACAGCATCCGCAGGACTTCACGTTGACCAAAGGAACGTTTCGCGAGTTTTTCCAGATATGCCTCCGCCTCTTCATAGGAGACCGACAAATGCGCAATTTGCTGAAGCTTATCGGACAAGTTACGCTCGGGTTGTACAATCGAGAGCATTCCGCTTTCGGCAAGCGCGGTAAACACTTCGTTGATTTTTGTCAGCGAATATCGGTCACGAAATGTCGCCGCAGTCATTTTTTCATAACGAATTGCGAAAATATCCTCGCAAAGACTTGCGCTGTCCGGGATATCCGAGCAGGCATTCATCATTGCGGAAAGCTCCGCCTCGGTATCGAGCAGATAACTGCGAATCATTTTGAACTTCAAGCCCGCGGGAAGCATTGCATTTAAAACTTGGTACAATAAGCAAAAGCACTGATTGTGTACCCACAGAGCAAGTTTTACAAGCTCTTCGCTTAAAACAGGCTCTGCATCCAGTACATCAATGATTTCCTTTAAATTCGGATATGCGGAGGTTTCCGCAAGGCTCAGAACGAAGCCTTCCGTAACTCTTCCACCGGGACCGAACGGAACCAAGACACGCATTCCTACCGCGACCTTACCCATGAGTGCTTTTCCGATAAAATAATCATAGGGTTTATCAATCGCATAGGTCGCAGTACTTACTGCAACACGCGCAACCGTAAGCTCCATTCTCTCCCCTCCTTCGACCCGAATTTGCACCAAAACTGCCCCAACGAAGCCATCGGAGCAGTTTTATAAGTATTATTCCTCTTCCGAATCAACCCGATTGATTGCCGTCAAAACTCCGTTTGCAATTTCGTTGATTGCGCTGCGGACCGGTTTCACATCGGTTTTTACAGCCTTTTCCTCGTTCTCGTCGGAAATCTCTCTTGCGCGGCGTGCGGTGAGATTTACGAGCAGATAACGGTTGTCCACTCTTTTGAGCAATTCACTCATAGACGGGTATAACATAATAGTTCCTCCTTATTCTTCAGACGCAAAATCTTCAACAAAATGATC
Source organism: Eubacteriales bacterium (assembly GCA_045540975.1). Classification (GTDB taxonomy): domain Bacteria; phylum Bacillota; class Clostridia; order Oscillospirales; family JAAYXM01; genus SIG510. Next base: position 27,426 of record JAZQIE010000076.1, read on the forward strand.
GGTAATTTCCTCTTTCAACACGCGATTTGCAACGGTTTCCGGCTGAATCGCAGAAAGAATGACGTGGTCACTGTCCATAATCAAAACCGCACGGGTGCGGCGGCCGTATGTAGCATCAATCAAAACACCGCGGTCACGCGCTTCCTGGACAATTCGTTTAATCGGCGCAGATTCCGGACTGACAATCGAAATCAGACGGTCTGCGGAGACAATATTTCCAAATCCAATATTGATGAGTTGCATAATGTAATCCTCACTCGATATTCTGAATCTGTTCACGGATTTTTTCGATTTCCGCTTTCAGATCTACCACATACTGCGCAATCTCCAAATCGTTTCCTTTTGAGCCGATTGTGTTAGCCTCGCGGTTGAATTCCTGCACCAGGAAATCGATTTTCCGACCGACAGCACCGCCGTTTTTCAGCATATCGGCAAGCTGGGTCAAATGGCTGCGCAGACGGACAATCTCTTCGGTGACCGCGGTCTTGTCAGCAAAAATCGCGGCTTCTGTCAGAATCCGTTGCGGATCGATCATGGTATTGGAAAGGACCTCCTGCATCCGCGCTTCCAGCTTCTGGCGATACTCTTCAACGCACTTCGGAGAGCGAAGTTCAATCTTATCCACCAAATCACGAATCAAGCCGATACGGTAGGTAATGTCATCTACAAGACGCTGTCCTTCGCGTTCACACATTGCCATGTATTCGTCCAAAGCGGCATCAAGCGCAAGGAGAATATCCTGCTTTAATTCTTCCTCGTCTTCTTCGGCTTTTTCCACACTCAGTACATCCGAAAATGACATTGCGCGTGACACCGAAATATCCGAAGTCAAGCCGAACTTCTCGCAAATCAAATCCGCAGCATCCAAGTAAGACTTCAGGACTGCTTCATTGACCGTGACCGTGACGGGTGTTTTCTCTTTTGCGGTGTCAATCGTGATATAAAGCTCGATCTTCCCGCGTGCAACACGCTCTTGAACACGTGATTTGATTGCTTCTTCCATAAACGTGTAAATTCGCGGCAGACGAACATTGCAATCAAAATAACGATGATTGACGGATTTCATCTCGACCGTAATATCACGTTGATGCGCAGATAACTGGCTTCGTCCAAAGCCGGTCATACTTCTGATCATGACACAAACTTCCTCTCATTGATTCTAATATGTGTAAAAAACATTATATCAATTTATCCTTCGTTCTGTCAAACAAACTTCAACGTCGAATGCGAGTGTCAAAAAACCGCAACCATTCCCGCCCGGCAAAGTCATAAACGAGAAATGCGGCAAGATACAGAATCCAAGTCAAAACAAAAGACGTCAGCTTCTTCGGGACAACTGCCAAAAACAGATTTGTAAAACAGAAAAACAGAACGAAAAACAACACATTCGCATATAAAAGCTTGCAAATATAAGCCACAACAGGATGGAATTTGTTTTCAATCCATTGTTTGATGATTTGATAGAAACCAAACAACAGAACAAACAACGCCGCCGCATACTTGACGGGAGACAAAACAAGTGCCAAAAAGCCCGTCACTAAATATGAGGCAAAAGCGGCAGCATAGCCGTGCTTTTTCACCAAAACCGCAGGAAACAAGCCTGCAAGTGCAGCAAGCGAGAGTGCCGCACTCGGAAAAACGCCACCCAAAATCAGCACAATCGTCGCAAGTCCCGAGATGATTGCGCTTTTGGTTAAAACCGCTGTCTTTTTCATATTAATTGCAACACATATCCGCACAAATCAACGCGGTACAGCAGTCACAGCAACCGGCTCCGCCGCACAGATTGTTCTGATAAGACTGATAGGCTTGTCCTTGTGTTGCCTGCATCCGTTGAAGCGCTGCGGAATACTCCGGATTGGTCGGATTCATTTGATATGCAGTGGTAAAATGACGCTTCGCTTCATCGTACCAACGCTTGCGCAGCATCACATTTCCCATTAGAAAATGCCACTCTGCATCATGATTGGTCATTCCCAAAAGCATCTGCTCTGCCATTGCGATATTTCCCGCATTGAGATACGAGCGAATCTGCTGATACATTTGATTCGAAGATGTGTTGGAGTTTTGATGAGAACGACCGCTCGCGCGCATTTTAACAATGTTGTCATACGCTTCGTTTATCTCTTTCATCTTCTCGGATGCAAGGTCCGCAAGCGGATTATTCAGATAATTATCCGGATGATATTTTTTCGCAAGTTCACGATAGGCTTGCTTAATTTCGTCATCACTTGCGCTCGGCGAAACACCAAGCACCTGATACGGATCATTCATGTTTTTTCTCCTTTGAAGGCGATTTCCCTTCCGCAACATTGTGCAAAACGGTAAAAAGGCCCGGGTTGATAATATTCTCAAGTAAAGGGCGCAGCGCGGCAGAGTTTAGTTTTCCAAACGATATCTCAGCCGCATAAATACTGTGGCAAAGAGTTTGCATCAGTTCCTCCTTCACCTCATCCGACAGATCATCACGAGTAAGAGAAAACCGTGCCGCAATCGGATTATAGCGGTGCTGCTTTAAATCGGGTTTCAAATCATCCCAAGCATCAACCAGATAGATATAGCGCCCAATCTGGTAGAGCATTTCTTCCAAATCAACACGCGCGTCAGCGGGACCGAGTTCGGAAAGCGCGGCTAAAATCCGAGCAAAGGTATCCGCAGGGCGGTCAATGCTGTCCACACGCGCTTGCTCCAATTTTTGCAATTCGGCAATGTACCCGCAAACCACCTCGGAAAACTCGGGCAGACTTGCTTTTGCCTTGCGATATGCGGCGCGAAACAAGACGCACAATACTCGGTAAGGGATTCCTCTGAGCAGGGACTTGTCCGCAATTGCATCTTTTAGTTTCCACCAAAACAGAACCACCGATGCATCCGCTGTCCGTTCAAATGCACTGTTTTGCAAGCAAACACATTTTTTGCGAAACGGACTTGCGATACAACGTTTTTGAGTTGTGGAAAAACACAATTCATTTGACTCTAACGAAAATAACAGAATCGAAAGAAAGGTAAAATCATAATTGACGATAAATCGCGCGTGAAACCCAAACCGTTTTCCAAGGGTATGACAAAGACCGCAATATGCGGCACGGTATTGCTCCCAAACCGCATCGTCAAGTTTACATCGAACCGGCTTTACATATCCGAACATGGTGCTTCTCCACTCTTTTGAACCGACTTGATTACAGTCTTAATCTGTCCGCTTCGATTGGAATATACCGCACCGAACAGTCCCAGCAAGAACCCGAAAATTGCAATGATGCAGCACAAAGTCTCACTTTCAAACAGCATACGGGAAACCGCATAAAACAAGAACAGAAGCACAATTGGGAGCAGATACGTCAATGCGGCGAGCTTGAGGACTCGTTTTGTCCCCGACTCAATCACCACGGTATCTCCCACCTTTGCGCCGATTGGGTTTTGCGCAATCGCTTCTATCGGAGCCGCCATCAAGCCGCAGCCATCACAAGTGCTGCAATCGTGACCGCAAGCACTGATGCGCTCTATTTGAACGCGTGCGGTTGCATCATCAAGCACAGCAACAACCAAAGCATTTTGGGTCATAATCCAACTTCACATCCAAACCTATTTTGAAACGCGTACAACCACTTTGTATTCACCGACAGAACCGACCCCGCTTGTACCGTCAACCACGATTTTTGCAGGCATGGTATGTTGCCCCGGTGTCAATACTGTTGCGGAAAGGTCAACAACCGCGCGCACATTTTCAACGCCGACGGCATTGAGCACGTTCTCTTCTCCGCGCAATGTTACTTCCAATGCATTCGTAATCGGTTCAATCCGATATCCCGACGGAATGTTAATAATTTCAATCGCACCAATCGTCATGCGTTTTTTACTGAGTCCGCTCAGTTCGACCGTAGCGGTAACGCTGGTCTCTCCGCTGACATTTTTATAACCTTCCGGTAATGTGATTTGGAACGGAATACTGCTTGAGTCGGAGAGTTTTGCCAAATCAACCACACCGATTTTGATGGGTTGCTTATCATTGGCATGAGCGCTGTCGACCGCAACTTGAATCTTATCGGGCTTTAATTCATAATTCACGTGTTTAAGAGTTGCACCGCCGCCTTCCACAAAATCAATCGCGAGCGGGAACTCAATCAGCTTCAAGACGGGCACGGTAACGCGAATCATATTATAGTCAACCCGAACATTCTTGCTCTCCACTATATTGTCTTCCGCATCATAGAACACATACGCAACCGACTCATCGATACTTGCATTGATGCTTTGCTTGGAAATTTTCACTTGTGCATAGGAGATTTTGGAAATCACATCCGTCATTCCGGTCAAAGTCAGGCTGGACGGGTTTGTGACAATCTCATCTGTCATAAATCCCTTTTCAACCTCACCAACAAGTGCAACACGAACAGGGACGGTCGCAGTGGTGACTCGGTCAAGCTTAACAGTCACCTCACCCGGCGTTTTGCGAACAACTTTTGCACTGTCCATACTCAAATTGATGGAATACGGAAGATGATACACACCGGGTTCCTTTAAGTTGGAAATATCAACAATTACCTGCACATCGTCCTTATCAAGCCCGATGAGGTCTTGACGCGCACCGCTGACAACCACATCAACCGCAATATCTGCCTGGTCGGTAATTGCGAGATTGTATGTGTTGAGCAAATCCTCACTCCCCTGAAAAACCGGGGCGAGATTTCTAACCGGAACATCGATATTGGTGTCGACCAAATTCGCGACATAGAGCCAAAGCATAACTGCAATTAAGAGCGCAAAAACTTTGGCAAGGACATCGTTCTTTTTTATCCAATTCTTCACTGTTTCTTCACCCTCATAAATCCAAGGATATTTGCAAGGATTCCGTTCTTCTTGGTCTCCTCATCCTGCGGGAGCAACTCGTTTCGCAGCAGTTTTTCCAATGTCTCCGGAGCAAGATGGCGTTTGAGCATACCGCCAATCGCAACCGAAATTGAGCCGGTCTCTTCGGAAACAACAACTACAACGGCATCCGATTGTTCACTCATACCGACACCCGCACGGTGACGCATTCCCAAATCCTTGCTCAGATTATCGTTTTCCGAAAGCGGAAGAATACAACCTGCCGACGCGACTCGCCCGCGTTGGAGAATGACCGCACCGTCATGAAGCGGTG
>JAZQIE010000077.1:0-3759 GCA_045540975.1 Eubacteriales bacterium
ATCAACACCAACGAGGACGGGGTTTCGGTCACCACGATAAACGGCGGCACGGTGAATATCACGGTAAACGGCAAAAGCGGTGAGGGTGACGGGATTGACTCCAACGGTTGGCTTGTGATAAACGGCGGTACGGTGATTGCATCCGCGTGCGGTGAGAGTGCAGACGCGGGCATTGACTCGGACCTCGGCATCCAATTAAACGGTGGCACGGTGATTGCATCGGGCAATATGCTCGACCGCATCGGTGAGAGCAAGGCTAACTACACGGCGCTGAATTTCATGGAATCCCAAGCAGGCGGTGTGACCTACACCTTAAAAGACGAAAACGGAAACGCGGTACTCTCCGCAACCCCGCAAAACGCTTTCAAGAGTCTCGTCCTTTCCTCCCCCGACTTGAAAGCGGGAACTTACACCTTATGGCGCGGCGACACACAGCTCAAGGTCGCGGCTGTCATGCGCGGCGAAAAGCCCGACGGGTTTGACCCAAAGCGCGGCGAAAAGCCCGAGAAAATGCCGACACCGCCCGACGATGTGGACCCCGAAAAGATGCCCACACCTCCGGATTGGAAAAACCCCGAGAATCTGCCCGAACGCGGCAAGAAACCTGACGGTATGACTCCTCCCGAGGGTGTGAGACCGAGCTTTGACTCGCAGGTGATTCCGAATTTGGAACTCAGCGATATCCTGACCCTCACAGACGGAGAAAACCAATTCATTGTTGGATAAAAAAGGAAGCGGATATGTTACATATCCGCTTCCTTTTTTTGTCTTTTACAGAGTACCGAAGATACGGTCGCCCGCATCGCCGAGACCCGGGAGGATGTAACCGTTTTCATTGAGGCCTTCATCTAAGGCTGCGACATAGATATCGACATCCGGATGTGCCTTTTGAACGGCTTCCACGCCTTCGGGTGCACCGATGATGCACATGAGCTTAATCTTCTTTGCGCCGCGCGCTTTGACAAAGTCAATCGCCGCAGCGGCACTGCCGCCGGTTGCGAGCATCGGGTCAAGCACCAAAACCTGGCGCTTTTCGATGTCGGTGGGCAGTTTGCAGTAGTACTCGACCGGCTGGAGGGTTTCATGGTCACGGTACAAACCGATATGACCCACCTTCGCCGCAGGAATCAGGCTCATGAGCGCATCCACCATACCCAGACCTGCGCGCAGGATGGGAACGAGTGCGACCTGCTTCTCGATGATATAGCCATCGGTTTCCGCAAGCGGGGTTTTGACGCGGGTTTTGGTAAGCTCCAAATCCTTGGTTGCTTCATAGCCCATCAGGAGTGCGACCTCGTTGATGAGTTCGCGGAAGTCCTTGACCGAGGTGTTTTCATCACGGATCATGGAAATCTTATGTGCGATGAGCGGATGATCCATTACGAATAATTTACTCATTGTAGTCACTCTTTCTTACAGTTTGAAATCGACGCTCTTGTCGCCATCCTGTTCTTCTTTGAAGGTATAGTCCTTACCCGGAAGAATTGCATTCATGATGATACCGAGAAGTGCCGCAAGAGCAAGACCGGTCAGGGTAACGGTGGTACCGAAGACCTGGAAGGAGATACCGCCGATGGAATTGAAGCCAAGTGCGGAAACCAGGATGGTTGCAGCGATGATGATGTTACGGCTGTTGGACAGGTCGACCTGATTTTCAACCAGGTTTCTTGCACCGATTGCGGAAATCATTCCGTACAGAATGAGCGAGATACCGCCGATAACCGCCGCCGGAATCAGGTTGATGAGTGCCGCAACCTTCGGAGAGAAGGACAGGATGACCGCAAAGATCGCTGCGAGACGGATGACGCGCGGGTCATAGACCTTGGTGAGCGCGAGAACACCGGTGTTTTCGCCGTAGGTGGTGTTTGCCGGGCCGCCGAACAGAGCGGACAGCGAGGTTGCAAGACCGTCACCGGTCAGGGTGCGGTGCATACCCGGATTCGCAATAAAGTTCTTGCCGACGGTGGAGGAGATTGCAGAGATGTCGCCGATGTGCTCCATCATAGCAGCAAGCGCAATCGGAACGATTGCAATGATTGCGGAGATTGCCTTAGACAAATCGGAAACAACAAACACGGTGTGGTCCCAACGGATCGGGAAGCCAAGCCAAGCCGCATCCTTGAGTGCTTCAATTTTGGAGGCATCAAAGACTTCCATGCCGCACAGCTGCATAACGACAGCCAGCGCACAGGAAACACCGATACCGATGAGAATCGGAACGATTTTGACCATGCCCTTGCCCCAGATGTTGCAGATGACGATGGTGAGGAATGCAACGATTGCGATGATCCAGTTGGTTGCGCAGTTGTTGATCGCGCTCGGTGCGAGAATCAGACCGATTGCAATGATGATCGGGCCGGTGACAACGGGCGGGAAGAACTTCATGACACGCTTGACGCCGAAGAGCTTGAAGAGAAGCGCAAGCACCAGGTAGAGAAGACCTGCGAAGACAACGCCGAGGGATGCATACGGAATCATTTCATGGTTTGCCGCACCGTCAATCATCGGAGCGATTGCGGCATAACCGCCGAGGAATGCAAACGAAGAGCCGAGGAATGCAGGGACCTTACCGCCGGTGATGAGGTGGAACAAGAGAGTTCCGAGACCTGCCATCAGCAGGGTGGTTGCAATGTCAAGACCCGTAAGCAACGGGACGAGAACGGTTGCGCCGAACATGGCGAACATGTGCTGGAAGCCCAGAATAAAGTCTTTGCCGGTTAATTTTTTCATGGGAAACACACCTTTCATATTTTTTGTGGGCATTCGCCCACACACTGCAAATATTATACTACATCTTGTGTGGCTTGTCTACGAAATTTTGAATTTTCTGTGAATTTTCGACAAAAAGCACTTCGGCAACCCGAAGTGCTTCTCCTTAATTCTCTCGGTATTGTTCCACAAGTTCGCGAAACTCTTCCATTCTGCCCGTATCACGGATGGTTTCGGGGCAGTTTTTATTCGTGAAATCCGCGTGCTGGCGGATGGCGGAGGAATCGAGGCCGTATGCATCGAGCAGCACCGCGACAAGCCGCGCCGCGTTGTCGAAGGTGGCTTCAAAGTCCCCGTCACGGTTGACACAAAGCTCGATTCCGATGCCGTTTCGGTTGCCGCCCGGATTTTTGAGTCGGTCGCTCGCGTGCCACGCCACTTCCCCGTCCGGAATGTGGTGGTAGATTTCGGTTTCATCCACCGTGTAGTGCCATGAGGTATCCTCCTCGTTGTTATAGCGCAGATACATTGCATGGCGCTTGGCATCCGCACCCTCGGCGGAGTTTCCGGTTTCGTGGAGTACGATGTATTTGATTTTGCGCGCGATTCCCGGCCGCGCGGGGTCGCCCTCCTTGATATAGAGGGTGCGTACGGGGACACCGTGCGCCTCAGAAATCTCCACCGCGGTTTGTCCGCATGAGAGCGCGCACAAGACCCACAGCAGAAGAATCAATGCAAAGAGCAGCACCGCGGGGGTCAAACACCCCCGCAGTGCACGTTTTTTTCTGATCATCTTAATGTACCATCATGGACATGAGTTTCGCCTGCATCGGAATTTCGGGGAGTGTGATGGGCGCAAACTGTACGGCTTCGACCGTGTTTTTTGCTTCCGACACCACTTCAAGGGTGGTATACAGCGCGGTTGCCGCGGCGGCACGGGTCACGCTGCCGCGCGGATTGAAGCTGCCGTCGGGCAGACCGTTTAAGATTCCCGCACCTTTTAAGCGGTCGACCGCATAGCGCGCATACTCCGAAATTTGGAGCGCATCG
>JAZQIE010000078.1:0-3659 GCA_045540975.1 Eubacteriales bacterium
TGGTATTGATGACCAAATCCCCAAAGCGCAGTACCCCTTCTTCGTCCTCACTCTCGGCGGAATTGTCCAGCACACGGCGGCGGATATTCGCCTTCACACGTGCAAGCAGTTCGCGCATGGAAAACGGCTTGGTGACATAATCGTCCGCGCCAAGCTCCAGTCCCAAGACCTTATCCACCTCTTCTTCACGGGCGGTGAGCATGATAATCGGGGTGTTCATACGGCTGCGGACATATTTACACACCTCAAAGCCGTCCATCTTCGGGAGCATGACATCGAGCAGAATCAGGTCGGGATTCTCCTCTTTTGCGAGGCGTGCGCCCTCTTCTCCGTCATACGCGGAGATGACATGGTATCCGTCTCTCTCCAAGTTGAACTTCAAAATGTCAACAATGGCGATTTCGTCTTCTACAATGAGAATTTTCTTATCCATGACGACCCTCCTCCAAAATTCGCGCGGTTTTGAGTACCGCGGTCACAGTTTTCGCATCGTGAATCTCGTCGTTCATGACCTGCGCGAGGAGATTCTCAAACGGGATTTTTTTCACATTCACAAATTCCCCTTCGTCCGGGGTTGCTTCGCCTTCCGAAAGCCCCTTCGCGAGGAAGATATACAGCCGTTCATCCACATACCCGGGAGAGGGATAGATGCAGCCCAGAGGAATCAACTCGTCTGCGGTATAGCCGGTCTCTTCCTTGAGTTCACGCGCGCCGCAAACCGCAGGGTCTTCGCCGCGCTCCAGCTTCCCCGCAGGGATTTCCCAAAGCTCCTCGCCATAGGCATAGCGGAACTGCTGCACCAGTACCACTTCCCCGTTTTCGGTCAGCGGAAGGACACCCACACCGCCCGGATGCAGGCAGATTTCACGGGTGCTTTGGCGGCCGTTTTCCAGCTCGACTTTGTCCACGCGCACGTGCAGTACTCTTCCCGAGAATACGGTTTCCTGATGAATGGCTGTCTCTTTCATATCATCTGCTCCTTATCATCCTACCAATCGGCGGATTTGATCCAAGGCGGTCAGCGCCGCCATGTTGCGAATGGTGCCGCGGTCACGGTGTCCGCGTGATTTGACCACACGGGTCTCTTCCCCGTTTGACACCGCGACATACACGGTACCCACGGGTTTTTCCTCGGTTCCGCCGCCCGGACCCGCAATCCCTGTGATGCCGACACCGATGTCCGCACCCAGAGCGACACGCGCGCCCTCCGCCATTGCGGCGGCACATTCCTCACTCACAGCGCCTTTGGATTCCAAAATCTCATGCGGCACAAAGAGTAATTTTTCTTTGATTTCGTTTTGGTATGCACACACACCGCCGAGGAAGACCTCGGATACCCCGGGAAGGTCGGTCATCATCTTGGAGAGCAGACCGCCTGTGCAGGATTCCGCGGTGGCAAGGGTGAGCCCCTTTTCTTTGAGGAGGGAATACACCACGTGTGCAAGTGACGGGACATCCATCCCGTAGATATACTCGCCCAAAAGCTCATAGACCTGCGCAATCATCGGACGGGTGAGCGCATCGGCGGCTTCCTCGTTTTCCGCGCGGCCCGTAACGCGCAGGAGGGTTTCCCCTTCCTTTGCATACGGCGCGAGGGTGGGGTTTGTCATATGCTCCGCGATGTGGCGGACTTTGTCCTCCACACTCGATTCGCCCATGCCGAAGATTTTCAGTTCGTGGGAAACCAGCGCCGCATCCGAAAGTTGTTTGAGATACGGCACCGCGCGTTCTCTCATCATGGGGACACATTCACGCGGCGGACCCGGGAGCATGAGGACATGGGTATTGTCCGCAAAAAACGCACAGCCCGGAGCGGTACCCCAATCGTTTTCCAGCACCACGCAATCCTCGGGGAGGTATGCCTGCTGCTCGTTGTTTTTGGTCATTTCACGCCCGATTTTTGCAAAAAATCCGCGAATTTTTTCGAGTTCCGTTTCATTTAACACAAGTTTTTTCCCGAAACACTCTGCCAATGTCTGCTTGGTGAGGTCATCAAAGGTCGGGCCCAAACCTCCGGTTGTGATGATGATATCCGCGCGGGATTTTGCGATTTCCACCGCGGCGCGCAGGCGCTCGGGGTTATCCCCGACCACCGTGTTGTAATAGACATTGATTCCAAGCTCGCCCAACGCTCGGGCAACGGTTTGCGCGTCGGTATTGACAATATCACCGAGCAGAATCTCGGTTCCGACCGCAATGATTTCAGCGCAATAACTCAAATGTTCTCATCTCTCAATCCAATGTAATGACTTCGATGCTTGCAATCGCTTCTTCCACAAGCGCATCCACATCGAGTTTCTTCTCCTCGGCTTCCACATCGTAAAGGCGCGGTTTGGTCTTCGGGTGCTTGGGAGTGAAGACCGTACAGCAATCCTCATACGGCTGGATGGAGGTTTCAAATGTATCGATTTTTCGTGCAATGACCACGATTTCCTCTTTGTCCATCCCAACTACGGGGCGCAGCACGGGAAGGGTGCAGACCGCACCTGTGACCCCCATTGCCTCCATGGTCTGGCTTGCCACCTGACCCAGACTTTCGCCTGTGATGAGGGCGCGGCAATCGTTCATTTTTGCGACACGTTCGGAAATGCGCATCATAAAGCGGCGCATGATGAGGGTGAACATATCCTCGCGACAGTGATCGCGGATGGCTTCCTGAATCTGAGTAAACGACACCATGGAAACACGGAGTCTGCCGTTGTACTTGGTGAGTTTTTCCGCAAGCTCAAGCACCTTTTTCTTCGCGCGCTCGGAGGTATACGGATAGGAGAAGAAGTGGATGCCGTGCAAGGAGACACCGCGCTTTGCAATCATATACCCTGCGACCGGGCTGTCGATACCGCCAGAGAGCAAGAGCGCCGCCTTGCCGTTGATTCCGACCGGCATACCGCCCGCGCCCGGAATCGGGTTTGCATGGACATATGCCTTATGGTCGCGCACCTCGATTTTCACACGCAGTTCGGGATGCTCCACATCCACCTTGAGATGCGGATGTGCATCGTGGAGGGCACTTCCGATTTCCACCGCAATTTGCGGTGATTTGAGCGGGAATTTCTTATCCGCGCGCTTTGCATCCACCTTGAAGGTTTTCGCATCCTCCAAGCGGTCGTATAAAAATTCCTTCGCGGTTTCCAAAATGACCGCCATATCCTTTTCGCATTCCGCCGCACGGCAGATGCTCACGATACCGAAGACGCGGCTGACCGCATCCACCGCGGCATCCATATCCACATCCGCACTCTTCGGCTCGACGTAGATGGTGGATTGCAGGCAGTAAATCTCAAATTCCCCCACCTCGCGCAGGCGCCAATACAGATTCTTTACCAAACGCTGCTCAAACATACCGCGGTTGAGACCTTTGAGCACAATCTCACCGAGTTTTAAAAGTAAAATTTCTCGCATAAGTAATTCCCCTATTTTCTTCCGAAGCGCGAGGAGATGACCTCACACACTCGGTCAATGTCTGCTTTTGTAATCTCGTCCGAAAGGCTGAAACGGATGGCGCTGTCAATGAGCTTACTCGGAACACCGATTGCTTCCAGCACATAACTGCGTTTTCCGCGGCTGCAAGCCGAACCCGAGGAAACATAGATGCCCTCTTCCTCCAGCATTCGCATTGCCACCTCGCTCGGAAAGGCAGGCACCGCGACCGAGAGAAT
>JAZQIE010000079.1:0-4235 GCA_045540975.1 Eubacteriales bacterium
CGCCACCGCCATGGGCATCACCGAGGGAAGTCGCCCCCACGCCCCCGCCACCCGCGAACAAGTCGCCGCCATGATAATGAGAGCAAACCAATTATAGAAAAAGGAGATAAAAGTTTGAAGAAATTTTTAGCAGTTTTTTTAGTGATTTCCATGCTGGTCGGAATGCTTCCGGCAGGCGCGACGGAAAATTTGCCGTCCGCACCCGAAAGTGTTGTGTCGACCGCAAACGACCCGTTGTTGCGAGAAAATGACGAAATCAATCTTGCACGACTCAAGCAAATCGAAACGTACAGCGCGCTCACAGAAGAAGAAAAAACCGTCGTGTTGGAGTATTACGGCGTAACCGATGCAGAGATGAGCGCGTGTCAAGGCTTGGGATACGATATTTTGGACAGTATCCGCATCATCGATGCGGCATCCGCGCTTGAACTCACACCGGCACAGTACAAACAGTATGTGACCGCGTACGGAGATGAGGAAACCGCATTCCGAGAAATCAAAGCATACCGAACGGAAAAAGAGCTTTTTGAAACCGACGAACAGAATACAATTCTCTCGGAAATGCTGGAAGGTAAGCGGTACAATGAAGTGATTCGCACGCTCTTTGCAGAGGAGGATTCTGCGGAGGTGACTCCGCAGACGAGAGCGGTAGCGGAAGCGACAAATTCTGTGGAGCCGCCAACCACAATGAAACGTGACTTTGTCACCGCGCCTGTGGAGTATTATGCGGAAAAGAACGAATTGGTCAATGCATCGACCGGTGAATTCTCTTACCGCCAAACCTTGGTGGATTTGAAAGGGAAAAACGGTCTGGATTTGAAGCTTGATTTGGTGTTTAGCGGAAATACCAATCTGTATTACTCTTATTTCATACGATTCGTCGATGAAGCCGAGTGGTGGACCGATTGGTACCGCAAGGAGAACAACCGCCCCAACGGAATTGCGGTCAGCAGCCCGTACGGTGCAGGCTGGTCATTGGACCTGCCGACGATTTCAACCGGATACAAATTTGCAAATATTTCCGAGCGTACGGGAATGACCGAGGTGCTTCGTTATCATATGCAGGGTGGCGGTGCATACGAAATCATCGAGGAAAACGGTGCTTGCTCGCTCAAGGATTACCAAAAGGGTGACCTGCTCGTAGAAAAGCTTGCATATCCGTATTCCTATCAAGTAACCCATGCAGACGGGAAATATGAAAAGTTTGACTATGACGGCAGACTCCGTGAACTCGGAAACCGATGGAGTACCGAGGAAAATCGAATCCAATTCTTCTATTGTGTCCCGAGTGGGGAGGAGACCATCTTCCCGGGAGACTGCACCGGCGGATTCTCGGTAGGCGGTCTTTCCTCTGTCAGAGACAGTGCAGGCCGCGAGATTCGATTTGTGTATGAAAAGGCGTCGCGCGGACAGGCACGGTGGGTGACCGTCTACTTGGTCGAATACAACCATGATTGGCCGCTCGCATCACTGACGCAGACAAAACTCCCGCAGAGCGAAGTCTTTACAACCACAAGCATTTCCACACGAGGAATTTGGCTTAGAAATAACCGCTATGAAGAACAGGATACCTACTTTTCCTATCTGGAGGAGGAATTCCCCTGTATCGATGAGCCGCTCAATGAGGGTGAAACAACCGATACATACAATACCCTGCTCAATCTGTATGAGATTGAATATGCGAGCGGACTCAAAAGCAGATATGTGTACGATACCGTCACGGTCAACAACGGTCAGGGCGGCTGCAAGACAGTTTGCCGCGTGGATAACCGTTATGAGATTGACCCTGCAAAGACAGAAGACAAACTCCGTTGGATTTTCTACCACTATGACGGGGACTATTCGGGCTACAGCGGTGGACACAGTGACCCGAATGACCTTCCGGAATCCTATACCTATACGGTCACCCGCGAAGAAAACGGCACGGAAACCGTGACCGTCTACAACCATAAGCATCTGCCGATTTCGGAAACCGTAACGGTCGGAGATGTGGAGACCCGTAGGGTTGAAACCGACTACAACGAGAAAAATCTTGTCGAGGAGGTCCGCACGGTTATTGGCGAGACCGAGTCGGTTGAACGGTATGAATACGATACAAAGGGCAATGTGACCAAGCATTGGGATTCCCGTAATGCGCTCACCGAGACCGTGTATGACTCTGCATTCAACCTTCCGCTTACCCGTACCTACAAAACAGATGCACAGCATACCGTCACCGAGCAATACAGCCTTTCCGAGGACAAAAGACGTGTGGAGAATAAGCAGGTATGGGAAAACGGGACGCTCAAGGAGAAGACCGCATACGGCTATGATGCCTACGGAAATATCACGGACGAATATCGGTATATCAATGAAATCGAGTATCTCGAAACCACATATGACTATATCGATTGGAACGCGGATGACCGCATCAATTCGTGGGATTTTGACGGGCTGTATCTCACCATGATTTGGGGGACAGGCGGCGAGGATATCGACGGTGAATCGCGCAGCACGGTCTCCGAGGCGGTATACGATTCCATCGGCCGCAAAATCAAAGAGTATGATGCATACTTGAATGAAACGGTCTATGAGTATGACGGAAGTGACCGTATCAAGAAAATCACCAATCCGGACGGCACCTCGCAGTCCTTCTCGTATCTCATAACCGATACCGCGAACATCACGGTGCATACCGATGAAATGGGAACAAAGACCGAGTATCACTACGATGCGGCGGGAAATCTCGTTGAAATCCGTGACGCGGCATCGGGCGAGACCCTCAAATGGTACCGCTACGATGACTGTTACCGCCTGATTCAAGAAGGAAACGCCCGTCTTACCACCACAGGTCAGGTCATCACCTATACCTACGACGCGTTTGACCGCGTCACCTCCAAAACCACCACGAATGTGCAGGACGAAGTCCTTGCCCGTGAAACCTGGGCATACGACGACGCGGAGGATGGACCGTATTTCATCACCACACATACCGTGGAGGGTGAGGTCAATGCCCCAAGCATCGTGACAAAGGAATACCGAAACCGTCACGGCGATTTGGAAAAGGTGGGCTATGTCACGGGTGAAACCGAGTATTTCACCACCTATACCTATGACCTCTTGGGTCGCAAGCTCACCGAAAAATCCGCACTTGCCGACCAAAAGGATTGGGATGTGGACTACACCGCGCGTTGGGAATATGACTGTGCAGGTCGTGTGACCCGCGAGTACGATGCGGACGGGAACTATGTCTCCCATGAATATGACATGGCAGGCCGCATGGTCAAAAGCGCGGACCGCGTGTCCAATGAGCAGACCACTCCGTATTACACCACCTACGAGTATGACGGTTACGGAAACGTGCAGGTGCAAACCGTACCGCAGACCGAAAATCGGTCCCGTGTCACCAAGTATCTGTATGACGATATGGGGCGCGTGCTGGAAGAACGTGTGCTGTGCGACACCAAAACCGAGATTCAAAGCGGTCTTCCGGTCGAGGTGGATGTATACCGTACCACAGAATACACCTACGATTGGCGCGGTAACGTCCTCACCATGACCCTGGGCGGCGTGACAACATCCTACTCCTATGACGCGCTGGGACGCGTCCTCTCTGCCTCGGTGGGCGACAAAACCACCGAGTACACCTACGACCGCTTCGGCAACTGCCTGACCGAATCAAACTACGGCCAGACCGAGTCCAATACCTACGACATCAACGGTGTCTTGGTCAAGCACGTGGACAAAGGCGGCATTTGGAATACCTATACAAACGACGGCATGGGTCGTGTGGTGAAAACCGAAGCCCCGGCAGAGCCCACCCGTTTTGTCGAGTATACCCGCACGGGTGCAATCCGCGAAATCTCGGATACCACAATCAGCAATAACAACATCGTCCGCGAATACAACGACCGCGGACAGATGATTTATGACCGCTCCGAATCTCCGGTGGAGAAGTATTATACCTACGACATCGCAGGCAACCGTGAGAGTATGCAGTTGCGATTGCACAGCTCCGAGACCCCCGATATTCAGTACACCTATGAGTACGATACCTTGGGTCGCTTGGTCGAAGTGTTCGAAGGTGCGGATTCCGAATCTCTTGTGTGGTATGCCTACGACGAAAACGGCAATGTTTCCATGGAATTCAGCGCAGGACTGCTCTCACTGTATGAATACAACCGCGACAACTCGGTCAGTATGAGTGACGATGAGAACCTGAACGCCGAGCAAGCGGAAATCATCACCACCGCCTA
>JAZQIE010000080.1:0-8660 GCA_045540975.1 Eubacteriales bacterium
TAAGCGGCCCCTCCTTCAATACACACGCCGAGAATGTCGATCTCCGTGCCGCCAGCGGGAATGACCGCGATGCTGTCGGTTGCGAAATACACGCTCCCATCGGTCGTGATCCGCGTTCCCTCCGGGATGATGATGTTCTCATCCTGCGCCGCGCTGACTGTGAATTTGAACATTGCGGACGCCTGCGCCGGTGCTGCACGAACGACCCCTAAACGCTCGCCGAGTGCGTCGAGCTGTTTGCCTCTCGCGTACTGGATAAAGCGCTGCTTTGCGGAGTCATTCATGAGGTTAAACATTGAGACGAATAAAAGCGACAACGCCTCACCGAAAATGCGGCGCTCATCGCCCGGATACAATGCCTCGTCGCAGGATTCCATCAGGCTGCCGATGACTGCGTCATAGATTTTCGCGCTGTCGGTTTCGATAAAATTGAAATCCGCCATAGTCCTCACCCCTCCATTCCTGTAATGTTTGCGGTGATGGAAAATCCACCGTCCGCAACTGATGTTCCCGAGACCGTAACGCCGTCAAGCGTCACCCTCGGTTCGTAAGTATTGACAAGCCATTCCGCATCGTCATTCAATTCGGAATTGACCTCGGAGGATGGCCTGTCGATCAGACGCGGATTAATACCCTTGACTCTCTCAAAAGGCACCTCACCACGGAATGTGCGTAGCAAATTATTCGCGCACACATCAGGTGCGCCGTTTCCTGACGCTCTCATCATGCACCTCCTCCGGTCGGTTTCTTTGCGGCCTTGTCTTCTTTGGACGCAGTCGCATTCTTCGCGGCCTTTTTCTCTGCGACGGTCTGCTCGTAGGTCGCTTTTGCCTTTGTCGAAGTTCCGCCGCCCGATTTGCTTGATGTTTTCAGTTTGCTCGTTGCACCGTTCGCATCCTCCTCAAAGGAAAGCGAGACCTTCGCTCGGAGCATTTTCCCGGCATTTGAAAACATGCAATCCGACACGGCCACGCTCGAAAGCATCATCTTGTCGGGCCCGAATTTCTTTCCGCCGAGGATCAGAGGGTATGAGTTCCCGATCAGGTTTTTCCACTCCTCGATCTGTGCTCGGGGATCAACCCCGGCCGCGATCAGATAGGTTGTTTCAAAGGACATTTTCACGAGTTCAAGCCCCCGCGTGTTAGTCGGTGCGCTCCCGCTCGTGTCGTTTTTGCTGTCCTTCTTCAAACTGAATGATGTGGAGAACCCTCCAAACGGGACTACCTTATTCGGTGATACGAGGAACCCCTTCGGGCCCCACTTCGCCAAATACTGCATCAGGAATCACCTCCGTTTTGCGTTTGTTCGTCGCTTAAAACAACGACCCGGCCTGCTCCATCCATACGGGAAAGGATGATCCCCGTCCCGTCATCGAAAAGGATGTAAGCGACCGGAGTTCCGATCGGTAAAAAGCCGATCAAGAAAAACGGCACCGCCAGTTTTGGGCTGACGGTACCGCCTTGATATGGTGTGACTGTGACGGCACTCCCGCCGTCGAGGATATTTGAAATTTTACCTTTGTTGACAATCATCAATATCCCTCCAATGGACGGCGGAAAAATATCTTGCTGGATCCCTTGCCGTAGTCATTCCGAACATGGGTGATGAACACGGGCCCATCCCATGACGGTGCGCGGGTGTTCAAAAGTTCGAGGGTTGACGCGGCCGCATACCCGGGCAGGATGCGAGAGCGGACGAATCCCCTCGTGCAATCCTTGTTGATCGCCCGGAGCAGATTCTTTGCGAATCGTTCCGCATCGGTCGAGCTCCCGACCTCCCCGACGTCTGTCGGTTTATAAGTTCGCGCCGCGCCATTCCCCGCCGAATACTCACCCGAATAGATCCCGCTCTCAACGCGGCAAGCGCCATACAATTCGGAGCGGTTGTCGGTGTACTTGAAGTCGCCATCAAGACCGACATCGAGCGATTCTGCGGGGCTCTGTGTCTCCATGAACCGTTCGGAATAAAGCACGAGTTTTTTGTCATACACAAGAAACGCGCACCCCTCAAGCTGCGCCCTCTTGTGTAAGAACTTGAAATCACTCTCGTTCTGCAAGATGTAGGAATAGAGTCGATCCTCGACCCCATAGCTCGCAAAACTCAAGCCGTTTCGCCGTGCGATTTCCGTGCCGATCTGTGACAGGTGCACCTTTTGCCATGCCTTGCTTTGATGCTCAAACCCCGACGCAGGAGCGGACATCGCCTCGAGGTCGATGGTTCCGTTCTGCGGGATGATCGAGGTGATAAACATCGCGCCGGTGCTGATCGTGCCGTAATCGATCCGGATCTCATCACCGATACGCGGGGCCCATGAATCCCACAAGTTCCGCGCATCGTTGACCCGTAACGATAAGGTGTCCGCCCGGCCTGCTGCATACATATCGTGATAGCAGCGATTGACCGATATGCTCTCGGTAATGTCAACGCCGTTATAAGTGATCTGAATCATTCATCTCGCCTCCACGGTGGAAGAGTCTCCGGAAAAATGGCAGCCGGTGCGTCCGGAATGATGATCTCTGTTACAGACTCAAAAACGAGAACATCACAGTAATCGGGGTTCGCCTGAATGATGATGCTTGCGAGTTTTTCCTCGTCGTAATAACGCAGGGCAAGCATATCAAAGGTTTCTCCCTCCACTGTTTTATGAATTTTAGCCATATACCGGAACTCCTCTCTTTGCAAACCATTCTTCGAGCATATCAATGAATTCGGGGTAAGACTCCTCGATCGCTTCCATGATGTCATCCTTATCAGCCGAGCCGGTGATCGTGATATTCGGGGCGAATGTGATGCCGCCGATGTCGACATAACTGTCGTTTGAGCCTCCGCCCAAAGTGAAATCGGAAACATCTGCACCGAGCATACGACCCGCCTGCGCCCAATAAGACAAGTTCTCATCGCGGTATGCAGGATTCAAACTGATAACCCACTCGTGCGGGTAACGCGGATCTTCACCAGCGATTGACAATCCGTTTGTCAGACCGCCCGCAGCGTAACCGTTGACTTCTGCCGCATCTGCGATCTCGCTGGCCTCATCGCCAAAGATGAGTTTTACAACCCAATTCAGACCGTCAGCCACCCACCCGACCACCTTGGCGATCCATCCAATGATCGTTTCAAGGACGGGGGCGAGTTTCTCAAGCAACGCAAGCCCCGGCTTTAACGAGGCAAACAGTGCGTCGACCAACGGAGCGATCACGGGTAGTAAGGATTCGACCAACATCATGATCGGATCGAGCAACGGTAAGACCGCTGTTTCGAGCAACATTACGAGAATGTCGAGAACAGAAACGATCGTCGGCATCAATCCGTTGATGATTTCGACCGCCACCGGGAGAATCATCTGAACGATTTGAATCAAAATCGGCATCAAAGCGCCCAAAATCCCGACAATCGGTGGCAAAATCGCTTGCAGAATTTCAATGAACGGCGGGATAAGTGCCTGCGCCAAATCGAGGAGCGGTGGTAAGAGTGATCCGACCAAATCAAAGAGCAGCGGCAACAGTGCCTCGGCCAAACTCGAAATCATCGGCATGAGTTCCCCGAGGAAACTCATCGCTCCGCCGAGGAATTCCTCGACAAACGGCATCGCAAGGGCAAGGGTTTGCTCGAATATCGGGCCGAGTTTCTCGAAAAGTTGTCCGATGACAGGAGCGATTTTTGAGAACGTGTCAAAAATCACTCCAGCAAGCGGCTGAAGGGAAACCTCCGCCTGCTGCTTGATCATTTGAAATGTTTCGGCCCAATCGTATGTATCTTCGGCGGCTCCTTGGATGGTTTCTTGGTTATCAATGAGCGATTTTGTTAGCGATTCAACGTCCATCGTTCCGTCCCGAATCGCTGCCGCCATTGTTGAACCGGCGCGGGTTCCGAAAATCTCATTTGCTATGCCAGCCGCTTCCGCTTCACTGCCTGCATTTTTGATTTTCTCCGCGTAGGTTGACATGACTTTTGTCGCACTAATCCCGTCTTTTGCAAGCGTACCGACCGATTTTTTCATCGCGCCAAGAACTTCTTCGGTGTTTACGCCCGCTTTTTCCATCTGACCCATAAGCGCGGCGGACTCTTCAAAACTATAGCCCATCGCCTGTAATTGAGGCCCGAATGATTGCATATTCGACATAAGGTCAGAGAACCCCATGCCAGTGCTCTGCGAAACCTTGAAAATATAATCCATGGATTCGCTCATGTCGGCGGAAGATAACCCCCACTGCTGGAACGCCTGCGACGATTCCTCGATCACGCGCCCGAGGTCATCTCCGAGCATATCGGAAACCTGAATCGCTTGTGTTGAAATGCCCTGCAATTCCGGGCCAGTCAACCCGAGGCGAGTGTTAAAGTCTGCAATCGCCTGGCTTGCATCCTCCATTGATGTGGGAACATTTTTGTAAACCTCGTTGAAGTCATCCGTCAGCGCCTCCAATGCGTCGCCTGTTGCACCGGTTCCGATTCTGATCGAATCGAACGCATTATCGAACTGCGCGCCGAGGTCGCCCAGATAACTAACACCTTTCGAAACTGCGGCAACTGTGCCAATTACCGCGCCTGTTGCCGCAGTCCCGAATAAAAGTGCTTTGCCCTTGACCCCTTCAAGTTTGGAGGCAACGCCGTCCAGTGTCTTTCCGAGGGTGGGGCTGATCTCTCCGCCGATATTGATTATCGTCTCGAGAACTTTGCCTTTAGCCATAGCCTCGCCTCCTATTTATGGCGTTTCGGTTTCTTTGGCCTGTATTTAGGCGTTTTCGGAGCGTTTTTCTGACGTTCCTTCTCGTCCTCGATTGCTTCCCTGTATTCGGTCAGGAAATCCGTTAACGGCATTTGACCTATTTCTCTGACACTTGTTCGGAAGTGTCTGCTGTACTCTCGGAGGGCTCGGCGGAGTTGTTTCCCTCGGAGGGTTCCGCCCACCTCCGATAAGTAAAAAGCATTCCGATGTCGGTCAGTTCGAGGACATCATAGCCCTCGATTCGCTCAAGGTCAGCGAGATCGATTTCCGGGTTACAAGCGATGACCGCCTGCATACCGAGGTAGAGGTGCAGGGCAGTGTCCGTCTGCTTGAAATTGATAGACAACTGTCTGTTCTTTGTCAGAGCGGAACTGCGAGCGCAGGCTTCGGAAAACATCAAAGCGGTGATCTTGAGGGGGTTGTATTCGAATTCCGTGTAGGTTTTTCCGTTGATCTGAATCGGGGTATCGAGTTTAAGAATTCTGTTCATGAAAAATCGTCTCCTTTACTTTGTAGAAAATCCCCGCCAAAGTGCTGTCATGGCGGGGATTTTTGTTGTTGCTTCTGTTTTTTACAGCATGGAATCCATGTCTGCGTAATTCTTGCCGTTGATGTTGACGATCCCGGCAAGGCGGTCGATGTTCCACATTTCAGCGCCATCGACAAAGAGCCGATAATGGGTCAGGCCGATCGCGACGGATCCCTCGATCGGGGAACCGACCTCGCCGCCGATCTCCGGCAAACTCTTCGGCATACCCTTGAGGAATGCCTTACAACCGACGTTTTTGGTGGTGCCATTCGCGTCGGTTACGGTCTGCACAAAGCGGATCTCGAGCGGTTTCATGTCAGGGGTGACAAGGTTACGCAGGCCGAGATCCACACCGATCTTTGTGATCGACGCCTCCATATCCTCGAGGAGCGACCAAATCGGGAACGTCATGGTTCCCATCGCATTCAGATCGGCGGTCATCGGAGTTACTGCCGGGAGAGTGAACCCGGTATCACGTGCAACAAGCGCGCCGTCAGCATAAACGGTGTCGGCCACGATCGGGCCGCAGATGTTCACGAATTTGCTCATGTGTTACACCTCCCCAAAGAAAGAATTAAAGCCTGCGGTGGTATATGCCACCTGCAGAGTACCGCTCTTGAACGGCGGGGTCGGAGTGCCCTTGAATCCCCAAGTGAAGTTACCTTCCACAAGGTCAGCTGTGCTGTTTACGGATTCCTTGAACTCGACAACCGGGGTTCCGATGAGCGCACCGATCGCTGCAAGTGCGTCGGCCTTCTCCTGCTCGCGGATCTTGATCGTGTCCGCCATTGCGCGAGTCATCGGGCTGTCAATGACAAGAGCGTGCTCGAGCTGGAAGCTGTTCGAGATGTGCATCATCATGCGAACGGAATTGTCGAAGATCGAGCGGTTGTCCTCAATCTCGCCGTGCTTAAATGCCGCAGTATGCGGGCCCCAAAGCACCCAATTCCCGCCCCAAAATACGACGGTGGTGATGCCGTTCTCGTTGAGGAGATTTGCCTGCTGCTGATCGAAACCGGATCTCGGGAATTCTACACAGAAACACTGCGACGCAACCATCGGGAGCACCTTGTTAGACGGGCTCTCCATCGGGACGCCGTCATGCGATGCATCGACGCGCATGGTCGCCCACGCAGCGAGGACAGAAATGTGATAGGTGTTCCCATCATTGCCCTTCGCCATCGGCCAAAAGACCTTTGAGAATTCACTGTTATATCCACCGGATGCTTTTGTCGAGATCGCATCTGCGATAGTGTTCGCAGAAATCGAAACGTCGAGGTCTGCATAGACCATCGCATCCCAATGCCCGTTGATCTTCTTCGCCGCGTTGAGCATCGCCTTATAGACTCTCGCGTCATAGCTTGTGTCGGGACAAACGATCAGGTTCGGAATGAGATTCAATTCCTCATAGATGCGAGAGACGCATCCGAGGCCGGTATAAACCCCCGCATCGGCTCCGCCGATAACGTCGTTAATTGTTGAAGGTCCGGTGACTTCGGAATAAGTCGCGGAAACCGGTCCGGTGATTTCGTCACCGATCGAGGTGATCACCGCCTGACCCTTCGCGAAATCATAGGACAGGGCGTAATCAACTCCCTCGACCATTCCTTCGAGAACAAGGGTGTCGAGGATGATCGTGTCGCTCTTGATGGTTGCGCGTCCGTTCACGAAAGCAAGGGATTCGGTTGTCTTATCACTTTTCTGATGCTTTGAGGGGTCTAAAATGTTAATCGCCACGATCGGGCCGATGTTGCCGTTTTCGTTGTCAAAGTGCACCTTGAACGCCTCGCAGAGATCGAACTTCGACCAATTCGAGGAGTAACCGAGTTTGTTGTAAACATCATCGATGTCCGTCAACTTGATCGGCTTGTTAACATACGCCTCGTGACCGCGAATGAGGTTGACCGGCGCAGTGCCAACATAAACGGCAACGGTGCCGCTTTCTCGTGCGACATCGCCGATACTCGGGGCGAACACGCCATAAGTGCCGTGTTTGTATTCTGCCATTCTGCATTTACCTCCTTAGAGTAAATTTTGGAAATCTTCGATGTTCCGCCTGAGCGGATACTTCACGCGGAAACTGATCCACGCGAACCAATAAGGATAAAAGTCGGGGATGGACTCCTGCTCTGTGAGCGGTCCGAATTTGATCGGGGTCGCACGGTCGATCGTGTACTCCCCGACATGGGTGATGCTCTCCACCGCACGGAGTGCGATGTCGACAAAATTCCATGCATCGCGCCATCCGTCGCCGTTGCGCTGGAAATACGCCTCGGCATCCGCCCCGCTCCACTGCTTGAATGTTTTGGGTCCGGTCGGGTTGAGAATGTCCTTGCCATGTGTGCCCGGATCCCACGCCGAAAAGACGAACTGCAGATCGACGAATCCCTCGTTTCCGGTCGGCTCATCCTGCCCCGTCATGAACCGCACGCAAAGTGACGGGAACGGGGCGTGAATGTTCGGCGGGAGTTTTTCAGAGGTGGGGACGTACATCGCAAAGGCCGCTGGATTGACAAGCGCGTGCTTGTAGCCTGCATCCTCCGGAGCATTCATATCATCAGGGGGCTGCTTGAGGAGAATGTGAGCGCAGACGTTTTGCCGCGCCCACTCGGTCATTGTGTCGATAAGGTGAACAACTGACATTCACAGCCCCCCCTAACTCATGATGTTCTCTCGGAGAACTACGGTCGCCATGCCCATGTCCTCCGACCAATCATCGATCAGGCATTCTCTGCCGTTGATATTAATGCTCGAACCGGGTGCACGGCGCGGGGGAAGATCCTCCGCGCGTGCATAGAAAAGAGTCGCACTTTCAGCAACCGCAAGGTCCTGTCCGCCTTGACGCTCTTTGAGTTCGTCATTGTCTATCATGATCGGGATTCGCTTTCCCTCTACCCTATGCATCTCTCCGAAGAAATTAAGGTTGAGAAATACCGATTCACGATCCGCTGCGACCATGTCTTTGAATCCCATTACTGAACCGCCTCCGCGGCATCAAAGCTTGGGGCGTCGCCATCCACGACGTTTTTCGGTACATCGTCCTCATCCGGTTTTGCGGGTTCATCAACATTATCACTCGCTTCTTCAGAAAGCACTTTGATCATTTCTTCTTTTTTGATGCCAAACTTAAAAGAAATTCCGCGTTCCTTTGCGATCTTGCGCAGTTCGTTTGCACTCAGTTCGGTGAGCGGAGTTTCCTCCGCATCCTCGATCTCGCTCGGGGTTTCAACTGCATCGACATAGACGGCAAGTTTGAGTTCGACAAGTTCTGCCTCACGCTTTGCGTCGGTGGAGAACGGGCCGCTGTTCGGGCCCATACCCACGATGCGTTTGGTTCCGTCTGCATCAAATACAGGCAAGCCGTAGACACCGGAAATCATCTGAATCATTGTATTTCTCTCCTTT
>JAZQIE010000081.1:0-7609 GCA_045540975.1 Eubacteriales bacterium
ATTTCCTTCTGTATTTTATTGTATGCGAAGTGCAAAAAAAATCCAATACTTTTTTTCTGAAATTTATGCTTGACAAACCGAGATGTGTCGACTATAATAAATGATGCTGTTTGAAAGAGCAGATTTGCGAGTGTGCTGGAATCGGCAGACAGGCACGTTTGAGGGGCGTGTGTCTTATGGCGTACGAGTTCAAGTCTCGTCACTCGCACCAAGAAAAGAAGCACCAATCTTATTGCAAGATTGGTGCTTCTTTTCAACTAAATCCGTCTTGCGACGGAATAAATCCGCTTCGCAGATGAAATCACTTCGTGATGAAATCTTTTGCAAGGATAAAAAGAAGGAGAGGTATCATGCAGGTTGGAATCAATCTTTATTCGGATTTGCCGTATCGGGATGTGATTGCCGCGTTTTCGGAAAACGGAGTGGCGCACACGTTTGTCTGCACCGAGCATCCGCAATTTGAGGATGCGATGGCAGCCCTCAAAGCCGCAAATATCAAGGTGGACAATTTCCACGCGCCGTTTCGCGGTCAGAATCGGATTTGGTCGGAGGACGATGAGGGCGAGGAGATGCTGGAAACCTACCTGCGTGCGGTGGAGTCCTGCGTGACACACGGGGTGGACTGCATGGTGGCGCACGTGTCAAACGGCAGACCCATGCCGCCCATAAACGAAATCGGGCTTTCCCGATTCGACCGATTCTTGGAATACGCGCAAAAGCACGGTGTGACGGTAGCGTTTGAGAATCATCGGTATGTGGAAAACGTGGCGGCGTTTATGGAGCGGTATCCGCAGGCGGGATTTTGTCTGGACACCTCGCACGAGCACGCGTTTACCGATGTGCGCTATCTTCCGATGTGGGGCGACCGTCTGGTTGCGACCCATATCAGCGACAATGACCGTCTCTGTGATTTGGATTTCCATATGCTCCCGTTTGACGGCATCATTGATTTTACACAGACCGCGCGCGAGCTTGCCGCACTCCCCTTCCTCCCCACGCTGATGCTTGAGGTCAAGCCGAAGAATCATGCGTTGTATCAGGACATGGGGATTTCAGAATACTACACCGCCGCCGCAAAGAGCATTCGAACCTTTGCCGCGCTGGTGGATGAAATGCAAAAGACCAAGTGAAAGCACTTGGTCTTTTTTCTTTATGCCAGATTTTCTGCGATGCGGGCGAGTGCGAGTTCGAGTTCAAAGAGCGCACTCTCGCAGGGCGGCTCGTTTAAGAGCTTGATGGGAACGGACAGCCACTCCCCTTCACACTCGATTTTATACGGCATCTCCGCCACCAAACCCTCGCCCTGCGGCGCGTATACCAGAATCAAATGGTAGACCTCACCGCTGCGGAGTTTGAAGCAGGCGTTGATGGCATCGTCATACTGATCGATTTCGGAGACCCCCAAATCACGCAGGGTCCTCTTCGCTGTGGGGAGATTGCCGCAAATTGCGACACGAATGTTTCGATTCTTCTTTCTCAACAGTTCGCCTCCTCGTCTTCTTAGTTTACATCGCTCCAGGTTTCGGTTCCGTCCGAGGTTTTGGTGTATTCATGGTCGTTGGTTGCTTCCTGCACCGCGAGGTAGTACCACGCATCCTCCGGATTGTCGACCCAAGTCACCATATCCGGGTGTAAATCGTGCTTGGAATTCGGGGTACGCTCGAGCATACGGTTGATGAGGGTGATTGCCTCGGCGCGGGTAATGAATTCATTCGGACGGAAGGAGCCGTCGGAATAACCGCGAATCCACCCGTGTGCCGCCGCTTCATAGATTTCCGCTTCCGCCCAATGCCCCGCGATGTCGGTGAAGGTATGGGTCACCTTGTAATCGGAGGAGTCGAATCTTGCGCAGATGGCGGCAAATTCGGCACGGGTGATAAATGCGTCCGCGACAAAGTCGGTCGGAGTTCTGCCCTTGATGATGCCCGCATTTGCCATGGTAGCCGCGGAGGTGCGATACCATGCCGAGTCGGAAACATCGGTGAAGGGATGGGTGTCGGTGCGATACTTTGCACGGGTCTCCGCATTTAAGAGACGGAAGAAGATTTCGGTGGTTTCCGCGCGGGTGATGTTCTGCTCGGGGCGGACGGTTTTATCCCGATATCCGCTCACATATGCGAAATGCTCTTCGGTGTTGAGGTAATCCTTCACCGTGGTGGGTGCGGAAACAACACCGCCGCCACCGCCTCCGCCGTAGCTTTGCGGAATCTTTTCCCATTTCGCATACAGGGTGAAGCTCTCATTCACCGCGAGGGTGAAATCGTATTCGTTTGAGAGTTCGCTGTCTTGATACCAACCCTTGAAGGTATGCCCTGCTCGGGTGGGGTCAGACGGTTTTGCGAGGATTTCCCCGTCTGTGACGGTGACGTCGGAAATCTCGCTTCCCCCGTTTGTTTCAAACTTGACCGTATGGCGAACACTCGCGGTGGGAACGAAGCGCGCGGTATAGGTAATGTCTTCGGTGACATTGTCAAGACCCGGAGCCCATCCGTCGAAGGTATAGGTTTCATCCCCATCCGCAGGTTTTTCGGGAAGTCCGCCCGAATAGTCGGGAACAGAGTTGTACGGAACATTTTCGTCCACTTCAAGCTCGCTGCCGTCATAGTTGACCCAGCGGACGGTATAGGTCTTCGCTTCCCATTTTGCGTAGAGCGTGAAGTTCTCATTCACCGCGAGGGCGAAATCGTATTCGTTTGAGAGTTCGCTGTCTTTATACCAACCCTTGAAGGTGTACCCTGCTCGGGTGGGGTCAGACGGTTTTGCGAGGGTCTCCCCGTCTGCGACGGTGGCATCGGAAATCTCGCTTCCCCCGTTTGTTTCAAACTTGACCGTATGGCGCACACTCGCGGTGGGAACGAAGCGCGCGGTATAGGTAATGTCTTCGGTGACCTCCGAAATCGCGGGCGACCAGCCCTCAAAGGTGTAGGTATACTCCGCGTCCGCGCTCTTTTCCGGAACGGCGCCGTCATAATGCGGGGTCTCGCCGTGGGGGACCGCATCGTCCGCTTCGAGTTCGGACCCGTCATGATTGACCCAACGGACAGTATAGGTCTTCGCCTCCAAAATCGGGGCGATGAGAAGGCGCATGGAGTACGAAAGGCTCGACACAACACCCTCGTCAAGGACGATGTCCGCGTCTTTGCGCACGGGACCTGCGATGATTGCACCGCAATCGTTCATCATCCAAAATTCCCAGCCCGCATGCTTCATGCCGTCCGGAACGGAATCCAAATAGGAATCCAGCTGTGCGGCAAGGGTGTCAGCACCCGCACCGTAGGAGATGTTTGTGAGTTCGTCGTACTTGCCCTCGTAATCGTAGATATAATCCCCGAGTGCGAGTTCGTCCTCGCCCGTGTAGTAGCGGATGTATTCATCCAACACGCCCGATGCGGAGGCGAAATTGCCGAGGAGCAAAATCACCGCAAGCCACAGACTAACGAGACCTTTGATTCTTTGTTTCATGTTGATTCCCTCCGTTTTTCAGAATATAAGTTAAATGACGGATGCCGTCACGGATTGTGCGGAGATGGGATTTCCCGTTTCGTTTGTCGCGCGAAAGCGGGGTGGGAACTTCCTCAATCCGCCCGCGGTTTTGGGCGGTGCGCGCGATCAGTTCGGTTGCAAACTCCATGCCGCCGCCGGAAAGCGGAAGTGTCCGCGCAAACGCACGCCGTACGCCGCGCAGTCCGCAATGGAAATCATACACATCGGCATGAAAGCGCGCACGTGCGAGTGCGGACAGGAGTTTTACGCCCACGCGATGGGAGAGCGGCATTGCACCGCGCTCGATTCCGCCCGAAAAGCGGTTTCCCACCACAAGGTCCGCCCCGCCGCGCAGGGCGGCGAGAAACCCGTCGGGATGTGCAAAATCGTAACTTCCGTCCGAATCCCCCATGAGGACATATTCCCCGTTTGCGGCGTGAATTCCGCCGCGCAGAGCGTTGCCGTAGCCTTTTTCAGGGATAACGACAACCCGTGCGCCAAGGGACTGCGCAATGCTGCGCGAGGCATCGGTCGAGCCGTTATCCGCAACTAAAATTTCCGCCGAGAGTTGCAGCCGTGAGATGGCGGATTGGATTTCCCCGATACAAAAGGCGAGGCTTTTCTCCTCGTTCAGGCACGGGAGCAAGAAGGTCACTTCCATCGCGCGCACCTCCTTTTGGGTCGGATGCGCAGCCACACAAAGCAAAGCAGAGCAAATACGGTGGTGACAAGCGCACGGTAGACGAAAAATTCATGGACATAGGAATGGTTGTTTAACACCAAAAATCGCAGAAATACCAAGCCGCCGAGTGCGAGCAGGAGCGACAGGCTCGGAATCTTCTCACGGGTGCGGAAGAGATACCAAACCGAGACCGAAACCGCGCCCGAGAGCGCTGTTCCGAGTACCACGCGCCCGATTTGCACGCGGGCGGTACCGCCAAACAGTACGGTCAGGTTTGCAAGCACACAGGAGAAGAAATGCGCGGGACTGTTATACGGGTCGCTCGTATCCCCCGAGAGCATCCGCGCGGAGGCAAAGCCGAGTGCGGAGGAGACCGCGTCGCGGTGGGAGAAAAGACTCACCGCGCACCATTTCACCAAAAATGTGCCGCTGTATGCAAGAAGCCAAAGGATGCCGCAGGTGAGAAGAAAGCGGAGTTCTGCGCGAACGGTGCGGAGGCGTCCTTCCTTTGCGCGCACCGCAAAGACCACGGCAAGCGGAAGGAGAAGCACCACGGTTTCGGTGGTGAGAAAATCAAAGAATGCGACCAGAACACCCCCGATGATGCTGAGATATGCAAGCGGTGTGTCCCCTTTGCGCTCAAACTGTAAAAAGAGCGGCAGGAGGAGAAATGCGATGAGGAATGCGGGCTGATACTCCATACTCAAACGGATGTGCCAAACACGTACCGCACAAAGAGAAAGGAGCAGGATGACCGCGAGGTCGAAATGCCGCCGCCCGAGTAGGACAAGGGAGAGGACGGCAAGCAGGACAAACACCGCAAAACCGATGGTTTTGATGCCTTGTACATTTGTGAACAAATGAAACAGGCGGATGAAAAGCGCGGTGCCGTGGGTGTAACGGGTGTAGTCGGTATTCGGCTCAGCCCCCATCAGCACGGATTGGTAAAGCCCCGCGTTTTCCCCGAGGTGCTCCCCGTTGTAATACCGTGTGTTCAAAACACCGCCGCGGCCCATGTGCCACGCGAGATTCAGCCAGATGGCGTCCGCGTAATTGTCTTCGATGGCGGAAAGGGTCGCGCCGTTTGTGTATTCATACACCGCGCGGTCTTTATAGTGATACACGCTTTGTGTGTAGTGTGTAAGCAAGCGTTCATTCGGAATCTTTGCCGAGAGGAAGAGCGCACACCACAGAAGCGAAAGTGTGACCGCAAAGACCGAACCGTAACACAAGAGTTTCTTCATGCCCTTCCCCCTTTTTTATCATGGCTTCATTGTAGCATAAAACCCGTCTTCAAAACGGAGGTGAGTCAAATTCGACCGTTTTTGCGTAAATTTCGACTGTTTTTCCTTGAACATTTGCTGAAATCGTGGTTTAATGGAAAGAGAACAGAGGTGACTTTTATGAGAATTGCAATTTGCGATGACGATGCGCTCTGCCGCGAGGAGGCGCTCGCCGCAACCAATGAATTTCTCGCGCGCTCCGGACACACGGCAGCGGTCGAGGTGTTTTCCCACTCAGACGATGTCATCGACGCGGTGGAAAAGCGCGGTGGGTTTGATTTGTATATTTTGGACGTGGTCATGCCGCACACCGACGGGATTGCGTTGGGCGAAGCCTTGCGGGGGCTTGGGTGTGACGGGAAAATCATTTACCTGACCTCGAGTGATGAGTTTGCCCTGCATTCCTACCGTGTCAAGGCGTTTGACTATCTCTTAAAACCGATTGACCGCGAGAAGTTTTTTTCGTGTGTCACATCCGCGGCGGCGGAGATTTCCGAGCGCAAGGGCAAGAGTGTTTTGGTGAAGACCAAGGATGCCACGGTGAAGGTCTCTCTTGACCGCATTTTATACGCCGCACTCGCGCGCCGTGCGATTGAATATGTCCTCACAGACGGCAAGCGGCTGGAAAGCACACAAATCCGCTCCTCGTTTTTGGAAGCAACCACGGATTTGGTCGCGGATGCACGTTTTTTCCGCTCGGGTGCCAGTTTGGTACTCAATCTCGGAAATATCACCGAGATTGGGGCGGACTCCCTCACCTTCAAGGGCGGCGAGACTTTGAATTTCGGCAAAAAGGCGCTGCGTGAAATCCGCTCGGCGTGGTGCGAATTCTGTCTGGATGAGGTGAAGGGGAAATGACGGTTTTGAAGGATTTTTCCATTATCTGGTCGCTGATTCACACGCTGGTGCTGTTTTTACTGCTCTTTGAGTCGCGCTATCCAAAGAAAAAGACACTCCGCCTCACCGCATTTTTTATGATCCCGCTCATTGCGGTGAATTTTGCACTGTTTCTCGGCCTCGGCACGGCGGTGTATATGAAGCTCATGCTTCTGACTCTGAGTCTGCCGAGTTTTCTCTTCTTTTGGTTTCTCGCGCGGCATCGCGGCGGGCGGTTTGTATTCACCTTCTGTATGGTGGATACCATTGTACTGGAGATTTTATACATCACCAACATCATTGACCGCTATATTCCCGGGGAATGGTTTTTGTTCACGGTGCGGCTGGTCGTCTACCCGCTTTTGGAGTGGCTGGTGTATGCAAAGCTCAAAGCCGTGTACCGCAAAATCCAAAACGAGGTGGACGGCGGTTGGTGGATTTTCGCGCTGACCGGGATTTTGTTTTACATCGCAATCACCCTTGCGATGAGTTTCCACACCGCAAGCGCAGACCATCCCGAGCATATGTCGGTGTTTTGGATTTTGCTTGCGCTGATGCCGATTTCGTACATCAATATTTTCAACACCCTGCGCCATCAACAGCGCGTATTTGAGAGTAAGGAGCAGGAAAACCTGCTCAAGGTACAGGTTTCCACCGTGCAGCGCAGGATTGAGGAGTTTTCCCTCTCCAACGCCCAATTTTCCAAGGAGCGGCATGATTTCCGCCACAAGCTGCAAACCATCTCGCGCCTTGTGGAGATGAAGAAGTACGACGAACTGCTCACCACGGTTGCAAAATATAACGAAATGCTCGACGAAACCAAGGTGAAGCGGTACTGCGAGAATGCGGTACTTGATGCGGTGCTCAGCTCGTATTTATACAAAGCAGAGCGCGAGGGGATCCGTGTCACCACCGCGCTCAGTTTCCCCGACCCGCTCCCTGTGGATGATGCGGAGCTTGCCACCGCGCTTGCAAACGCGATTGAAAACGCCATCCACGCCCAAGCGGAGGTGGAGGAGAGCGCGCGGCACATTGAGGTCAAGGCAATCATCTCGCCCCGGTTTATGCTTGAGGTGAAAAACACCTGCACCGCGGTCACCTTCGATGAAAACGGTATCCCCACCACAAACGAGGAGGGGCACGGCTTTGGTACACGCTCGATTGTCGCCTTCTGCGATAAGTATGACGCGTTTTACGAGTTCAAGGTGCAAGACGGGGTGTTCAGTCTACGAATTTTGTTCTAAAAAAAGAAACAAAGTGGCCGACAATCCATCCGCTTCGCGCC
>JAZQIE010000082.1:0-11809 GCA_045540975.1 Eubacteriales bacterium
AGTACCGGGTTTCTGTTGTTTGACCGCACTTCGACAGGAGCCCGGCCAGGGATCATCCATGGCGAAAAAACAATTTTTGCCGACCAGCAAAAAAAGACTTGACATTTTGCGTTTTTTTGCTATAATAACAAAGCTGACTGCAGATGCTGTTATAGCTCAGCCGGTAGAGCGCATCCTTGGTAAGGATGAGGTCCCCGGTTCAAATCCGGGTAGCAGCTCCAAAAAGCCTTGGAAACTTCGGTTTTCAAGGCTTTCTTTTTGTTTGGGCTCTGTATTGAATCGGTGAGAGATGCACCGCCTTTTTGAATACTTTATTGAAGTATGTGACTGTATTAAATCCCACTTTATTTGCAATATCGATTACTGTTCTGTCACTGTTTTGCAACAGTTCTTTTGCTGCTTCAACCCTCCGCAGGTTGATGTATTCCGCAACGGTGAGATTGTTTTCTTTTTTGAACATACGCCCCAAATACGCCTTGTTATAATGAAAGATTTCCGAGATTTGGGTAACGCTGATATCAAATTCGAGATTGGAATCAATATAGTTTTTAATATTCTCATTGAGTGTTCTCGCAGGCGTACTCTGCGTGTGTTTTTCCAAAAGCGTTCTGATGTGACCTTCTATCAGTTCCGCAATGATAACAAATTCATGGTGCTCAAAACCGCACTCCATCGTATCCTGTAAATGCAAATCCTCACCAAGTTTCTCGCGAATGGTTTTGCTTCCGCTCTCATCTGCGACATTCCCGATGAAAATCACACACGCGACATCATTTCCGCACACAACCGGATGCATGTATTCATAGACCCCGTTGATGCAGTATCCGCCGAAGGGTTGTTTGGTCCGCAGCGCCTTTTTCAATGCCAGATTGCGGCATTTGAAGCAACGTTGATAACCGTTTTTTCCTCGGCTTTTGAATCTTTCGCAAATTTGACCGGAATGGATTTGATGACTGTGTGGAAGTTTGCACAGATCGTTTCCGTAATTGCCGAAGAAACACACCCCGATATGAAGCTTGGTCCCCCTTTGGAGATAGGTGATCATTTCATATAGACTTCGAACTTCCATATTAAACTCCTACGCATATTTTTTGATTGATTATATCATTGATGTATCGTTTGTTCAATACATTGTTTCCATAAGATAAGATTTTTCCGCAATGTTTTGAAATAATAGTTGTGAGGTGATACGGTATGAAAAACAAGTATGAACTGATTGTAGCAGGCGGCGGGTTTGCCGGGTTTGCAGCGGCGGTGGCTGCCGCAAAAGAAGGTGTGGACGTGCTGCTCATTGAGCGAAACAACTGTCTTGGCGGAGCGGCGGCAAACGCATTGGTCATGCCGTTTATGAAGTACTGGACCAACCACCCGGAAACAAAAGAACGGGAGTATCTCTGCGGAAATCTCTTTTTGGAGATCACGGATGAACTCAAAAAACTCTCCGGAATCATGGACACAAAGTCGGATTTCGACGAGGAGATTTTGAAACTGGTTCTCAACCGAATGGCAATCAAATACGGTGTCACACTTTTGTTTCACACAACTGTGACCGAAACCGTGGTGCAAGACGGGAAGGTGGAATCTGTCAAAGCATACGGAAAATCCGGTACACTTGAGTTTTATGCGGATCATTTTATTGATGCGACCGGGGATGCGGAATTGTGCGCACTTTCCGGCTGTGAATTCAATTTGGGAAGAGAGAGTGACAATCTTTGCCAGCCGATGACACTTTGTTTCCGTATTGGCGGTGTGAATAAAACAGAATTCCGAAAAAACAGAACCATGATCGACCCATTGTATCGTGAGTTTCAGAAAAAGGGGCTCATCAAGAATCCGCGTGAAAACCTCTTGATATTTGATACGCTAAACGACGGGGTTTTGCATATCAACAGCACCAGAATCGTAAGGAAAAATCCGACCGACCCGTTTGAATTGACCACGGCGGAAATCGAGGCCAGAGAGCAGGTTTTTGAACTTCACGGGTTTTTGAAAGACAACATCCCGGGGTTTGAACACGCGCGTGTGCTGTCTACCGCAATGCATATCGGCATCCGAGAAAGCCGAAAAATCGTTGGCGAATATGTGCTGACCGAGCAGGATTTACTTTCTCTTGCACGGTTTGACGATGCGATTGCGCATGCAAACTACGCAATCGACATTCACAATCCCGAAGGCGGCGGCACATACTGGCATGAATTCAAATCCGGCGAGTGGTATGAAATCCCCTACCGTTGCCTGATTCCGAAAGGAATGAAAAACCTGCTTGCCGCAGGCAGATGCATCTCCTCCACCCACGAGGCGCAGGCTTCTTACCGAATCATGCCGTTTTGCTGTGAATTGGGGCAAGCGGCAGGCTGTGCGGTTGCGGTTGCAAAAGAGGATGAAACCCCACTCCGCAGCATTGATGTGAAAAAACTCCAAAAAAAGCTTCGCACGGAAAGGTTTGTGATATAACATGAAACTCATTCCAAGCCCCAAAAAAATTGAAATCAAAGACGGTTTTTTGAAAAACAAAATCCTCAACATCGCAGAAATGCCGACCGACGGGCGCATTCAAAGCGCATTAGGGTACTTTTCTTTGGGCGCAGACGGTACACCTTTGGAGTTGTCAATCGGGGTCTGCGATGATGAGCGTTACACAATTGATATTGACGAGAAAAAGATCAGGCTTACTTCCAACGGACCTGCCGGCGCGTTTTATGCCATCCAGACACTGCGGCAGATATTTGCAAACGAGCAAGTCCCCTGCTGTTTTATCGAAGATGCGCCCGACTTTAAGCACCGCGGATTTTATCACGATGTAACACGCGGCAAAGTCCCGAAAGTGGAAACAATCAAAAAACTCATCGATGAGATGGCGTATTATAAACTCAACTCCTTGCAACTGTATGTGGAACACACCTTTGAATTCAAGGAATTTGCCGACAGCATCGTTAGGACCGGGTATCTTTCCGCAAGCGAATTGCGGGAAATTGATGCCTATTGCCGCGAGCATTTCATTGAATTCATCCCCTCTTTGGCAACGTTCGGGCATTTATACGAGTTATTGGAAAAAGAGGAATACCGTCATCTCCGTGAAATCGAAGACTTTGAAAGCTCTCTGTTTTTCTGGGAAAACAGGATGCGGCATCACACCATCGACCCCACAAAAGAAGAAAGTTTTGAACTGATAAAAAGTTTGATTGATCAGTATGCGGTGTGTTTTTCTTCGAACAAATTCAACATCTGCTGCGATGAAACCTTTGATTTGAAGGATGGAAAGCACAAGGGTGAAGATACAGGCAAACTGTAACTTGATTTTGTCAGAAAGATCATCGAATATTTGCAAAGCAAGGGCAAAGAGGTGCTCATGTGGGCGGATATTTTGCTCAATCATCCCGAGCAGATTGACAAATTGCCGACCGGTGTTTCCCTGCTCAACTGGTATTATTGGAGCGAGCCCGACGAGAAAACATTCGAAGCGATTCAAAACGCGAACCGACCGCAAATCGTTTGTCCCGGCACGGGAAGCTGGATGGGCTTTTGCGAACTGGTGGAAACCGAGATTGAAAACATCTGCAAGATGGCAGATTTGGGCTACCGACACGGTGCAGAAGGTGTGTTGAACACCAATTGGGGCGACTGGGGAAATCCCTGCAGTTTGGAGCTTGCGATGTTTGGACTCGTGCTGGGTGCGGCAAAATCGTGGAACGTTTCCACCCGTGTCGATGCAGATTATTTCGACGCGGTCAACGCATTGCTCTACAAGCACAGCAATGCCACCGACTACTTAAAGCGCGTCTCCGATTGCACCGCAAACATAAGATGGGAACTCTTTGCAAAGTGCTATGCGAATATCATAACAGACGGAAACACATATGACATTGCCTACCCGTCGGCAGAAGAACTGCAGTCGGCAATCATAGAATGTCAAGCGGTGATGGATGCGGTTTCGGGCGAAATTTGGGAAGAATCCCGATTTCAAACCCAGCTTCTTTTATCCGCCGAAGCGGTGGCGATCATGGCGGAGCACATGGCGGTACTTGCAGGATATACACGAAAAAAAGAATGTGACACGCAGTCTTGGCTTGCAAAATATCGCAAATCCTGGCTGGATGCAAACAAAGAGAGCGAACTGATCGAGATTGAAAAGGCGTTTCTTATAATTGATGCACAAACAACTTCCCTTTGCAACGAATAGAAAACCACCGGCTTAGCCGGTGGTTTTTTATTTTTTGTTTTTTCGGTTTTAATTGAAGCGGACGGTGAAGTGTCTCAACTCGTTTTGCGGTGCGGTGACGGTGAGTTTCAGAAGATTCCCTTCAAAGGCGACCGCGTCAAAGCCATTTTGCGATGCAAAGGTATAGCCGCCGGGGACACGAATTGACACGGTATACAAGTCCTGCCCCACCAATTCGGAAGAGATGGACAGTGTGCACTCGTCTTCGTTCCACACCGTTCTTTTCAGTTCAATGACGCCTTGGGTCACATGGCGACTTGTACTGACGATTTGCGGTGTGTCGGTCTTTTCTCTGATTGCATATATTTTGGTTTCAAACGGTTTCAAAACCGCGGTGAGGCATTTCCCCTCTTGCAACTCACCCGAATAATACTCATATGCAATCGGGGTTTCCGTCTCAATCCCCAAGGCATCCAGGGACACGGTTTCAGTCTTTGGGGTGTCTGTTGTATTAAACACACTGACCAGATGGTAGCACAGCACCTCGGTATCCACCGCCAAAGCGGTCAGCATCACGTCTCTCTGCTCTGTCCGCCCAAAATCCATGGTATGGATGTCGAGTGCGGGGATGGAGCGGCGCAGAATTTCAACCCGTTCTGCGGGCAGTTCGGGTAAATCGTCCCCCAAGGTGACAGGAAGCCCCAGCATGGAAACAAAGGCGGTACGGGACTTAAGCTGTTCCATTGTGCCGAATTCCTCACGCGCGATGACACAGTCCGCGTCGTTATAAAACACCACGTTATGGAACGGATAATAACGCATGGTACGTTTGACCGCATTTTCAACAAACTCCTCCCATGCAAAGACATCCGCGCCGATTCTCGCCGCGTCAAACAGTTCGCACGCCCACAAAATATCAGAGTCTTGAATCGCACAGCAGGAAAGCAGATAGCGGTCTTTCCCCAAGACCTCACGCGTCTTGGAAACCACGTTGCGATAGACCTCTTTGGTGGTTAGCTCCGGGCGGTGCATCTTCTCGTGATGTCGCTCATGCGCACGGATTCCGGGCGCCAAGGTATCAAACTTGACCCCCTCAAAGCCCCACGCATCCACTTGCCTCAGTGCCATGGGCAGGTATTCATTGAGATAGGTCGGGTGGGAGAAATCAAAGAAATAATCGCCGCACCAAAACGGGTCATCGTCTGTCAGCAGGATTTCGGGGTGCGCTCTCATATAGTCATTTTCCGAGCGTTCGGTGGAAAACCCGATCCAAAGAGATGGGACAAGACCAAAGCGCTTAATTTGTTCGGTCAAATACCGAAGCCCGTTCGGATAACGGATCGCATCCGGCTTCAAGTTGTCCGCAACGCCGCTGTCGTGACACCATTCCCAATCAATCCAAACGGTGTCCACGCCGTAGCGGTTTAAGTTCTCGTGCAGCCACTTTGTATTTTGCAGCACCCGAGCCTCATTGACCTCAAACTTCAGCGCATACCAAGTCATCCAGCCGACCGGCGGCTTTTGGAAGGTTGCATTTTTATTGATGGGTGCATAGCAGATTTTGTATCGTCTCTCGTAAAGCTTCTCTTCCAGCCGAAGTGAAGCCTTCTCCTGCACCGATGCATTGATTTCGTACCGCTTTGTTGCGCGGTTAAAACAAAAGCGTTTTCCGCACACACCGTCCACAATCAGTCCGCGGTCTGTCGAAAGCTCGAACAGCATATCGTCCAGCGCGGTACACGCGGTACCGTAGCCTGCACGGAAAAAGCTATGCCCTTTGAGACTCATGGGTCGGGCGCCCTCACCGAAGCCGGAAGTACCAACCATCCGAAGCGACTCGGAAACGGTTACGCAAACCCCGTTATCACCGACCGAAAGCAGCACCGAATGTGTTTCTTCCCCATCCCGATAGCTTGCGGTCAGGTCATAAGACTCCAACGCCCATTCGGTCTCCGCGCGGTCAAATAAGAGCTTCTCCCCGTTTTTCAGAAAGCACAGATTCTCCGCCAAAAGCGTTTGTCCGCAACGCACGGTGAACTCCGAAGTATCCAAATCCAGCTTGACCCAATAATCCGCATAAGTGACATATTGACAACTCATTGAGCATTCCTCCAAAAAGTTGAATCACAATTCACCCTTAGTATATCATGCGCGGCTCCAAAATCAAGTGAAATTTAACAGCCATCCGTGGAAATCCACGGATGGCTTTGTATTTAGTTGGTCATTTGTTCGACGAGGGCGTCGACGAGGGCGGTATATTCGGGAGCATTGAGCACGGCAAAATAGATGTCGTGCATTTTTTGCCACATCTTCATTTCCTTGTTCTCGATGACCTGTGTGACCTTCTGCTTGAGCCCGATATCTGCTCTTGCGCGGCGCAGGATGGGGATGCAGCGCTCTGTCACATCGCCGTTATCTGCGATGACGTCCGCGCCCACGAGGGTAACCGCGACCGTATCGGCGGGTGCCACGGTGAAGGTGACCTTGAGGGACTTGGTCTTCTCATCGTATTCGGCATCTGTTTTGACCGCGGTGCCGTTTTTGTTTGCGGTGACCTCGACGTTTTTCACGCCGCGGAAGACCACGGAAACCTTACGGGTCGCGGGAAGGAGCGAAGTATCGCCGTTTGCGGGAGACACGGTGAAGGTCTTGCTCTTCCAATTGAGGGAGAGTTCGGTGGTGACGTAAGCGCCGTTTTTGTATTCGCTGCCGTCGCCGCCGTCTTCATACAGCGTGAAGGAGTTGTCCCCGCCCGGGAAGACAACGAGTTCCAAATCCGCGCCCGCTTCCAAGAGGTAGGAGTTTTGCATCGGGACGATTGCGCCCGCTTTTGCAAAGACCGGGTAGGAATCCGATGCACGGTGCACCGAGAGTGTCTTGCCGCTCTTACTGATATAGCGCATACCGCTGAAGAAGTCAAACCACTCGCCCTTCGGGAACCAGACCTTGGTGCTTCCCATTTGGGTGACCGGGTTGGTGGGGCTTGTAATGGGTGCGACCATGAGCTCGCTGCCGAACATGAACTGATTCTTCATTTCATATGCCGCGCTGTTCATCGGGTAAGAATAATACATCGGCTCAACCAACGGACGGAGTTGGGCGTGGTTGCGGTAGTTCATGGTATAGACATACGGGAAGAGGCGGTGGCGCAGGCGCAGTGCATCCTTTACAATCTTCTCGGTTTTCTCCGAATAGCACCACGGCTCTTTTCTCAGGTATTCATTGGGAGAACTGTGCAGACGGTTGATGGGAGAGAATACGCCGAGTTGGAGCCAACGGATCTGCAAATCCTCGTCGGTATAGCCGCCCATGTGACCGCCGATGTCATGACTCCACCAGCTGTAACCCACGTTGGAGGCGGTTGCGGTGAATTCGGGCTGGAAGTCCAGCGCGTCCCATGTGGAATAGGTATCTCCCGAGAAGCCGACCGGGTAACGCTGCGAGCCCACACCGCTGAAGCGCGAGAAGAACATGGGGCGTTTGCCGTTTCTCTGGATATCCGCAATGTGCAGATGATTGAGCATCCACAGCGGCTCGAGGACTTCGCGCTCATC
This sequence comes from Eubacteriales bacterium, assembly GCA_045540975.1. GTDB lineage: Bacteria > Bacillota > Clostridia > Oscillospirales > JAAYXM01 > SIG510. The sequence continues at coordinate 7,714 of JAZQIE010000082.1, forward strand.
TTTCATCTTGCCGTCTACATTCGGCTCGTGAATCCACCAGTAGCGTTTCCCCTGCTGCCAATCCATCCACCAGAAATCCACACCGTCTTCTTCATACGGGTGGTGGATGATATCGAAGTATTTTGCCATGAATTCGGGTGAGAGGATGTCGAGTTTGACACGCTCACGGGTTTTCGGGTCAATTCCGCACGCGGTTGCGAGTTCTTCGTACATTGCTTCATGGCAAGCAACACCCTGCGCGGGATGGAGGTTTAAGGAAACCTTGAGGTTATGCTCGTGCAGGAATTTGAGGAATGCTTTATAGTCCGGGAAGAGGTCTTCGTTCCAGGTATAGCCTGTCCAACCGCTTTCAAACTCCCAGCCTTCCCCGTTTTTATACTCATCGGGGATGTTGACGATGTGCCAATCCATATCCACAACGCCGACCGAGAACGGAACTTCTTCACGTTCAAAGCGCAGGACCAAATCCTGATATTCCTCCTGGGTGTAGGCATGGTATCTGCTCCACCAGTTGCCGAGGGCATATGCCGGAAGCATGGGCGGAATGCCGGTCAGACGGTACAAATCCGCGACCGCCTCGCGGTAACGGAAGCCGTAGCCCCAGAAATAGCAGTCGACGGTATTCGGGGTGCGGACTTCCACCCAGCCCTCATCGTTTAAGAGCATGGTGGTGCTGTCATCCATGACCGAGAAGCCGTTTCTCGAGCACACGCCGTGACCGAGCGGAACCGCGCCGTTTGACATATCGAGTGTTTTATAAGTACCGCCGAGGTCCTCGTAATCATCACCGAAGTTCCAAGCGGTTGCAGGTGCATTTTTCAATCGGAGGGATAAGGTCTCCGCGGAGAAGGGTGCGTTTTCACGATAGGTCAGCACCAGTTCTTCGGTCTCCACGGTGAGAACACCGTCTGCAAGCGTTTTGGTATAGGAAACCTCCGGGAAATCACGGAAGAACACGCTCTGGCTTGCGCGGTCTTCAAACACACCGTTTTCGCTATACTCCATACGAATGAGGGACGGAGTGAGCACGGTAAAGCGGTAGCGCGCACCGACCACCAAATTCGTATCCAACGCCTTCGGGCGCATTTCATATTGGAAGCGGGACATATCCATTTGGAATTCCTCCTTGCATTTTTGTTATGATTATATTATATTAAGAATATATCCGTCTGAAAAGACTTTATTTTCATTTTTAATTGCACAATCTTACGATTTGGAGAGATTTTATGAATCCGATTTTGGAGACCAAGCCGCGTGGGACGGATTCCTTCCGTTTCGACCACTATAACCATGCCGCGCCGACACGAACGATTTCCCCGCATTGGCACCCCGAAATTGAACTGCTTTACGGGGTCTGCGGCACGCTTGCGGTCACGGTTGAGGAAGAGGTGCGGCATATGGGCGCGGGCGAGATTTTGTTCATAAGCCCCGATGAGCTGCACACTTTCACTCCGCTCACCAAGGACACACACTACCATGCGGCGGTGTTTGACCTCTCGCTGTTTCGCTTTCAAGCGCCGCATTTTTTCGAGCGAGATGTGATTACCCCGCTCTCGGACGGAACGATGAAACTGCCGCGTTTGATTGACGCCGAAACCCCACACTACGATGCATTGCAGCGGGCGGTACACCGTTTGTTTTATGAGGACAGTATGTCCAACGCGCTGATATTCTCCGATTTGGTTGCGATTTTCTCCATGCTGTGGGAGTACGGGATGTTTACCGGTGCGGAGCACGAGCCGAAATCCGCGGACATCAAGGAATGCATCAAGTACATGGAAGCGCATCTCACCGAGCGGATTTCGCTCACAGAGCTTGCAAGGATTTCCCACCTCTCCCCCAATTACTTCTGCTCGTATTTCAAAAGCCGCACGGGAGTCACCCCGTTTGAGCATCTGCAGCACCTACGGCTCATGCGCGCGGCACGGAAACTCACAACCTGCAACGCTTCGGTTTCGGAAATCGCGGAGGAATGCGGCTATGAATCGGTGAGTTTTTTCATTCGGAAATTCAAGGAACAATACCGCTGCACCCCCGCGGTCTACCGCAAGCAATCGCGCGAGGAGTAAAAACATAAAGACCGCATCGATGATGCGGTCTTATTTTTGTATGTTGGGATTATTGGAGATTTCAAGGATATAGTCCACAGAAACGTTGTAAAAAGCGGAGAGCTTGATGAGAATGTCGGTCGGAATGTCGCGTTGTCCGAGTTCGTAATTGCTGTATACCTGTTGCGAGCAGTTGAGCGCGGTTGCAAGCTGTTTTTGGGTCAAATCACGGTCTTCTCTTAAATCACGAATCCGTTTGAACATCTCCTCTCCCCTCCTTTATAAAATTATTATACCCTACCGCAAAATGCAGTATTGACTTTTACCGCAAATTGCAGTAAGATTATTTTGTCTTCTTTACTACAATCGTAGGGGGTGGTAAAATGAGCAACTCTATCGGAACGAAAGAAGCCGCTGAAAAATGGGGTTATTCGCAAGCAACAATCAGCAAATGGTGTCGCGAAGGAAAAATCCCCGGTGCAGATCAAGATTCACCCGGAAGTCCTTGGCATATCCCAAGAGATGCAGAATGTCCAAAACCAGTCAAACAATGAAAGGAAAATAATCATGAAAAAATTTACAATTCTTGTTCTCTCTGCTATATTATTATTTTTAACTTCATGTTCCTCGTCAACACCTGCAACTTCTGAAAGTCCAAAAGAAGATATCATCTATACAAACGCCGCATATGCTGTTGATTTTGTAAGAAACAACATGAAGAACAAACAATCGTTCGAAGTCTACTCTGTAGCAACTAAACGTGTACATCCTGTGGACCACGGTGACGGGTACCTATACGATGCATATGAAGTCTATTATTCAGCAACGAACAATTTTGGTGCAAGAGTGGAAGACACTGCTTATTTGCTCTATTGGCGTTTAAATGAAAACATTGGAGAAGCCGAGTTGGCTTTTACCAGCGATTCTCTTGACGACTATTCTTCCATGGTAAAAAATGAGTATTGGGATGAAAGTTACGCTTCCTCAACAAAGCTTAATCTCAGCAAAGTTATGAAAATATTCAAGAATATATCGGAATAAAACTGATTATCTCCAAGGAGCAGGGTTTCCCTGCTCCTTGATTGTTTTGGGGAAGTATGGTATCATGGAGAAAAAGGAGTTGAAGATTATGGCAGATTTGAAGAAGGTTTTGGCTGCACTTGAGGGAAACTGTATGACGGGTGAGATTGTGGAATCCCGCGAAGACGTGATTGCGGCGGTAGCAAAGCACTTAAAAGACGGCGACACCATTGCATCGGGCGGAAGCATGACGCTCAAAGAGTGCGGCGTGATTGAGTTTGTAAAGGCAGGACCTTACAAGTATTTAGACCGCGCGACCCCGGGTCTGACACGCGAGGAGATGGAAGACAAAATTTTCCGCGGCGCGTTTACCTCGGACGTGTATCTCATGAGCAGCAACGCGATTACCGAACGCGGCGAGCTTTACAATGTGGACGGAAACTCCAACCGCGTTGCCGCGCTGCTGTACGGCCCGAAGAAGGTTATTATTGTTGCGGGGCAGAACAAAATCGTTGCAAACTTAAGCGAGGCGGCAGAACGTGTGAAGACCAAGGCGGCACCGCCAAACTGTGTGCGGCTCGATTGCAAGACCTACTGCAACGAGACGGGCGCGTGTGTGTCCTTAAACGATGAAGCGTCCTTTTTGTGTGACGGATGCAAAAGCGATGACCGTATTTGCTGTAACTATGTTGTGTCTGCGAAACAGAGACAGAAGGGGCGCATCCATGTGATTCTGGTCAAAGAGGATTTGGGATTCTAAAATTCTCTGTTCTTTTTATAAAAAGTATGATATGATAAAATGTGTCCGCCTGCAGAAGACGATCCGCAGGCGGATTCTTTCCAGGTGGTGTTACAAGTCGGGAGGCCAAGCGGGCTTAGGAAGACAAAATATCTCTCCAACTCCTTGGCTCACAGAACGACATGGCTACGATCCGACTTTCTGTTCTTTTTATAAAAAGTATGATATGATAAAATGTGTCCGCCTGCAGAAGACGATCCGCAGGCGGATTCTTTCCAGGTGGTGTTAC
>JAZQIE010000083.1:0-6657 GCA_045540975.1 Eubacteriales bacterium
CATTCCGCAGGACCTCGGAAATGACGACATCAAGCCGTCCTTCCATATGTATCTCTTGCAGATTGACCCGAAGACGGCCGGCGGCGACATTCAGGTGCTGAAAAAGAAACTCGGCGAGCGCGGTGTGACTCAGATTCCGCACTTCGGACCGCTCTACCGCTTTAAGGTGGTGCAGGATATGGGCTTTGATTCGGATGAGATTGCAAAAACTTGCCCGAATTGTGAAGAGGCATTCTATCACCGCTTCACCCATCTCCCGCTCTACGGACTTACCGATGAGCAGCTCCAATACATGGCAGACTCGGTGCTCGAGGCTGTCGCGGAAATGCAGGCAGGAAAGTAAATACAAAAGAGGATGCATTGCATCCTCTTTTTTGTTGCGCGGTATGGGAGCGTATGCTATAATGAGGATAATACAATAACGGAGGTGTCCTATGAAAGGAACATTCAAAGCTCTGATTGCATTTGTACTGGTACTTACTCTTTCGGTTTCCGTGTTTGCGCTGACGCCCGAGGAGGCGGCGCGTGATTTGGGGAAATACAAGATTATGAACGGATTCCCCGACGGCTCGTTCCGTTTGGATGCGGGTGTGACACGCGCGCAGCTTTGCAAAATGGTCATCACCGCAATGGGACGTGAGAAGATTAACCCCTACGCGGGGGCGGATGAATCCATGTTCCGTGATATGGAAAAAACACATTGGGCGTACAGTTGTGTTTCGGACGCGTATATGTGCAGATTTGTGAACGGATTCCCCAACTACACCTTCCGACCCGATGAGGGTGTGACCTATGAGCAGGCGCTCAAAATCATGGTTTGCGTGTTAAACTACGATAAACTGGAGCTGCAAAGCAGACCCGAGGGGGCGACACTTCAGTATCCGCAGGATTATCTCGCAATTGCGCAGGATTTGGGACTCACAAACGGTGTGGTGTTTGACCCGAAAAAGACCGCGACCCGTGGGTTTGTTGCGATGATGATTTCCAAAGCGCTTGACATTCCGCTTGTGATGGCGTTTGCGACCCCCGAGACCGTGGACAAACCCCTCATGCAAAGGGAATACGTTTATGAAGTTATGGACGGAAAAGGTCAGGGCGAATACACCACACTCCGAACAAATCTGGAAAGCGGAAAAGTAACTTTACATTGAGAGAAGCGGGCAAAGAGCGAGAAGGGATTCTCGCTCTTTTTCTTGCGTGATGTGGGAGTTTGTGGTACACTAGTGTTATCGTGGTGTAGTATCTGTTTAATGGAGGAATGAAATATGAAGAGAATTTTGAGTTTGTGCTTGGTGTTTGCCCTGTGTGTTTCTATGCTCGCAGGTGTCACCACCCCTGCATCCGCGGCATCAAGCGGCACTTGCGGGGAGAATCTCACCTGGACACTCGATGACAACGGCACCCTTACCATCTCGGGCACGGGCGCGATGACGAATTATTCGTCGTCTTCTGCACCATGGTACGTAAACCGTGGCAGTATCAAAACAGTTGTGATCAAAGATGGGGTCACAAGCATCGGGAACTGGGCATTTTACTCCTGCGACAGTTTAACCTCGGTTACCATTGGGGACAGTGTCACAAGCATCGGGGACAGGGCATTTTACGACTGCAAGAGGTTAACCTCGGTTACCATCCCGGACAGTGTGACCAGCATCGGGAATTCTGCATTTTACTCCTGCAACGCGTTAACCTCGGTTACCATTCCGGATAGTGTGACCAGCATCGGGGAGAGGGTATTTACCTCCTGCAATAGATTAACCTCGGTTACCATTGGGGACAGTGTGACAAGCATCGGAAAATCTGCATTTTACGGCTGCTACAGTTTAACCTCGGTTACCATTGGAAACAGTGTGACAAGCATCGGGGATGATGCATTTTACGGCTGCGACAAGTTAACCTCGGTTATCATCCCGGACAGTGTGACAAGCATCGGGGACAGGGCATTTTACTCCTGCAACAGCTTAACCTCGGTTACCATTGGGGACAGTGTGACAAGCATCGGGGAGTATGCATTTTACTTGTGCGAGAGCTTAACCTCGGTTACCATTGGGGACAGTGTGACAAGCATCGGGGAGTATGCATTTTCCTACTGCCGGGCGTTAACCTCGGTTACCATCCCGGACAGTGTGACAAGCATCGGGGATCATGCATTTCTCTTCTGCGAGAGCTTAACCTCGGTTACCATCCCGGACAGTGTGACAAGCATCGGGGAGTATGCATTTTACTACTGCTCGAGTTTAACCTCGGTTACCATTCCGGACGGTGTGACAAGCATCGGGGAGAGCGCATTTTACTACTGCGACAGTTTAACCGATGTGTATTACGGCGGTACAGAAGAGGATAGAGACGGCATTTCAATTGGTGGGAGCAACTCTCAATTAACCAATGCAACTTGGCATTATGCCACTGCATATGATATTTCGATTTCAAGCGTTTCCGGTGGTACGGTTTCATCAAACAAACAGACCGCGGCAGAAGGGAAAACGGTTACCTTGACCGCGACAGCGAAAGCGGGATATGAGTTTGTCACATTTCTGTTAGACGGTGTTGCGATTTCGGGGAATACCTTTGTTATGCCGAAGGCGGAAGTTGTGGTAAGCGCGGAGTTTGTTCCGTTTGAATATACTGTTACTGTTGGTGAGTGCACAAACGGAAGTGTGCGTGTGGACAAATCTGTTGCAAAAACGAATGAAACCGTCACGGTCACCACGACCCCGGAGGCGGGGTATGAGATCTCCAAGATTTTGGTAAACGGTACTGCGATTGAAGGGAACACCTTTACCATGCCGGCGGGGGATGTCACGGTAACGGCAACCTTCGTAAAGAAGATTTACACGATAACAACCGAAAAAACGGAAAATGGTACGGTAAGCACAGACAAGAGCGGTGCGACCTTTGGTGAAGTGGTTACGGTTACGGCAACCCCGAGTGCAGGCTACGCATTGAGCAAAATCAAGGTAAACGGCACCAAGATTTCCGGAAACATGTTTATCATGCCGAAGGCGGACGTTGTGGTAAGCGCCGAGTTTGTTGCAGACTATACGGATTACACCATTACCGTAGGTGCATGTGAAAATGGAAGTGTGAGTTTAGACAAGAACACCGCAAACAATGGTGAAACAGTTACGGTCACCGCAACACCGGATGCGGGATACGAACTGTCCAAGATTTTGGTAAACGGCAAAGAAATTTCGGGCAACACATTCACCACGCCGGCAGGAGATGTCACGGTAACGGCAACGTTTGTGAAGAAGGTTTACTCGATTACGATTGAGCCGAGTGAACAGGGCTCCGTTGCGACCGACAGGAGCGGTGCGACCTTTGGTGAAGTGGTTACGGTTACGGTAACCCCGAATGCAGGCTACGCATTGAGCAAAATCAAGGTAAACGGCACCAAGATTTCCGGAAACATGTTTATCATGCCGAAGGCGGAAGTTGTGGTAAGCGCGGAGTTTGTTGCGCTTGAATATACTGTCACGGTTGGCGAGGTTGCAAACGGCAGTGTGAGTGTGAATAAATCTGTTGCAAAAACGGATGAAACCATCATGGTCACCGCGACACCGGATGCGGGCTACGAACTCTCCAAAATTTTGGTAAACGGAACCGCGATTTCAGGCAACACCTTCACCATGCCGGCGGGGGATGTGACGGTTACTGCGACATTTGTGAAGAAGGAGTACTCCATCACCGCGATACAGCCGGAAGAAGGCATTGTGATGCTGGATAAGTCGAACGCGACCTTTGGCGAGATTATCACGGTTACAACCGTTCCGATGATTGGCTACACGGTAGCAAAAATCAAGGTAAACGGAGTTGCTATCGTTGGAAATGCATTTGTGATGCCGAAGTCCGATGTGACGGTTACGGTGGAGTTTGTTCTGATTCCCGAAGTGACCCTTTCCACCATCAACGGTGCGCAGATTCGTACCACGGGCGCGCAGGGGCTGAGATTTATCTCGTCTATCGACAAGACGAGTTTGGACTTTGAACGCGTGGTGGAATACGGCACGGTGCTCATTCCGACCGCAGACATCACCGATATTTCCGAGCTCCAAATCGGGGCGATCTTAAACGGTCACGCGGTTGCGAAGGTCAAAGCGAATTACATGTACAATGAGACCGACGATACAATCACCTTTACCGCGGTTCTCACAAACGTGGCGGAAAAGAACTACGCACGCGAGTATACCGCGAGAGCTTACGCCATCATGGACGACGGAAGCATTGTTTATGCAGACACGGGCGCATCGCGCTCGATTTACGCGGTGGCAAAGCGCGGACTCGAAAATCCGAATGAGTCCGACGCGAACAAGGAAATCTTCCAAGCAATCGTCGACACAGTAGAAAACGCGTAAGAGAAAAGAGTGGGGAGACCCACTCTTTTTTTGTGAAAAATATTGTAATCTTCTCGAAATAGGGGTAAAATGGAAGAAAAGGAGATGAAAATTATGAAGACAGTAAAAGACATCCTCAAAATGATTGAGGAGCATGACATCAAGATGGTTGACTTTAAGATGGTGGACATCAATGGACAGTTCCGCCACGTCACCATTCCTGCGAAGAATTTTTCCGAGAAGACCATGAAGAACGGGATTGGGTTTGACGCGTCCAACTACGGCTATGCGGTGGTGGAAAAGAGTGATATGGTATTCATTCCCGACCCCGACACCGCGATGATTGACCCGTTTTGCGAGATTCCGACCCTTTCCATGACGGGCAACGCGATGATGATCGCATCCCCCGAGAATAAGCCGCTTCCGCAGTATCCGCGCAACATTGTCCGCGCGGCGGAGCAGTACATGAGAGACTGCGGGATTGCGGACACCATGCTGATTTTGCCCGAGTTTGAGTTTTATCTCTTCAATCAGGTGGCTTGGGAGGTAAAGCCTGAGTCGATTGGGATGAGTGTGGACGCGGAGCAGGCGCATTGGAACAGCGCGGAAGAGGGTCTGGGCAACATCGTCCCGAAGCAGAAGAATTACCACATCGCAAAGCCGTTTGACACGACGTATGAGGCGAGAAGTGAGATGTGCATGCTCATTGACGAGGCGGGCATCCCGCTCAACTACCACCACCCCGAAGTGGGTGCGGGCGGTCAGTTTGAGATTGAGCCTGAGCTTGGTGAGATGAGCAAGATGGCGGATGCGACCATGATGATTAAATACATCATCCACAACACCGCGAGAAAGTACGGTCTCTCTGCGACCTTTATGCCGAAGCCTGTGATGGGCGAGGCAGGAAACGGGATGCACGTGCATATGCTCCTCTTGAAGGACGGAAAGCCCGTGTTCTCGGATGACAACGGGTATTCCAACTTAAGCCGCGAGGCGCATTGGTTCATGGGCGGACTCTTAAAACACATTCACTCGCTCTGCGCGATTACCAATCCCTCCACCAACTCGTTTAAGAGATTGGTGCCGGGCTTTGAAGCACCGGTCACGGTGGGGTATGCGACCTCGAACCGCAGTGCGGTCATCCGCATCCCCGCATATGCGAAGGAGCCTGCAAAACGCCGTTTCGAACTGAGAAATCCGGATGCGACCTGCAATCCGTACTTCTGCTATGCGGCAATTTTGATGGCGGGACTCGACGGCATCAAAAACCAAATCGACCCGCATGAAAACGGCTGGGGTCCGTATGATATGAACCTCTTCCATCTGCCCGAGGAGGAGAAGGCGAAGCTGCAGCAGCTTCCCACCTCGCTCGATGCGGCGTTGGATGCGTTGGAGGCAGACAACGAATACTTGACCGCAGGTGGGGTGTTCCCGAAGGAACTCATCGAAAACTTCATCTCCACCAAGCGCGCAGAGGTGCGCCGTCTCAATGCGATTCCGCACCCTGCAGAATTTGATTTGTATTATAATCTGTAATGGGGAAAAAGCGACTCTTAGGCGAGCTTCTGCGCTGAAAAAAGACGTCTTCGTTGGCGTTTCGGGTCGCTTTTTGCAATATGAAAAAAAGGAGGCGGAAGCGCTGTGAAATTTTTGCGAATTTCTTCGTCACAGATGATTCTTTTGGGCTTTGCCGCTGTGATTTTACTGGGAAGCTTCCTCCTCATGCTTCCGTTTGCCACACGTGACGGGATGGGCGCGACGTTTGGCGATGCGCTCTTTACCGCGACATCCGCGGTGTGTGTGACCGGACTTGTGGTGCAGGACACAGCGACGTATTGGTCGATTTTCGGCCAGGGTGTCATTCTTGCGATGATTCAGGTCGGTGGGCTTGGAGTCGTGTCCGCCGCAAGCGCATTGGCAATTTTTTCGGGCAAGCGCATCGGTCTGAAATACCGCAGCACCATGCAGGAGGCACTCAGCGCGCCACAGGTGGGCGGTATTGTCAAGCTGACCGGATTTGTACTTAAGACCACGCTTTTGCTGGAAGGCATCGGCGCGGCTGTGCTGACACCCGTGTTTTATCGGGAATTTGGTGCGGCACGCGGGATATGGTATGCGGTGTTCCACTCGGTTTCTGCATTTTGCAATGCAGGCTTTGATTTGATGGGGAATTTTTCCTCGCTCACCCGTTATGCGGGGAATCCGATCGTGAACGTGACCGTGATGGCGCTGATTATTGTGGGCGGTATCGGGTTTTTGGTTTGGGAGGATGTGCGGGTGCACAAGTTCCGTCTGCATCGTTATCGGATGCAGAGTAAGGTGG
>JAZQIE010000084.1:0-33859 GCA_045540975.1 Eubacteriales bacterium
GAGTGTGTCGCGCACCTCGACCCGTTCGAGAAGGGAAAATCCTGCGGGGGCATAATCGGGTGCGGGATTGGGGCGTGGGAGATCATACACCGCGGCTTTCAGCCCCATAAGATGCTCCTCGAGTGGGACAACGCGGAGCAAAACGCCGCCTTTTTTGAGGACACGGAAAAACTCGGCATCCGCTTCGGGCGCAAAGACATTGAGGATAATGTCTGCGGATTCGTCGGGTACGGGAAGGCTCAGAACGCTTGCGACCGCGCAGGTGAGACCTCCGCGCTTTGCCGCAAGTCTCAACGCCTCTTTTGAGATGTCCACACAGAGTGCATCGGTCGCAACCCCGACCTTCTCCATGGAACATTTCACGCCGTGCGTATACCATCCTTCGCCGCCGCCCGCATCGAGGAGTGTGGCAGAGTCGGACGTGTATTTGCAGGCAAGTGAGGAGAGCGCGTCGCGCAGACAGGAATAATACCCTTGCTCCAAAAACGCGTTTCTTGCGCGCACCATCCATTTGTCGTCTCCGTGCACCGCACGGTTGGAAATGAGGAGGTTGACGTACCCTTCCCGTGAAATGTCAAAGCTGTGCCCGTTTTTGCAGCGGTACAAGGTTTTTAAGAGAAAGAGCCGCTCCCCGCAAATCGGGCAGTTGAGAGAAATCATACCTTCACCCCGTGTCTATCGATTTGCATCCATGATGGCGTCGATTTTCTTCATCATAACAACCGCGTAGTAGAGACCGTGGGTTGCGGCGGCGGAATACATTTCGTATGCCTTGTTCATATCCGCGGCGCATCCGCGACCCCAGAAATAGAGGTTGCCCAAAATGAGTTTTGCTTCCGCGATACCGTGCGCAACCGCCATTCTTGCACATTCAAATGCCTTTTGGTAGTTCTGACATTCGGGCTGTTGGTAGAGCATGGCAAGTTCGAGTGCGGAGAGGGAATTGCCCTGCTCCTTCGCCTTTTCCAAGTACTCCACCGCTTTTTCAAGGTCGAGCGGGATAAGCCCCGTGCGATACAGATACCCCAACAGATACTGCGCTTGGTCAAGACCGCCGTCTGCGGCAAGGGTGAGATATTTCTGCGCGGCGGAGAAGTTCTTTTTCAAATTTCCGCTCGGACGGAAGCACAAAAGACCGTATTCCAAAGCGGCTTGGAGATGGTTTTCATCTGCGGCGTTGCGGAAATGGTAGGAGGCGCGGAAGTAGTCCGGGCGCGGCGGAGTTTCGGTCACACCGTCACGGTAGAGAATGCCCAGTTGGTAGTCTGCCTCGGGCGAGACCGCGCTCATGGAATCATACAGTTCGATTGCTTTTTCAAATTGACCGTGTTGAGAATAGAATTTTGCGAGTGCCAAATAAGAAATATCGTCCCCGTTTTTGATTTTGGTTTGATAATAATCCACGATGGAATCGTAATCAAACTTGCAGCCAACCGCGACACGCTGCAAATATCCTTGCTCCAATGCGGAATGCTCGTTGCCCAACGCGGCGGCGGTGCAATGGATTTCATAGGCTTTTTCGTAGGACTGTTCCTCGCGCGGCATGGTGCCTTGGTAATACATACGCCCTAAAATGTTCAGCGCGTGCGCTTTGTACTCGTTGTCTGTTTCGCAAACCTTTCGGAGCCAGTAGGCGGCATTGTCATAATCCCATTTGGAGCGTGTGCCGTCCGAATTGGTCGCGCCGTAGAATGCCATCATGCCAAGCTCGTACATTGCGGAAACATCCCCGCTTTTTGCGGCGTCCGAAAGCGCGGCACAGTCATCCACAATACGGTATTCGGGGTTACTGTTGAAGGTGTCCTTGAAATGGTCGGAGCCAACCTTTTTTGCCTTCAAAGCGCCTTGCAGGACCTCGAGCGGAGACTGAATATACTGCTCGGGAAAACGGATGGCGTCAATATGCGGAAGAAAGCGCAGGTCCTCGGGCATCTCGGATGCATCCTTGGGAAGGTCCACACCCTCCAATAAAATCGGGACAATGTGTTTTCCGTGTTCCTTGGCGCACAGAACTTCCTCGCGCACCCAGTCAATGGTGTCGTGGCGTTTTAATTGCTCCAAGCACCCGTAAGACAAAATCAGCAGGAAGTCGCGGCAGTTTGAAACCGCGTTTCTGAGACGTTCGGGAAAACTGTGTGCACGCTCTTCCTTGGAGTTGAAGTACACACTGTACCCAATTGCTTCCAAATCCTGACACAGACGGTTGGCAAACTGATTGCCCGACCCATCGTTTTTATAGGAAATAAAAATGTCTTTCTTCATTTGTTCCATAATCAACACCTCGTGTTTGGAGAATTAAAAAAACAAAAAAGGATGGCATTTGCCATCCTCTCAGTTTGGTGCGGATAAGAGGACTTGAACCTCCACCGAGTTGCCCCGACTAGAACCTGAATCTAGCGCGTCTGCCGATTCCGCCATATCCGCATATGCTTTTTCAAAGCCTAATAAGTATATCATCTCAACATACGTTTGTCAAGCACGATTTTCGAAAAAAGTCGGGGACACAAGTCCCCGACAAAATTATTTCTTGGATTCGATATATGCGACGATATCGCCGATGGTTTTCAAGTTGAACGCATCTTCGTCCGAAATTTCAACACCGTATTCATCTTCAAAAGTCATCATGAGTTCCACAATATCCAAAGAATCTGCGCCGAGGTCCTTAATCAGCTCGGTGCTTTCGGTGATGGTAGATGCATCGATGCTCAACTGGTCTGCCAAAAGTTCTTTCAGTTTTTCAAATACCATAAAAGGTTTCCTCCTCAAAATTTATACTACTATTATAAAGAAGGGAATACGAATTTGTCAAGTGCAGTCGGGAATGGGGACATGTAGTTTTTTGAATATCACCATCTTTTTTTGAAAAAAATCAAGAATTTCGGATAATCTGCCATTGCAAAAAAATGAATTGAATGGTACAATGGATGCATAAACCATAAAATTATGATGGAGGTACTATCATGGATTACAGAAAACAAGCACTCATCTCTCATGAAGAGTGGCAGGGCAAGATTGAAGTTACTTGCCGTTGCCCGGTCGCAACCAAGGACGATCTCTCTGTCGCATACACCCCGGGTGTTGCAGAGCCGTGCCTCAAGATCAGCGAAGACGTTGATCTGAGCTACAAGTACACCCGCCGCGGCAACTTGGTTGCTGTCGTTACCGACGGTACCGCAGTTCTGGGTCTGGGCGATATCGGTCCGGAAGCAGGTATGCCGGTTATGGAAGGTAAGTGCGTTCTCTTTAAGGCATTCGGCGGCGTCGATGCTTTCCCGCTTTGTGTCCGCTCCAAGGACGTTGACGAAATCGTCAAGACCATCCAGCTGCTCGCAGGCTCCTTCGGCGGCATCAACCTCGAAGACATCTCCGCTCCGCGCTGCTTCGAAATCGAGCGCAAGCTGAAAGAAGTTTGTGACATTCCGATCTTCCATGACGACCAGCACGGTACCGCTGTTGTTTCCGCAGCAGCAATGATCGGTGCTTGCCGTCTGACCAAGAAGAACATCGGTGACCTCAAGGCTGTCGTTTCCGGTGCAGGTGCTGCAGCAATCGCTGTTACCCGTCTGCTCATGGCTCTCGGCCTCAAGGAAGTCATCCTCTGCGACCGTAAGGGCGCAATCTACGAAGGCCGCGACGGTCTGAATCCGGAAAAAGAAGCAATGGCAAAGATCACCAACAAGAACAAAGTTGCAGGTTCTTTGGCAGAAGTTATGGTTGGCGCAGACGTTGTCTTCGGTCTCTCCGGCCCGGGCATCATCTCCCAGGATATGGTCCGCTCCATGAACAAGGATCCGATGGTCTTTGTTATGTCCAACCCGACTCCGGAAATCTTCCCGGATGAAGCACTCGCAGCGGGTGCTGCTGTTGTCGGTACCGGCCGCAGCGACTTCCCGAACCAGATCAACAACCTGCTCGCATTCCCGGGCATCTTCCGTGGCGCTCTGGACGTTCGTGCTTCCGATATCAACGACGAAATGAAGGTTGCAGCAGCTTACGCAATCGCAAACCTCATTCCGGAAGAAGAACTCCGCGCAGACCGCATCATCATCGAGCCGACCGATCCGAAGGTTGCTCCGGCAGTTGCAGCAGCAGTTGCGGAAGCAGCACGCAAGACTGGCGTTGCAAGAATCTAACATTCTTAAAACCAAAAGAGCCTTTTATCCGAAAGGCTCTTTTTTGTTGCACAAAAGAGGAAAGCGTGGTAAACTGTTTCTATACTGGAAAGTGTTCGCTTAACGGAGGAAAATGATATGAAGAAATTTGTATCCTTGATGTTGTGCTTTGTGATGGTGGTAGCGATGCTGCCACAAACTGTGTTGTTTGCATCAGCGGCGACAAGCGGTACGTGCGGTGAGAATCTGACCTGGAGTTTGTCGAGCGGTACCCTTACCATCTCGGGCACAGGGGCAATGACAAATTGGGAGGCGGCAGCAGATGTGCCGTGGCATTCCAAAAAATCAAGCATCAAGGCGGTTGTGATTGAAAACGGCGTTACAAGTATTGGAAACGATGCCTTTTCTTGGTGCGACTCCTTGACCTCGGTGGAGATTCCCGATAGCGTAACACGTGTCGGGACTTATGCGTTTTACAAATGCGGCGACTTAACCTCGGTGACGATTCCGGATAGTGTGACAACCATCGGGGGGAGTGCGTTTGAAGACTGCGACAAATTAACCGCGGTGAAGTTGGGCTCCGGTATCACGAGAATCAGTAGCAGATTGTTTTACGACTGTGGGAAATTAGCCACGCTGGTAATTCCCAATGGCGTAACAAGCATTAAGTATGCTGCGTTTGCCAACTGTGAAAAATTGTCTGCAATCGAGATTCCGACCGGAGTCACGAGCATTGAGGAATATGCGTTTAAAGACTGCGACTCTTTAACTACAGTGGAGCTTCCCGATAGCCTGACGAGCATCGGGAATGATGCGTTTAGTTATTGCGACGGCTTAACTACTGTGGAGTTTGGAAAGGGTATCACAGACATCGGGTCTTATGCGTTTTATAAATGCACCGCTTTGACTGCGCTGGAACTTCCCGATAGCCTGACCTACACCGGAGGTGGTACATTTGAAGATTGCGACTCGTTGACCTCGGTGAAGTTGAGTTCCGGCTTAACAAATATTAGCGGGAGAGCTTTTTATGACTGTGACTCACTCACTTCGGTGGTGATTCCGAATCAAGTCACGAGTATTGGATATGCTGCGTTTTCCTCCTGTGACAGACTGGAAACCGTGACGATTCCCGATAAAACCACAAAAATTGAGGAGTATGTATTTAATGACTGTGACGCTTTGACCGATGTCTATTATGGCGGAACAGAGGAGGAGAAAAGCGGGATTTCGGTTATGGAAGAAAACAGTTGCCTTCTCAATGCGACTTGGCATTATTCCTTAAAAGGAACCTGTGGAGACGCAACGCTCTGGAAACTCGAGCTCGACGGAACACTCACCATCTCGGGTACCGGTCCGATGACGAGTTGGTCATCTGCATCAAGTGTGCCGTGGTATGCAAACCGAAAAAGCATCACCGCGGTAGTGATTGAAAGTGGAGTCACAAACATTGGGTCTTATGCGTTTTACGACTGCTATAGCGTAAGCTCGGTAGAGATTCCTGAAAGCGTAACACGCATTGAGTCTCATGCATTTTATGGTTGCTTCGCGCTAACGACATTGGAGATTCCGAACAACGTAACAAGCATTGGGGATTACGCGTTTTACAAATGCGCGTCCTTAACATCGATCGCGATTCCGGATAGCGTCACAAGTATTGGTGCAGGTGTGTTTGAAGAATGCGATGCTTTGACCACGGTGAAATTTGGGTCGGGCATTACAAGCATCGGAAACGGTGCATTTTACGGCTGCGGAAACTTAACCCTTGTAGAGTTTGCCGATGACGTCACAAGCATTGGGGATCGTGCCTTTTATGGGTGTACATCCTTGACCGATGTATTATATGGCGCCGGAATGGCGGAGAAAGAAAACATTTCGATTGGAAGCGGGAATGAAAATTTTACCGATGCGGCTTGGAGTTATCCGGGACCCTACGCGGTTTCGATTCTGAAAATGGAAGAAGGAACCGTTTCGTCGAGAAAACACCTTGCGGTGAAAGGGGAAACGGTAACCTTAATTGCGTCCGCAAATGCAGGATATGAGTTTGTAACCTTCCTTGTGGATGGGGTTGCCATTTCGGGAAACACATTTGTTATGCCAAATCGAGAGGTTACGGTAAGTGCGGAGTTTGCATTGGTTGATTACACGGTTACCGTAGGGGAATGCGAAAACGGAAGTGTCAGCGTCAATCAAACGATCGCAAATCTTGGCGAAGAGATTACGGTTACTGCAACACCGAATACAGGATATGAACTTGCGACGGTTTTCGTAAACGGAACTCCGATTTCCGAAAACACATTCACCATGCCGCCAAGAGATGTGACAGTTGCTGCCGAATTTACCAAAAAGGAATACACAATTGAGGTGATTCAGTCGGAGAATGGGGTTGTGATGGTGGATAAGACCCACGCGACATTCGATGAAGTTGTTACAATCACAACGGCTCCAAGGATTGGATATGAGGCGGATCAAATAAAAGTCAATGGGGTTGTCATCTCGGGTAATCGCTTTCTGATGCCGAAGAGCGATGTCACCGTCACCGTGGTGTTCAAACGCATGAACGATGTCACCCTCTCTACCATAAACGGTGCGCAGATTCGTACCACAGGGGCGCAGGGATTACGCTTTATCTCCTCGATTGACAAGACGAGTGTAGACTTTGACCGCGTAGTGGAATACGGTACGGTGCTGATTCCGAGTGCGGATATCACGGATATTTCAGACCTCACAATTGGTGCAACACTCAACGGTCATACAGTTGCGAAGGTCAAAGCGAATTACATCTACGATGAGACCGACGAGACCGTGACATTCACCGCGGTCATTACCGATGTTGCGGAGAAAAACTATGCGCGTGAGTATACCGCAAGAGCCTATGCGATTCTGGACGACGGATACATTGTTTATGCAGACACGGGCGCGAGCCGCTCCATCTACGCGGTGGCAAAACGCGGTTTGGAAAACCCGAATGAGTCGGAAGAAAACAAGGAAATCTTCCAAAACATCGTCGATACAGTAGAAAATTCATAAGAGGAAGAGCCTTTCATCCGAAAGGCTCTTTTTTTTATCCCCAAAAGAGACGGACGGTGAGGGCTGCGGCGAGGGCGCCGACAAAATCCGAAAAGAGCGCGGCGGGGATGACCCCTCGCGTTTTTTTAATCCCGAGTGAGCCAAAATAAACCGAGATGACGTAGAACGTGGTCTCACTTGAGCCGAGCATGACCGCGGCGGTACGGCCGATGAGGGAGTCCGCACCGTGGCTCATGATGATGTCTGCACCCATGGCAAGCGCGGCACTGCCCGAGAGCGGGCGGATGAGCAGAAGGGGTGCACATTCGGGCGGAATGCCGATGAGATTTGTGAGTGGGGAAAGGAAGCGCACCAAAACCTCCATTGCGCCCGATGCTCGAAAGAGATACACCGCGGAGAGGAGTACCACAACGGGTGGGAGAATTTTTTTCGCGGTGGTAAGACCTTCTGCCGCGCCGCGGATGAGCGCGGGATAGAGGTCACAGCGGCGGAGGATTGCGAACACCCCGACAAAACACAGAATCAGCGGAACAATGAGTTCGGTCATGGGGTTTCTCCTTTCCGCAATGCTTTTGCCGCGAGGATGCCCGCAAGCTGTGCGAGGAAGCTTGCAATCCACACCGCGGGCAGAATGTCAAACGGGGAGGCGGCGCCCGCGCTTGCGCGAATGGCGGCGACAGTCGTGGGGATGAGCTGGAGCGAGGAGGTGTTGATCACGGTGAGCATGGTGAGATCATGCGGAGAATTTCTGAGCCCTTCCGCGGCACGGATGCCCGCGGGAGTTGCGGCGTTTCCGAGCCCTAAGAGATTGGCGGAGACGTTTGCGGAAAGATGCGCGAGCGTGTCTCTGTTTGCGGAGGGGAAGAGCCGCTGTAAGATGGGCTTTAAGAGACGGGCGAGTTTTTCCGCGAGTCCGCTCTCGCGCATGACCTCCATCACCGCGCACCACAGCATCATGAGTCCCGTGATGGAAAAAACGGTTGTGACCGCCGCCTGCGCGCCCTCGCTCACCGCGGAGGAGAGGGCGGCCGTTTGTCCGTTCACAACGCCGAAAACCACTGAAACACAAAGCAAAACCGTCCAAATAACACCCAACACAAAAACCGCCGCCTTTCCAAAAATTGGGATTGACAAACATGGGGGAAATGATATACTAAAAGACAAGAAATTACAAAAACCGGAGGTCTTACGACATGAAAACAACCGGAATTACAAGAAAAATCGACGAATTGGGGCGCATCGTTCTTCCGATTGAACTGAGAAAGCAGTTTGGTATCTCGGAACGTGATTCGCTTGAAATTTATGTGGAGGGCGACCGTATTATTCTCAAAAAGAAGAAGCAGGCTTGTGTCTTCTGCGGAAAGAGTACGGGCCTTGTCGCATATAAAGACCATATGGTTTGTAACACCTGTATTGAGGAGCTTTCCAAATGAGAAATGATACAATTGCGGCGGTATGCTCGGGTCCGGGTGCCGTGGGCGTCCTGCGCATCAGCGGGAGCGCGGCAAAGGAAGTTGCCGCGCGTGTATTTTCGGGGAAATTAAATACGCCGCGCATGATGGTGTACGGCGCGTTTTTTGACTCCGCGCAGGCGGTCATCGACCGTGGGCTTGCGGTGTGGTTTGAAGAACCTCACAGTTACACGGGCGAGGACGTGGTGGAGTTTCATTGCCACGGCAGTGCGGTTGCGATGGCGACCGTTTTGGAGGCGTGCTTCTCGTCCGGTGCGCGTGCGGCGAAACCGGGTGAGTTCACCCGTCGGGCATTCCTTGCCGGGAAGATGGACCTCACGCAGGCGGAGGCGGTCGTGGATTTGATTGAAGCGGAAACCGTGTCTGCGGCAAAAAGTGCGGCGGCGCAGCTCTCGGGCGAAATCGGGCGCGGAATCCAAGGCTTGCGCAGTGAACTCTTGGACATTGCGGCGACCTTTTCGGCTTATGTGGATTATCCGGACGAGGAGATTGAGGAATTGGGACTTTTTGATACCGCAAGGGACTTGGAACAGATTGCGGAAAAACTCTTCTCCCTTTCCAAATCATATGCGCGCGGCAGAATCTTGAAGGACGGGGTGAAAACCGCGCTGTTGGGCCGCCCGAACGCGGGCAAAAGCTCGCTCCTCAATGCGCTGGTCGGGTATGACCGCAGTATTGTGACCGAAACCGCGGGTACCACACGTGACACGGTGGAGGAGAGTGCGCTTTTGGGGGAGATCCGTTTGCGCCTTGTGGACACCGCAGGTGTGCGCGAAACCGCGGATGCGATTGAGCGCGAGGGTGTGGAGCGAAGCATCTCGGCGGCGGAGCAGTCGGACCTGCTTGTATGTGTGTTTGACGGGTCGCGCGCGTGGTCGGAGGAAGATGCGCGTGTGCTGGATGCGGCGCGCGGAGCCTGTGCGATTGCGGTGGTGAATAAATCCGATTTGGAACAGAAGATGGATGTCACACATCTTGCGGCTTTTGGCGAAAAACTTGTCAGAATCAGCACCAAAACACATGACGGCTTTGATGCTTTGGCAGATACGGTTTCCAAAATTCTTGCGGTGAAGACCATGCCGTGTGACGGCTCGCTCATCACCAATGCGCGCCATGCCGCGGCGGTGAAGGATGCGGCGGAGCGCGTTTCCCATGCGGCGGAAGCACTCCGCGGCGGCCTTACTCCGGATGTCGCGGTGGGTGAGGTGGAAGCGGCGATTGCGCTGCTTGGCGAGGTGACAGGTGAAACCGCATCGGATGCGGTGCTTACCCGTATCTTCGAGCGTTTCTGTGTCGGAAAATAAAGAAAAGCCTTTGAGGAGATTCCTCAAAGGCTTTGTTGTTTTTGATATTCTCTCGGGCTGAGACCGTATTTTTGCTTGAAGGCTTTGGAGAAGTGGTAGAGGTCGGGATATCCCACCGAAGCGGCGGCCGTGGAGGGGGATTTACCGTGGTCGCACATAAGCTCTGCGGCTTTGGAAAGGCGCAAATCCGCGAGAAATTTCGCAGGGGAGACACCGACTTTTTCTTTGAATAAAGTGGAAAAATAACTGCGGTCCAAGTTGAGTCGTGCGGCGAGTTTGTTGACGTTTAGGTCGCTCATATATTCGGCGCGCATACAATGGAGTGCTTTGTCGATATAATCGAGCGGACGGGATGTGCCTTCCTTGAGACGTGCGAGCAAATCCCAAATCCGAGCGGCAAGAAAGGTGGAGCGCCCGCGCTCCAGCTCATGGCATGTGCGCATTGCTTCAAACACCTCACCGATTCCGGGAATGCGCAAAGTCGGGGCTTGGAGCGGTTTTGTCAGACACTCGTCTGCGGTAAACCCGATCCAAATGTAATGCCACGGATTGGTTTCCGAGGCTTTGTAAACGGTGGTAAGCCGCGGTGGGATGACGAAGATATCTCCTGCTTGCAGTTTGTGTACGGTGCCGTCACGCTCAAATGTGCCGTGACCCGAAACAACATAATGGAGAAGCCAGTATTCGCGCACTGCGGGACCGAAACTGTGACCCGAATCGCAGGTCTCGTATCCGAAGTTTACAGGATTGATTCCGGGGAGTTCTTCGTTAATGACGATTTCGGAAAAAAACATTGCGTTCACCTCTTATCCAACATTATAACAAGTTTACCACACAAATATCAATCCTTTTTCTCGGTTTTGTGTGGTAGAATACAAACAAATCGACAAGGAGGGAACTTCAATGAAGATTACTTTTATGGGTGCGGGCAGCTCGGTCTTTGCGCGAAATGTCATTGGTGACTGTATGTGCAGCCCTGCGCTGAAGGATGCCACCTTTGCGCTGTATGACATTGACGCGAAACGTTTGGAGCAAAGCCATGCACTTTTGAACGCGATGAAAACCGCACTCGGTGCGGGTGCGAAGTTTGAGTGCTACGTGGGTGCGGACAAGAGAAAAGACGCACTGCGCGAGGCGGATTTTGTGGTCAATGCGATTCAGGTGGGCGGTTATGAGCCGTGCACGGTAACCGATTTTGAAATTCCCAAGAAATACGGTCTTCGTCAGACCATCGCGGATACCCTGGGTATCGGCGGTATCATGCGCGCACTTCGCACCATCCCGGTGCTGGAGGAGTTTGCGCGTGATATGGAAGAAGTCTGCCCGAATGCGTGGTTTTTGAATTATACCAATCCGATGGCAATGCTGGCGGGATATATGCAGAGATACACCAAAATTAAAACCGTGGGCTTGTGCCACAGTGTGCAGGTTTGCTCGGAAGGGCTTCTCAAGGGACTTGGTATGGAAGACAAGCTTGAGGGGAGAAAAGAACTCATCGCGGGTATCAACCACATGGCGTGGCTTTTGGAGTTGCGCGACCGTGACGGAAATGACTTATATCCCGAAATCCGCCGCCGCATCGAGGCGAAGATGGATGACCCGGAATGCTTGGACAAAGTCCGTTATGACTATATCCGCAACTTCGGTTATTACTGTACCGAATCGAGCGAGCACAATGCGGAGTATAATATGTTCTACTTAAAGAGCAAGTATCCCGAACTGGTCGAGCGTTACAACATTCCGCTCGATGAATATCCGCGCCGCTGCATCAACCACATCAAGGAGTGGGGAGAAGGCTACGGCGAGATGATGAAGGAATGCGAAAAAGGGCACGAGCGCTCCTTGGAATACGCGTCCCGCATTATGGAAGCGATTGTCACGGGTGTGCCGTATCAAATCGGCGGCAATGTGCTCAATACCAACGGTTTGATTGCAAACCTGCCGAGAGAAGCGTGCGTGGAGGTTCCGTGTCTGGTCAACGGTCACGGCATCCATCCCTGCTCGGTCGGAGCCCTTCCCGTGCAGTGTGCCGCAATGAACAGAACCAACATCAACGTTCAGCTTCTCACCATTGAAGCGGCGGTCACCAAAAAACGCGAGCATATCTATCAGGCGGCGATGCTGGATCCGCATACCGCAAGCGAACTCTCGATTGACGATATCAAGGCGATGGTGGACGAACTCATCGAAGCCCACGGCGACTACCTCCCGAAATATAACTAAAAAAGAAAAGGTCGGTAGAAATACCGACCTTTTTCATGCGCCCAACATCACCAGTATAACAAAGGTTATATAGGAAAGTCAAGTGTTTTTCGTCAATGTGCCGAAAGTTCTCCCTCTTGCACAAGTTTGGGTTAGAAACTTTGCACAATATGCCATCTTGCAATCCCCCTACCCTTATGGTATATTATAATCAGAAAGGGTGATACCGATGTACTAAGAGGTAGGGCCCCAAAAAAGAAGTAGGGGCGAAAGAAACCCGACAAGCGTACCTTGAAAATTCAAAGCAGGTTCCGATGATATATCAGTCAACTTGGCTAAAGAAGAAACGATGAAACATTCGGATGAAACTAAGAGGTAAGTGAGAAGAGAACAGGAAATGCTTTGAAACAAAAGGAAGGCTTGAATCTGAAGAAACGGAGGTTAAATGATGTTAGATATTAAGAATTCAGAGAAATGACCCTTGGTTGTTGGTGGGTGAAAGACACGGCAGCCGAGGGTCATTTCATTTTTTTTGCCCAAAAACTTTACAGATAACTTGACAGATGTAAAGTTGTGTCATATAATGTGTAAAATTACTCATGGTTTGGAAGGATATTGCGAATATGAAAGAGCAAATTGCACGGCTGAAAAAAGAGAAAGATGCCGTGATTCTGGCACATTATTATGTTCCCGGCGAGGTGCAGGCGGTCGCGGATTATGTCGGTGATTCCTATGCACTCGCAAAAGCGGCAAAGGAAACCGATGCGCGGGTATTGGTGTTTTGCGGCGTGAATTTCATGGGAGAGAGCGCGAAGCTGTTGAATCCGCAGAAAACCGTGCTGATGCCGTCTTGCGATGCGGATTGCCCAATGGCGCACATGGTGTGCGAGGAGAACATTGCCGCGCTGAGAAAGCAGTATCCCGACCTTGCAGTGGTATGTTATATCAATTCAACCGCGCGTCTGAAGGCACTCAGCGATGTTTGTGTGACCTCGTCGAATGCGGTGAGAGTTGTTCGGAAATTGGAGAGTCGGAACATCTTCTTTATTCCGGATCGGAATCTGGGTGCGTTTGTAAAAGAACAGATTCCGGAAAAGAATGTGATTTTAAATGACGGTTGCTGTCCGATTCATGCAGCCATCACAGCGGAGCAGGTGCAAAAAGCAAAGGCCGAGCATCCGAATGCGGTGGTGCTCGCACATCCGGAATGCGAGCCCGAGGTACTGGCGCTTGCAGACAAAATCGGCTCGACCGCCGAGATTTTGACTTGGGCGCAAGGTGATGAGAAAGAGTATCTCATTGTGACCGAAGAAGGAGTCCGCTTCCAAATGGAGCGCGCGGACGGGAGCAAACGGTACTATTTCCCCGAGCCATGTCCGATTTGCCCGGGAATGAAGGAGAATACGTTGGAACGCCTGTATGAAGTTCTAAAAACGGGCGAGGGCGAGATTGAGATTCCGGAGGAACTGCGTGTGCGCGCGCTGATTCCGTTGGAGCGAATGTTGGAGATGGCAAAATAGATGGAAACGATTAAAACAGAGATTGTAATCGTGGGAAGCGGCGCGGCAGGCCTTTACTGCGCGTTGAACCTCCCGCGCGATAAAAAAATCCTTTTGGTAACGAAGGAAACCGCATCCAGAAGTGACTCGTTTCTTGCGCAGGGCGGAATTTGTGTCTTGCGCGACGAAGCGGATTTCTCGGATTTTTATGAGGATACCATGTGTGCGGGGCATTATGAAAACAATCCGGAATCGGTTGAAATCATGATTCGCTCCTCCAAAGCGGTGATTGCGGATTTGGTGGATTTGGGTGTGGAATTTGAGCGGGACGGAGATGGGTTTTCATACACCCGCGAAGGTGCACATTCCAAGCCGCGCATTCTCTTTCACGAGGATGAGACCGGAAAAGAAATCACCTCACACTTGCTTTCGGCGGTACTCGCTTGTGAGAATATCACGGTGATGGAGCATTTCACAATGGTGGATCTTCTGTGCGAGGACAACCGCTGCGGCGGCATCATCGGTCACGATTTGGACGGGAAGTATTTTGCGGTCGGTGCGGATTATACCGTGCTTGCAACAGGCGGTGTGGGAGGACTCTTCCGTCATTCCACCAACTACCGCCATTTGACGGGCGACGCGCTTGCGCTTGCCATCAAATACAACATCAAGCTGCAAAATCTTGATTATATTCAAATCCATCCCACCGCGCTCTACACCGAAAAGGCGGGTCGGGAATTTCTCATTTCGGAATCCGTGCGCGGCGAGGGTGCTGTGCTTTTGAATTCCAAAGGGGAGCGGTTTGTGAACGAATTGCTGCCGCGTGATGTGGTTGCAAATGCGATTTTTGCCGAGATGGAGCGCGAGGGGAGTCAACACGTTTGGCTGAGTCTTGCCGCGATTCCGGAGGCGGAAATCCGCTCGCATTTCCCCAATATCTATGAGCATTGCCTGAAAGAAGGCTACGACATCACAAAAGAGCCCATTCCGGTGGTCCCGTCTCAGCACTATTTCATGGGCGGCATAGCGGTGGACCGTTACAGCAAAACCTCAATGGAACGGCTGTATGCGGTGGGCGAGACCGCGTGCAACGGGGTGCACGGGCGCAACCGCCTTGCATCCAACTCGCTGCTTGAGAGTTTGGTGTTTGCCAAACGCGCGGCGCATCACATGAAACGGGAATACACACCGAACTGTGACAAACTCTCGGTAACCGCACAGGCTGAGGACTATGCGGGATACCGCGAAACATACAAACAAATGGTACTGGATGCCATGGAACAGGAGAGAAAAAAGCATGAATGAAATCACTATGAAAATGACCGCAGACGAACTGATTTTAAGAGCATTGAATGAGGATATCACAAGTGAGGACATCACGACCAACTCGGTCATGCCGACCGCACAGGCGGGTGAGGTAGACTTAATCTGCAAGCAAGACGGCGTGATTGCGGGTTTGGGTGTTTTTTGCCGTGTATTTGAACTTTTGGATGCAAATACACGTGCGGAGCTCTTCTGCAAAGACGGTGATACCGTGAAAAAAGGCGAGAAGCTCGGTGTTGTCCGCGGGGATATCCGCGTTTTACTCTCGGGTGAGCGTACCGCACTCAACTTCTTGCAGCGCATGAGCGGAATTGCGACCTATACCCGTTCGATTGCGGACTTGCTTTCCGGCACAAAGACAAAACTTTTGGACACGCGCAAGACCACACCGAATATGCGAATCTTTGAAAAATACGCGGTCAAGGTGGGCGGCGGAAACAATCACCGTTATAATTTAAGTGACGGAATCCTGCTCAAAGACAACCACATCGGTGCGGCGGGCAGCATCACCCGTGCGGTGCAAATGGCAAAAGAATACGCGCCGTTTGTCCGCAAAATCGAAATTGAAGTGGAAAGCTTGGATGGTCTGCGCGAAGCATTGGATGCAGGGGCGGATATCGTCATGCTGGATAACATGAGCGTTGAGGATATGCGCGAGGCGGTGACCCTTGCAAAGGGCCGCGCGGAAACCGAATGCAGCGGCAATGTGACACGTGAGAACATTGAACGGCTGGTGGACATCGGCGTGGACTATATTTCCAGCGGCGCATTGACACACTCCGCTCCGATTTTAGACCTTTCGCTCAAAAACCTGCACGCGGTGTAAAATCTATGAGAGCGGACGAGAGAAGACGCGAGATTTCCGCACTTTTGCACACATTGTCCGACCCGATTTCGGGGAGTGACCTGGCGGCGCGGTTTGGCGTTTCGCGGCAAATCATCGTGCAGGATATTTCGGTGTTGAAGGCCGCGGGCTATGACATCCTTTCCACCCATTACGGCTATATCCTGCAAGCATCACCGCAGGCGACCCGTGTATTCAAGATGCACCACACCACCAACGAAACCGAGGACGAGCTTTCCTGCATCGTGGCACTCGGCGGCACGGTTGTGGATGTGTTTGTATGGCACAAGGTGTACGGAAAGGTTGAGGCAAAACTCAACATCTTTTCTCCACTCCATGTGCGCCAGTTTATCGAAGGGGTACGGAGCGGAAAATCCACCGAACTCATGAATATCACGGGCGGATATCATTATCACACCGTGCGTGCGGACAATGAGGCGGTGCTTGACCGCATTCAGGCGAGTTTGGATGCAAAAGGCTATCTCGCAAAAGAAAAAGAAGCATAAAAAGTGCCGTGATCCAATAAGATCACGGCACTTTTTCTATGCCTCAAAGACCGCGCGGACGGGTGCACAGCAGGTGGTGTCCACGCGCAGGGGAAGTGCGGTAAGCTTTCCTCGGTCGGGCAGCTTCTCAAGATTGATGCAGGGCGCAAGCATTAAGATGTTTGCATCGTAAAACGCGGGGAAGAACCCCTGCGGCTGCTCCAAATTCTCCCAACGCGGAAAATCCGTGCCCAGCAGAAACGGTTTTTTTGAGATGAGATACTCCACCGCATCAAAGGTGAAGTACGGGGATTCGTCTAAGTAAAAGGCTTCCTTCCAAAACCGACCCCAGCCGGTGGAAACCAAAATCGCAGCACCCTCCGGAATGTCAAAGCATTCCAGCATCTCGCGTGAGATGGGCGCACGCGCACCGCTTGGCGAAAACGCGGGAAGCTGCAGGACAACCGCATCCATCCCGACCAGTTTTTCAATGGGAACATCCCCAAGCGGATAAGAGGCATCGCCCAAAAGATGCATCGGGGTTTCAAGGTAAGTACCGCTCTGCGAATGCAGACCGTCGAATATGTCGCAATACACCTCGGTTTTCACCCAATCAACTTTCGGAAGCGGCTTGACCTCCACCGCGGGAAACGGCGGCTCGTAATTCCACATTCCGGTGTAAATCTCACCGGTCAAATCCCAAATCATAAGCGAGAGAGGAGCGCCTGGAATTCGGATACCGTATTCCAAATGGGCGCATCGGTGCGATACGGAACAAACGAGAAGAAGCCGCCGAAACTGCGCGCCAGCAGAGTGCTGGTGCATTCCTTGATTTCACCGTTTCCGTGCTCCAAGGCAACCGAACGGGTGGAGTCAAAGAGTGCATCGGTGACGCGCAGGAAATAAACGTCATCCTTCCATTTGCACTTATAGAGGACATCCAAAAACGGCTTTTTGCCGTAGTGCACAAACAGAGTGGGGTCGTAGATGATTTTGGTATGCTCGGTGCGAATGGAGAGGTAGAATTCCTCGGTGAAAATCGGGTGGTCAAAGCCGGGCTCAAATACCACATAAATCCCGTAAGACTCCGCCATGCGCAGAATCTCGGCAAGACCCGTATCGGTCTTGAGAGCGTCGAGGTCGATTTTCAGATGTGTGATGCCGAGCATGGACGCGTTCTGGAAAATATGGCGGTACCACTCGGTTTCGGAAATCGGGGTTTTCACCGTGTAAAGCACGATACGGCGCAGGCTCTTGATGAGGTCTGAGCGGATGTCTTCGATTTGGTCGCCCGAGAGCTTGGCAAGCGGAGCGCCAAAGCATCCGTCAATGAGTTCCACATTGGAAATTGCGCGAGAATCTACGGCGAGATTCTCAATCTGCATAGAATACTGATACATTTTGCCTCACTCTCCTTTCAAGGCATTGTAAGCATTGCTGCAATACTCACACGCTTCGTTTTCACACATGAAGAACATCGGGTCATCTGCGACGAGTTTCAGCCCCAGACCGAACATCTTGCGCACATCGATGAGCTGGAAGACCGCGTTTCCGATTTTCCCGTGGAGCAGCGCACCCGCGCGGCGCAGATGCGGAGTGAATTTGAGGAAATCACGGTGTCCCGGAGGGAACTTGGTGATGGTGATAGTATCCGCATTCATGTAGGTGGGTGCTTTTGCCACCAATGTTTCCAAATAATGCGAGTCCATCAAATCCTCAATGGCGTGCAAGGTGGTGTTTCGGTTCATATCCACACCGAGTAAGAGAATCTTGCCGCCCATGTCACGAAGTTTCATATACGGAGTGCCGAATCCGCAGCCGGTTGCCGCCTTGTCATGGTCGCGGCAAAGCTCCTCGGCGCGCGCACCGATTGCCGCAACAGAATGGATGGGGTGCAGCGAGCGAATGGCATTCGGGCGGTTGCGCAAGGTCTCCGAGATGAGACCCACGGTGGATTTGGTTGTTTCCGGGTCAAACGGATGGGAAAGACTGAGGGTGGATACCGCAATCGTGCCCTCCGGTCCGACCGCTTCGAGGAGCGCGTCCACAACCGCGCCCGCACCGCCTTCCACATGACCGATGGAAGAAAGGGAACTGTGTACCAACAGGACATCGCCGGGCTTTACGCCTGCCACTTGCAGGGAATAAACAATTTTATCTTTTGTTAAGTTTGCCAAGGGTAATCCCTCCTTTGGATTTATTGTACCACTTTTTTATTCGCAGCACAATCCCCGAAAGGAGCGGAAGTGCAAGACTGACTCCGCAGGAGAAGAAAAACTGTTGTGCGGTGAGCGGAATCAAATCGAAGATACGAGAAAATGACGGGATGTAAATCGCGCAGATGAGCGCCGCCGCGCTGGTGAGTGCCGCGCCGAGAAGCGAGGGATTGTCAAAAAGTCGGATGCGCCACAGCGGATGTGTCTCGCTTTTGCATTCAAAGACATGAAACAGCTGCGCGAAAATCAAGGTGGTCAACGCGCAGGTGCGAGCGGGCAGCAGACCGCACGCATGGTAGACACGGGAAAAGACAAATACGGTCGCAATCCCGATTGCGAGTCCGCGTGAGAAGATGAGACCGCCAAGCCCCCGCGAAAAGACCCCTTCACGGCGCGAGCGCGGTGGCTCATGCATTGCGGTGGGAGCGCACGGCTCGAGCCCAAGCGCGATGGCGGGAAGTCCGTCGGTCACCAGATTGACAAAGAGAATCTGAATGGGAATGAGCGGAATCGGGAGTGAAAAGAGCATGGCAAAGAGCATGGTGCAGACCTCACCGAGATTGCATGCGAGCAGATAGCGGATGAATTTTCGAATGTTGGCATAAATTCCGCGCCCTTCCTCCACCGCGCTCACCAAGGTGGTAAAACTGTCATCAAGCAGTACCACGCTTGCCGCCGCGCGTGTGACATCGGTACCGGAAGTCCCCATTGCGACTCCGATGTCCGCGGCTTTCACCGCGGGCGCATCGTTGACCCCGTCACCCGTCATTGCCACCACCTCACCGAGGGCTTGAAACCCTTTCACAATCCGTTGCTTGTGCGCGGGGGTGACACGCGCAAACACGCGCACATCGGGAAGAAGGGTGCGCAGGTCTTGGTCGGAGAGGGTGTCGAGGGAAGCACCCGTGAGGAGAGTTCCGCCGTCTTTTAGGATTCCGATTTCTTCCGCAATGGCGCGAGCGGTTGCGGCATGGTCACCCGTAATCATCACAGGACGGATGCCCGCTTTTCTGCAAGTTGAAATGGCGGCTTTCACATCCTTGCGCGGCGGGTCGATGAGACCTGCAAATCCGCAAAAAACAAGTTCCTCCTCGGAGAGGGTATCTCCGACCCGATAGGCAAATGCAAGGGTGCGAAGTGCACGGGCGGAAAGCCGCTCCGCCTCGCGCAGAAATTTATTCCGAAGCACATCGCTCATGGGGGATGTGCCGTTTTTGGTCGCAAATTTGGTGCAGAGCGGAAGAAGGAGGTCGGGCGCACCTTTTGTGAGTGTCATGCGGACACCGTCTTTCTCAACAAGCACACTCATCCGCTTGCGCGTGGAATCAAAGGGCAGCTCGTCAAGGCGTGTGGCGGTTGAGGGGCGGGCGGCGTCAAAGAGTGCGCACTCGGTCGGCCCTTCACGGTTGCTGCAATGGCGCAGAACGGTGTGGAGCATTGCTTCATCTCCGCAAGGGACAAGGGTTGCAACCTGCATTTTGTTTTGGGTGAGAGTTCCGGTTTTATCCGAACAAATCACGGTTGCGCAACCAAGAGTCTCCACCGCGTGAAGTTTGCGGATGAGTGCTTTGCGGCGCACCATCCGTCCCACCGCAAGCGCGAGCGAGACGGTTACAATCGCGGGAAGTCCTTCTGGGACTGCCGCAACCGCGAGTGAAACGCCCGTGAGGAGCATATCGAGTGGGGAAAATCCGCGCAGGATTCCAATCACCGCCACAACCGCGCAAACCAAAAGACAGGAAACCCCAATCACCGCACCGAGCTTGGAAAGTCGCTCTTGGAGGGGTGTGGGTGCGGTTTCTCCGTCAAGCATACCTGCAATTTTTCCCATTTCGGTGTCTTTTCCCGTTGCGGTGATTTCTGCATATCCGTTTCCGCGCAAGACGGTGCAGCCGGAGAAAATCGGCTCACCTTTGGCTTTGTGGATTTCAAAAGACTCGCCCGTGAGCATACTCTCGTCAAAGGCGAGCGCGTTCGATTCGGTCAGAATCGCATCTGCGGGGACAATATTTCCCGCGGACAGACGGATGCAATCACCTGTGACAAGAAGGGAAGCGTCAATTTGCCGTTCCACACCGTCGCGGATGACGACTGCGCGCGGTGCGGAAAGCTGCTTTAAGCGCTCCAGCGCGCGTTCGGTGTGGTATTCCTGCAAGAATCCGAGCAGGGCATTCACCAATAGAATCACCCCGATGGTGAGCGCTTCACTCACATCACCCAAAATAAGGCTCACGGTTGCCGCGCCGAGTAAAATGAGCACCAAAACATCGGAAAACTGTGAGAGAAACAGTCGGAAAGGGGAGGTGCGCTTTGCTTGTTCGAGCGTGTTTGTGCCGTGCTTTGCAAGGCGGGATTCTGCCTCGCGTTGTGAAAGTCCGTTCATCAAGTCTCCACTCCTTTTGCTTCAATCTATGCGGAGTGAGGACAAAAAAAGACCGAGTCAAAAGACTCGGTCTGTCGGTTATCTCTTGCGGAAGGATTTACAGTCGGTGCACTGATCCTGAGTCGGGCTGCACTCGTGGGTGCCGACCGTGATGCAGGAAAGGCTGCAATAGTCCGCGGTGCCGCAATGGTTGATGCAAGAGGTGACATTGCATTTGATACTTTCGTTTTTCTGTGTGCTGCAATTCATTTATAACAACTCCTTTTCTTTGTGTCGGAGTTAGTATGCGCGCTTTGAAAGAAAATATCACGAGAAAAATTTTCAAAAAAAGAACCCTTATATCTTCGAAAAAATAAAAGAGGATATCCCACACGCAAAGGATCTTATCGAAGGTGGAAAACTTCTCGGGGTAGAACGAATAGTACACACAAAAAACAAACCTGGCGGACTGTTTGCATACCGTGTATACAACGCATTCGACTACGAAACCACTGATCCGAAAACAAAAAAATCTGCAACGACTCCGTATGTGTTCGTTGCAACTATTGTTCAGCAGGTCGATGGCTCCCGTGTTGTGCATATTATCCGCGAAATAGAAATAACCACCTACAATCATGGCAAACTTGGGAAGTCCCAAGAATCCAAGCCGATCACAGGTGGCAAATGCATGGTATCACAACTGTATGATTTTGTCAAGGAAATTCCTCGAGACGATGGAGGATTGAAGGTTACCCCTAAACAGGCAAGAGAGTACCCTCATGATGTCGATATTATCCTCCTTCTTTGAATTTGAGAATAATATTCTATCAGCATCAAAATTACTACATCATTTTTACATCATTTTTGTGGGGTGTTTGGGGGTTTTTCGGGGTGCGGCGCAGAAGCGGGAAGAGAAAACAAAAAGCCTTGAAACTACTGAAATACCAGTATTTTCAAGGCTTTTACGTTTGGTGGACGATAACGGGTTCGCTTTTTTGCGAAAAAGCCACGCCGGTTAAAACAGTCCACCGGACTGTTTTTAAGAGCCGGCTTTCGAACCCTTATATCTTTGAAAAAAACAATAGAGGATAGTCGTTTGACTATCCTCTATTGTTTGGTGGACGATAACGGGTTCGAACCGCTGACCCTTCGCACGTCAAGCGAATGCTCTACCAGCTGAGCTAATCGTCCGTTTGCAATCAGCATTGACTATTATATGCAAATGCGAGGGATTTGTCAAGCATTTTTTTCGAAATTTCAAAAAAACAAATTGGGAGTCTGTTAAGACTCCCAAAAGAAACCTACAACGTGATGCTTCCCGTGTATACATACCCCTTCTTTTCGGGGGCGTCCGCGGAGAAGAAACGGAATGTATTCGGGTTTGAAACAAAGAGATGACACAGCGCAATGCCCATGTCAATTTGATTCATGCGCCCGAGGGTGAGCGCTTTGCGGAGACCGTGGGAAAAACGGTAGACGTGAATCGTGTCCCCCTCATGCAAAAAATACCACGGCTGGGAGTTGACCGCGCTTGGTGCGACGCGCGCAGGCTCCAAACGTGCATCCTCAACATCCGTGATTTCGCACATCGGTTTTCGGAGAAATTCTTCCTCTGAACGTTTGATATCCCCATTGGGAGTTCCGACCGCGAGTAAAATCACAAATTCCATCCCCTCCGGTGTCGAGACCGTGGGTTTTCCGAGCCCAATCCAGCACACACCGATGCCCTGCTGTTGCAAGCGCAAATCCACCTGCTGGAGAAGAAAACCGATGTTTTCGAGATGCCCGTCCTTGACCTCGGAATATGCCGCGATGAGCTGCGGCGGAATCCACGGACAAAGCGAGCGCACCTCACTCTTTTTTAGAATCCGAAACTCGGTTTTAATCTCAGAAAAGAGCGGGGTGAGACCCTGCAAAGAGTCTGTGAGAATCGCGTCATCAAGTGAAACGGAAGAAAAACTGCGGCAGGATTTACGAGAAAAAATCACGTCTTTCATGTTATTCCTCCGTGTATTTTTTAATCAGTGCGACATAATGCGCCGCATTCTCGGAAAGAGATGCAATCTCCTCCTCGGTGAGAGCGCGCTTGACCTTTGCGGGAGCGCCGAGTACCAGAGAATGCGGGGGAATCACCGTGCCGCCCGTGACCAGCGCACCTGCGCCGATGAGCGACTCTTTGCCGATGACCGCGCCGTCGAGTACGCACGCGCCCATGCCGATGAGTGCGCCGTCTTCCACCGTGCAGCCGTGCAAAATCGCGTTATGACCCACCGTGACACCGCGCCCGACCGTGACCGCGCCGTGCACCGTGCAGTTATCCTGAATGTTGGAATCCTCTCCGATTTTAATCGCGCCTTCGTCTCCGCGCAGCACCGCGGAATACCAGATGCTGACGTTTTCACCGAGTGTGACATCTCCGACCACCGCGGCGGTAGGTGCAATGAATTTCATGGAAATCCCTCCTTGAAATTTGTTTTAACACAAGGCGAGCAAAAAGTCAAGGCGGGCACTTGTATTTCACGCGAAATCGCGGTATAATGAAGAAAAATCGTTTAGGAGGAATTTTCCATGATGCATCATGAACATTTGAAAGGAAAAGTTGCGGTCATCACCGGTGCAGGCGGTGTGCTTTGCTCGGGTTTTGCGAAAACTCTGGCGGCGCAGGGCGTGAAGGTCGCGGTTTTGGATTTGCGCGCGGATGCGGCGCAGGCGGTCGCGGATGAAATCAATGCAAACGGCGGTACCGCAATCGGGGTCGCTTGCAACGTGCTTGAAATCGAGAGCATGAACGCGGCGAGAGACGAAGTCACCGAAAAGCTCGGCACCTGCGACATCCTCATCAACGGTGCGGGCGGCAACCACCCGAAGGGCACCACCACCAAGGATACTTTGGAGCCGGAAGACCTCACCCATGTGGACGAAAATGTCAAGACCTTCTTTGATTTGGATGCAAAGGGGATTGAGTTTGTCTTCAATCTCAACTTCCTCGGCACTTTGATTCCGACGCAGGCATTTGCACGTGACCTGGTCGGCAAGGAGGATGCTTGTGTGGTCAATATCGCATCCATGAATGCATACCGTCCGCTTACCCGTATCCCGGCATACAGCGCGGCAAAGGCGGCAATCAAGAACTTCACCGAGTGGATGAGTGTCCATTTTGCGGATGTGGGCTTGCGCGTCAACGCAATCGCTCCGGGCTTCTTCTCCACCGCGCAGAATAAGGCACTCCTCTTCAATCCGGACGGAAGCCTTTCCGCTCGCAGCGAGAAGATTATTTCCCACACCCCGATGCGCCGCTTCGGTCTGCCCGAGGATTTGGACGGCACTCTGCTCTTCCTGTGCGACTCTACTTACTCCGCATTTATCACAGGCAGCACCATCAATGTTGACGGCGGCTTCCTTGCATACTCCGGCGTATAATAAGACACGTTTCATGGCACACTATCCGAAAAAAGGAAGTGTGCCATGTTTGAAGAGAAGACAACTCCCGAAGCCAGAAAAGAGGATCGGGAGGAGATTGAAGACTACGGCTCGGTCACATCGCAAAACCCAAACGGAAATATTCATTGTATTACCATTGTCGGGCAGATTGAGGGACACAATGTCCTGCCTGCCGAGAACAAATCCACCAAGTACGAGCATGTATGTCCGCAGCTTGCCGCCATTGAGGAGAGCGAGGACGTGGACGGACTGCTTATTTTGCTCAATACGGTGGGCGGCGATATTGAAGCGGGGCTTGCGATTGCGGAGCTCATCGCGGGGATGAAAACCCCGACCTGCTCGCTCATCTTGGGCGGCGGTCATTCCATCGGCGTGCCGCTTGCGGTTGCGGCGGAGCATTCGTTCATTGCGCCGTCCGCGGTGGTCACCATCCATCCCGTGCGCATCACGGGGGTTGTGGTGGGCTCACCCCAAACCTTTCGGTATTTTGAACGTGTGCAGGAGCGCATCATCCGTTTCGTATCTTCGCACTCCTCGATTTCCGAGGACGATTTCCGCCGCTATATGCTGGCAACGGGCGAGATTGCAACCGATGTCGGCACGGTGGTGGATGGGAAAGAGGCGGTAGAAAGCGGACTCATTGATGAGCTTGGGAGCCTGTCCGATGCCCTCGATTGGCTTCATAACCGAATCCGTGAAAAAAGGGTTGAAACCGCAGAGAAAATGCGGTATAATAAATCGAACCTTGACGAAGGAGGAAATCATCATGGCAAAGATCACCAAGGACACCATTGTAGGTGATATCCTGGATATTGATCGCACCACCGCTCCGTATTTCCTGGAAATCGGAATGCATTGCCTGGGCTGTCCGTCCGCTCGCGGCGAGACCTTGGAGCAGGCTTGTGCGGTGCACGGTGTGGATGTGGATGCGCTGCTTGAAAAGCTCAACGCTCACATCGAAGCAAATCAGTAATCCCAAAACCGATACCCCCTGCATCGAGCGGGGGGTATTTTGCATAGAAGAGGACACACTTATGATGCGTTTGGATACCGTTTTATCTTTGATTCCGCCATGCCGTTCGGTGGTAGATGTGGGCGCGGACCATGCGAAAGTCGCGATTGCATCGGTGCTGACGGGAAAGACTGTCCGCGCCACCGCAACCGATATCGGGGAAGGTCCGCTCGCGCGTGCAAAAGCCGCCATCCGCGCCGAGGGCTTGGAGGAGAAGATTCAAACCGTGCTGACCGACGGACTCAGCGGCGTGGAAAAACACGACGTTGCTGTTATCGCAGGGATGGGCGGTGAACTTATTTTACATATTCTCGACACCGCGGAGTGGACGCGCGACCCCGACATCACCTTGATTTTGCAGCCCATGACCGCGGGAGAGCGACTTCGCGCAGGACTTTCCCAAGCGGGATACCGTGTCATCCGCGAGGAAATCGCCCGTGAGGGGGAGAAACTTTACCCCATCCTTTTGGTGTGTCGCGGGGAAGAAACAATTGAAACACTTGACCAACATTGGCTCTCAAAGGAGGGAAGCAAAAGTCCGCTTGCGAGTGTCTATCTTGATAAAATCATTGCGCGCTTGGAAAAACAGTATGCAGGGCTTCTCTCTGCCGAGGAGAGAGACGAGTCCCGTATTTCGGACGTGAAGGCATATCTTGACGCGCTGAGCAGAAGGAGGGAAACGCTGTGACCGTAGGAGCAATTTTTGAAGCACTCAACCAACTTGCACCCGTGGAGACCGCACTTGATTTTGACAATGTGGGGCTTTTGGCCGGAGCAAAGGAAACCGAGGTAGCAGCCGTTTTGGTCGCCCTTGACATCACCGCCGCGGTGGTGGAGGAAGCGGTGCAGAGCGGTGCAAACCTGATTGTTTCCCACCATCCGATTATTTTCTCGCCCCTGCGCGCGGTGGAATCCGAGAGCATTGTCGGGAAACTCTTAAAGCATGGTATTTCCGCAATTTGTATGCACACCAATCTGGATGCGGCAAAGGGCGGAGTGAACGATGCCTTGGCAAACCTCCTCGGTCTTTCGGATGTCATCATTCCCGAGGAAGACCCGCTCATGCGCATCGGAACAATTCCAACCTGCACAATGCCCGAATTTTTGGGGTTGGTTTGCGAAAAACTCGACCTTCCGACCGTGAAATATCGCGGCGAGGGGAAGGTTTCCAAGGTCGGACTTTGCGGTGGGAGTGCGTGCGAAGGTGCTGCCCTCGCATACTCGCTCGGCTGCGATACTTACATCACGGGCGAGGTCAAGCACCATATCTGGCTGATTGACGGCGGAAACCTGATCGAAGGCGGACATTTTGCTACCGAAAACCCGATTTGCGAAGCCTTGGCTTCGTATCTGAAACGTGAATTTCCGTCGGTTTCGGTTGCAAAGGCAAACCGCGACCCTGCAAGTTATTTTATCCGTAAGGAGTAAACCTCAATGGCACTTGATGCATTGTTTGTCACCCATCTTGTCCGCGAACTCAACGGCGCGGTACAGGGTGCAAAAATCGATAAAATTCAACAACCCGAGCGGGATGAACTGGTACTCCAGCTGCGCTCGAAAAACGGGAATATGAGCCTGCTGGTCTCGGCGGGCGCATCTCCGCGGATGCATTTGACCGCGAAGAAGCTGGAAAACCCGAAAACACCGCCCATGTTCTGTATGCTGCTTCGCAAACACCTGCAAGGCGGACTGATTCTGGAAGTACGGCAGCCCGGTATTGAACGTGCGATTGATTTGGTTGTCCTCTCCACCAATGAACTTGGCGAGAAGGTGCAGAGAATCCTGACCCTTGAACTCATGGGTCGGTATACCAACATCATTTTGCGCGATGAGTCCGACCGTGTGGTGGACTGCTTAAAACGTGTGGATTTGACCCAATCCAATCAGCGCGGCGTACTCCCCGGGCTGTTTTACCGACTCCCCGAGCCGCCGAAAAAACACAATCCGTATACCGTGCGTCGGAGTGACCTGTTTTCCATGATGGAGGAGGTTGACCTGCCGTGCGATAAGTTTTTGGTGAATACCCTTCTTGGTGTGTCTCCGCTGATTGCCCGCGAGATTGTATGCCGCGGCGTGGGAGACACGGGAAAACTCATCCTTGCCATGAGCGGGGAGGAGCGCGAGCGCGTTGCCGCAAAAACCGAGGAATTCTTTACCGAAGAGGCGGCGCCGTATCTCTACCGCGAAAACGGACTTCCGAAAGAGCTCTCGTTTACCCGACTTACCCAGTATGACGGGAAGTATGAGGAAGAGCGCTGCGGAAGTTTTTCCGAATTGCTGGATGCATTTTACGGGGAAAAGAGCGCAAAGGAACGGATGCTGCGCAAGAGCGCGGTCATGCGCAAAACCGTGGAAAACGGGATTTTGCGCATCCGTAAAAAACTCGCCTTGCAAGAGGAAGAACTCTCTGCCGCACGCGACCGCGAGCGGATTCGCGAAGAAGCCGAACTCATCACCGCAAATTTATATCAAATTCCGCACGGCACCGCACGGGTGACCGTGATTGATTACTTCAAAGAAGACACACCCGAGCGCGAAATTGTGCTGGACCGTACGGTGAGTCCGCAGGAGTATGCGAAAAAACTGTTCCACCGCTACGGACGAATGAAAAACGCCGAGGCGGCGCTTGCGGTACAAATCGAGCAGGGCGAAGCCGAACTTGTGTATCTGGAAAGTGTTTTGGAGAGTTTGGAGCAGGCGGAGAGCGAGACCGACCTTGCCGAAATCCGCGAGGAGTTGGGAGAGAGCGGATACATCCGCATCCCGAAAAGTGAGCGGCGTGCAAAGCCGCGCGCGCTTGACCCCATCTGCTACCGCGCGAGTGACGGGACCCCCATCTATGTGGGGAGAAACAACCGCCAAAACGATTTGCTTACCATGAAAACCGCAAGCAAAGGGGATATTTGGTTTCATACCCAGCGTATCCCGGGTGCGCACGTGATTTTGGCTTGCGCGGGCGAGACACCATCGAATGAAACACTCACCGAGGCGGCAATCATTGCGGCGTATCATTCCAATGCGCGCGCTTCCGCGCAGGTGCCGGTGGACTATACCATGGTCAAAAACGTAAAAAAACCGCCGGGCGCAAGGCCCGGCATGGTGAATTATTTCCGCTATGAAACCGCGTTTGTCACACCCGATGAAGCGCTTGTGCGCAAACTCCGTCAGTAACGGCGTTTTGCGGCGCGCATCTTGGTGGCGCTGACCAGAGCAATCGCCCAGAATACGGTGAGGACAGAACTTCCGCCGTAACTGAAAAACGGCAGGGTGAGACCGATGATGGGCATGAGCCCCATGCACATCCCGATGTTTTCAACCGTCTGGAACAGGAACATCCCCGCAACACCGATGCAAACCAAAGAGGACGCGGAATCCCCCGCGCGGTTTGCAATGACAAAGCAGCGGATGATAATGGCTGTGAGAAGCACCATGATGATGAGACAACCGATGA
This sequence comes from Eubacteriales bacterium, assembly GCA_045540975.1. Lineage (GTDB taxonomy): Bacteria > Bacillota > Clostridia > Oscillospirales > JAAYXM01 > SIG510. Next base: position 28,751 of record JAZQIE010000084.1, read on the forward strand.
GACCCAACTCCTCGCCTGCGACCGCAAAGATAAAGTCGGTCTGCTTGGCGGGGAGATAACCGTATTGGGTTTGGGTGCCGTTTCCGAGTCCGCGTCCCAAAAGACCGCCCGCGCCAAGCGCGATTTTGCTTTGGATTGCATGATATCCGCGCCCCAACGGGTCAAGCTCGGGATTGAACACAACCTTGATGCGCATTTGCTGGTCGGGTCGAAGAAGTGTCCATAAAAACGGAGACGCCGCCGCGACACCCGCAATGCCGAGCGCAAACCAACGAAGCTTGATGCCCGAGCAGAACATCATAATGATGAAAATTGCGAGATAAACAAGCGCATTTCCCAAGTCGTGCGAGACCACAACGATGAGCGCGATGGGAATGATTGCATGGATACAAAGCAGTATCAGGGAAGAAAACCGTGTAATATCATCCTTGAGGCTGTAAATATGTCCCGAAAGGGTGAGAATAAAGAGGATTTTGCCGAATTCGGCAGGCTGAATCCCGATGCCGCCGAAACGAATCCAGGATTTATTGCCGGTATCCTCTCCGCCCGTGCCGAAGAAGATGAGCGAGGCAATCAGCAGGAGATTGACCACATACAGCACCTTCCATGTGCGGCATAAACTCTCAAGGTCGATTGCGGAAAGAAGGAAAAACAAAATCAGCCCAAACAGGGTTGCAATAAGTTGGATTTGCAGATAACTCTCCGCGCCGTAGCTCTTGGTGGCACTCGCAATGAGGATAACACCAAACCCGGTGGCGATGAGGGATAAAACAAGCAAAAACAGATCAATCTGTTTGAAGTATTCTTTCACAGCGCGAAAAAACGGCACATCCGTCACGCTCCTTTCTGTGAATAGTTTACCATAAAAGAAAGAAATTGAAAACACCAAATTTTTGTGATATACTGAAAAGAACAACAAATGAGGAGGGAATCCCCATGCTGACTGACATTCAAATCGCTCAAAACGCAACCCTTTTGCCCATCGATGAAATCGCGGCAGGGCTTGGAATTGCAAAGGACGAGCTGTTGCAGTACGGAAAAGATAAAGCAAAACTCACCTATGCGTTGGAAGCGCGCGTCAAAGACAATCCGGACGGGAAACTGATTCTGGTCACCGCCATCAACCCGACCCCGGCAGGTGAGGGGAAAACCACCACCACGGTCGGTCTCGGTGAGGCGCTCGGACGGATGGGGAAGAAATCCGTCATCGCACTCCGCGAGCCGTCTCTCGGTCCGGTCTTCGGAATTAAAGGCGGTGCGGCAGGCGGCGGATATGCGCAGGTTGTCCCGATGGAGGACATCAACCTGCACTTCACGGGCGACCTCCATGCCATCACCGCGGCAAACAACCTGCTTTGCGCGATGCTGGATAACCATATCCATCAGGGGAATGACCTTAGAATCGACCCGCGCCGTGTGGTCTTCCGCCGCGCACTCGATATGAATGACCGTGCGCTGCGCAAAATCACCATCGGTCTCGGCGGCAAGGCAAACGGAATGCCGCGTGAGGATGTCTTCCAGATTACCGTGGCAAGCGAGGTTATGGCAATTCTTTGCCTTGCGACCGACCTTTCCGACCTCAAAGAGCGTTTGGGCAATATGCTGGTTGCGTATGATATGGACGGAAACCCCGTCTACGCGCGCGACTTGAAGGCGCAGGGCGCAATGACCGCGCTCCTTCGCGATGCGGCGCTGCCCAATCTGGTGCAGACCTTGGAAAACACCCCATGCATCATGCACGGCGGTCCGTTTGCAAACATCGCGCACGGGTGCAACTCGGTGCGCGCCACCCGTCTCGCACTGAAGCTTGCCGATTATGTCATCACAGAAGCGGGCTTCGGAGCGGACCTCGGTGCGGAAAAATTCTTTGATATCAAGTGCCGCAAGGCAAACCTCAAGCCCGATTGTGCGGTTTTGGTTGCAACCGTCCGTGCGCTCAAATACAACGGCGGTGTCCCGAAGGATGCCCTCAAGGACGAAAACTTAGACGCGCTCAAAGTCGGCATTGAAAACTTAAAGGCGCATATTGAAAACTTGGGCAAATTCGGTGTCCCGGTCGTGGTTGCCATCAACCGCTTCCATACCGATACCGATGAAGAACTCGATTTCATCGCGAAAACCTGCGAGGAGCTTGGTGCGACCTGTGCCCTCTCCGAGGTATTCGCAAAAGGCGGCGAGGGCGGACTCGACCTTGCTGAAAAAGTTCTTGCCGCGGCAGACAGCGGGAAGAGTGCCTTTGCACCGCTCTATTCGCTTGACGGCTCTCTCTCCGAGAAAATCGAATGTATCGCAAAGAATATCTACGGCGCGGACGGGGTGGATTTTGCTCCTGCCGCAAAGAAGAGCATGGCGGAAATCGAAGCGTTGGGATATGCAAATGTCCCGGTTTGTATCGCAAAGACCCAGTACTCCCTGTCCGATGACCCGAAGAAATTGGGCAGACCCAAACACTTTACTCTCTCGATTCGTGATGTTGCGATTTCGGCGGGCGCAGGCTTTGCGGTTGCATATGCGGGCGATATCATGACCATGCCCGGACTCCCCAAACGTCCGGCGGCGGAGGGAATCGACGTAGCAGACGACGGCACGATTGGAGGCCTCTTTTGAGTACCTACTGCTTTACCGAGGAGCAAACCGAAAAACTCGGAGAGATTTTTGGGAAAACCGTGCGCTGCGGCGCGGTGGTCGCCATGTGTGGGGACTTGGGCGCGGGGAAAACCGCGTTTTGCCGCGGTGTGGCGCGTGGACTCGGCTATACCGGTCGGGTCACAAGCCCAACCTATTCACTGGTGAATGAATATTTGGGGGACACCCCGATGTTCCATTTTGATTTGTACCGACTCTCGGGCGCAGACGAGCTCTATGACTTGGGGCTTGACGAGTATTTGGACCGCGGCGGAGTCTGTATGATGGAGTGGTCCGAGCGTGTGGAGGGAGAAATCCCGTTTACCCACCGCATCACGATCAAGACGGTTGATGAGACCACACGTGAAATCACAATCGAGGTGATTTGAATTTGAAAACATTGGCAATCGAATCCGCGGCGAAAACCGCATCCGTTGCGCTGTTTGAAGACGGTGTACTTCGCGCCGAGCTCTATCAGGACAACGGCTTGACCCACAGCAAAACCGTGCTTCCCATGGTGGATGCTCTGCTTTCGGGTCTCGGAATGACCGCGCGCGAGCTTGACCGCATTGCGGTATCAAACGGCCCCGGCTCATTCACGGGTCTTCGTATCGGGGTCGCGGCGGCAAAAGGGCTTGCTCTTGCACTCGGGATTCCGTGCGTGGGTGTGTCAACGCTGGAAGCCGCGGCGTATAACGCGCAGGACGGATTTGTCTGTGTTGTGATGGATGCACGCGCGGGACAAGTGTATAACGCCATGTTCACCATGGAAAACGGAACTCTTTCCCGTGTGACCGAAGACCGTGCCGTGCCGCTTTCCGAATTGCGCGAGGAATTGTACGCGCATGAACGCGTGCTCCTCTTGGGAGATGGCGCGCATTTGTGTGTGAAAGAATTTCATGACCATAGCGGACTGATTCTGCCGCCCCAATCCGCACGCGTTCCGCGTGCATTCGGTGTGGGGATGGCGGCAGAGCATTCTCCCGCGGTCGACCCGTCGGAACTCGGTGTGGAGTATCTTCGAGTGCCGCAAGCGGAGCGCGAAAGACTCGCGCGTTTGAATCAAAAGGAGGACTGACTGATGAACATTGCACTCGGTGCGGATCGTGCAGGCTATCCGCTCAAGGAGCATATCAAGGAAATGCTGACCGCGCAGGGACATACCGTCTTAGACTGCGGCGCATATGACGATGTAAACGCCACCCATTATCCCGTGTACGCGCAAGCGGTGTGCGAAAAAATCCAAAACGGCGAAGCGGAGCGCGGGATTCTGTGCTGCGGTACCGGTATCGGAATGTCGATTGCGGCAAATAAGATGCGCGGCATCCGTGCCGCGGTGGCAAACGAGCATTACAGTGTGAAATACACCCGTCTGCACAACGATACCTTGGTGTTGTGCTTGGGTGCACGTGTCATCGGCAGCGGTCTTGCCGAGGAATTGGTAGATATTTTCCTCACCACCGAAGCGGAAGGCGGACGTCATGCCGAACGTGTGAAGATGATTATGGATCTGGAAGGGTAATACGATATGAACGGATCAATCGGAAGAAATCTCACCATGCTCATGGACTTCTATGAGCTCACCATGTCCCGTGGCTATCTGTCCGAGGGAATGGAGGATAAAATCGCGTATTTTGACCTCTTTTTCCGCAAAGTTCCGGATAAAGGCGGCTATGCCATCGCGGCAGGTCTGCATCAGGTCATCGAGTATTTGCGCGCACTCAGATTTGAGCCGGAGGACATCGCGTTTTTGCGCAGTAAAAAGATGTTCGACGAGAAGTTTTTGTCCTATCTCGAACACTTCCGTTTCACCTGCGACGTGTGGGCAATTCCGGAAGGTACGCCCGTATTCCCGAATGAGCCGCTTTTGGTGGTGCGCGGGCCCGCAATCGAGACCCAGCTGGTTGAGACCATGCTGCTTCTCACCGTCAACCACCAGAGTCTGATTGCAACCAAAGCCTCCCGTATCGTGCGCGCCGCGCAAGGCCGTCCCGTGCTGGAATTCGGCTCTCGCCGTGCGCAAGGGTATGACGGTGCGGTTTACGGTGCAAGAGCCGCGTATATTGCAGGCTGCTCGGGCACCGCGTGTACCGTTGTGGAGCGCGATTTCAGTGTCCCCGCGGTGGGTACCATGGCGCACAGTTGGGTGCAGATGTTCCCGAGTGAGCTGGAAGCATTCCGCGCATATGCCCGCACCTGGCCCGAAAACTGCGCACTGCTTGTGGATACCTACAACGTGTTGAAATCGGGTGTGCCGAATGCGATTCGTGTCTTCAATGAAGAACTTGTTCCGAAGGGACTTCGTCCCGCAGGTATCCGAATCGACAGCGGCGATATGACCTATCTCTCCAAAAAAGCACGTGAGATGCTGGATGCGGCAGGCTTCCCGGATTGCAAAATCATCGCCTCCAACTCTTTGGACGAATATATCATCCGCGACCTGATTATGCAGGGCGCACAAATCGACTCCTTCGGTGTGGGTGA
>JAZQIE010000085.1:0-13122 GCA_045540975.1 Eubacteriales bacterium
CCAGCCTGGGGGGGCGCAAGGTGGGAAATGGGGGGGGGTGGGGGGTGGTCGGTCGAGCCACAGACCGGGCAGGGGAGTCCGTCGGTCAGGCTTTGTGCAATGATTCCTGCCTGCTCGTTTAAAAATGCGGTTTGCTTTTCCTGATAAACAGCGCCGCGGTCTGCCGCCGCTTGGGTGGCGACGCGGCTTGCCTCTTGAAGTGTTTGCAAGAGCGCACATTCCTCGCGGTAATGGCGGACGTCATCCAAAAATGTGAGATATCGCTGCTCCTGTTCCCGCAAAAGCGCGAGTTTGTGTGCCGCGGCTTCCTTTTCGCTCTTGACATCCTGCAGGGAGGATGCTTCTTCCAGCAGCGCTTGAAGTTCACCCTCCAAAGCCGCACGCTTGCTCCGGGCATCAATCAGAGACGCCTCTTCCTTTTTTTGTTCGCCCTCCGCGGTGCGAAGCCCTGCTTGTCTGGTATCCAACTCATCGTAACGGGGCAAGTCGTGGTCAATCAGCGTGATTTCGCTTTTTAGCTTGTCCAACTTCGGTTTTTGCAGCAGCGCATCTTCGCGTGCGGCGGCAAGAATCTTCCGTTTCTCAAAAACCGCGTCTCTCTCAAGGGTGGCGGCCTTGTGTTTTTCCTGCGCGTCTTGATATTCTTTTGCATCGTGCATCTGTTTGTTGAGTTGTTCGAGTGCCGCCTCAAGCGAGTCCAGTTTTCCTCTGACAGAATCTGCTTTTGCGGTATCTTCTCGGATGAGAGTGCTTAAAAGTTCCAATAGTTCCGAAATCGGCGCATCAACTCCGCGGATTGCTTGCAGAGAAGCGGCGTAAAGTGAATCCTCCGCGCAGACAATATTTGCGACACATTGCATAATGTCGTGTGTATGGAGTTTGCGTTGCTTTGCCAAATCCGCTGCGGCATCGGAAAGCTTGGCTTGTAAAACTTCATATTCATGGGTCTTGAAAATATCGCGGAAAATCTTTTGACGGTCTTTGGTCTCCGCTTGCAGCAGCTTGCGGAAATCTCCCTGCGCAATCATGCTGATTTGAGAAAACTGTTCCCGCGTCAGCCCAATGATATCACGGATTGCGCTGTCTGCATCCGCCGCCTTGGTAATCACATCACCGCTTGGAAGTGTCAATTCCGCGCTCGCACGTTCGGTAACCGTACCGCTTCCGCGCGCTTTCTCACGGATGTATTCAGGTGTACGCTTGATTTTGTATTCTTTTCCGTCATATTCAAATGTCAGTTCCACAAAGGTGATTGTATCCGCGGTTGCATACGTGGAGCGCAGCATTCCGACTTTTCGGTTTTCACCGCTTGCTTGTCCAAACAAAGCGTATGTAATTGCATCAAACACGGTGGTTTTTCCTGCACCTGTGTCACCGGAAATGAGATAAAGTCCGCTTGTTCCAAGTCTGGTAAAATCAAGGTCCTGAACCCCTGCATAGGGGCCAAAGGCGGACATGGTAAGTTTCAGAGGTCTCATTTCAGTTCCTCCCGAATAGAATCAATCAAGTCTGAGAGATAGTGGCGCTGTTCTTCGCTCATCGGCTGATTGTTTTGCTTGATATAAAGCTCCTCAAATAATTCGAGCGGGGATTTCAGCTGTACATCCTCCGCAACATTCAGGACCGATGAGGTCCGCGTGCGCGTGTTGTCGTAGGACTGCTTTAAGAGATTCGGATAAACCGCGCGCAGACGGGATGCAGCCTCGGGAATATCCTCTTCATCGGTCAGAATGACATGCAGATAATCCGAATTCATGGGGTCTGCGCGAGAGACGTTTTCGGTCAAATCCTTAAAACTTCCGCGGAGTTCACGTACATCATGAAGAGGAGTGAGCGGTACCGTGCGGACAGAAAGGTCCGTGCTCAGTTCAACCACGGTCACGCTCTTTTTGTGCGGCGCTTCCGAGAAAGAGTACTTGAGCGGTGTACCGCAGTAGCGAATGCGCGGAGAGGAAATGTTCTGCGGTCCGTGGATGTGTCCGAGTGCAACATAGTCAAATCCATCGAAAACAGATGCATCCACATTGTCTGCACCGCCAACACTCATCTCTTCGGATTCGCAGGTGGAAGCACCCGTGACAAACTGATGTGTCACCAGAATGTTGCGGGCTTCGGGGTCAAGTGTCATGTGCTCGATTGCAACGCGTACTGCATCGGTAAAACTCTCGATTTCTTCATCGGGGAAGTATCGGCGGACAGAAGACGGCTTGAGAAACGGAAGGAGCCAAATATCCACTCTGCCGTATTCGTCATGAAGGGAGACGGGACGAATCTCACCGTTGTAAACAGGGGAGAGATGGATTCCGCAGCCTTCAATCAAACGACTCCCGAATGCAAGACGCTCGGGCGAATCGTGATTGCCGCTGATTACCATGGTGGGAATCCCGCGCTTTGCAAGTGCGTTTAAGAAATCGTCAAGCAGTGTGACCGCCTCGGTCGACGGCACACTCTTGTCGTAAATATCGCCTGCAATCAAAATCGCGTCCGGTGACTCGCTGTCGATGACAGCGAGGATTTGTTCCAGAATATAGAGTTGATCCTCGTTTAGAGGATGCTCAAGGAGACGTTTTCCGATGTGAAGGTCGGACAAATGAATGAATTTCATAAAAGGACACTCCGCAAACAGTATTTTTCCTATTATATCAAAAAAACTTCTTGTCTGCAATCGTACAAAATAGGTGGACAAATCGAAATAATGGTGTATAATAAAGTTATAATTTTATTTGGAGTGTGAATGAATTATGAAACTGATTATCAAGAACAATTATGATGACATGAGCGCATGGGCAGCACAGCACATTGCGGATGCCATCAACAGCCACAAGGAAGCTCGCCCGTTCATTTTGGGTCTGCCCACCGGTTCCTCTCCGCTCGGTGTTTATAAAAGACTCATCGAGATGAACAAGGCAGGTAAGGTCAGCTTTAAGAATGTTGTTACCTTCAATATGGACGAATATGTCGGTCTCCCGAAGGACCATGACCAGAGTTATTGGTACTTCATGCATGACAACTTCTTCAATCATATCGACATCCCGGCTGAGAACATCAACATCTTAAACGGTATGGCAGAGGATTTGGAAGCAGAGTGCCAGCGCTATGAAGACAAGATTGCGGCTATGGGCGGCATCGACCTCTTCCTCGGCGGCAGCGGTGTTGACGGTCATATCGCATTCAACGAGCCGTTTACTTCGCTCACTTCCCGCACCGGCGTTCGCGCACTCACCGAAGACACCCTGATTGCAAATTCCCGTTTCTTCGATAACGACCCGAATAAAGTTCCGAAGACCGCGCTTTCCGTGGGTGTCGGTACCGTTTGCGATTCCAAGCAGGTCCTGCTTCTCATCAGCGGCCATAACAAGGCACGTGCACTTCGCCATTGTGTGGAAGGCGGCGTTGACCATGCATGGACCATCAGCGCTCTGCAACTGCATAAAGACGGCATCATCGCTTGCGACGAAGCTGCTTGCGGCGAACTCAAGGTGGATACCTACAAGTACTTCAAGGAAATCTACAAAGACGAAAAGTAAGTCTTGGATAACAAAAAACTGACTTCGTTTGAAGTCAGTTTTTTTGTTTAAATCTTGTTGCGTAGCTGCATCGCTTGCAGAGGTCTTCCACCGCGCGGCGCGATTGAAAGCCCTCTTTGATTGCGGTGCAGCGCGGTGAACGTAAAATCTTGTCCAAATCATCGGTGAAGATATTTCCCAGGTTGATTATGCCGTCACTGTCCATACAGCAGGGGACAACCGTGCCGTCGGAAAGAATCCCGAAATGGTCACCGAGACCGTAGCAAAACACAGAGGCGGAGCACTCGGCTGCATCCATATCGGGCCAGACAAACCGCTCGCCCCATTCCAAATGCAATTTGTCATGGATGCGAATTCCGCGTGTGTTTTCAGCCCATTCACCCGTAATGCGTTCTTTGAGAAGGGCAAATACCTTGTCGTTTAAGCCGTTGTCAAACCCCTTGTTCCAAAGCCTGAGCACCACAATGATGCCGTCTCGGGAAGCACGTTCGGAAAATGAGATGATTTGATTCATGTAGGCTCGAAAGTCGGCATCGTCACCGTCTTCAAAACTGTGCACCGAGATACTTACCTTGTGGATGCCTGCACGAATGAGCTCCTCACCGCGCTTATCCAAAAGAGTGCCGTTTGTGGTAAGAATGGATTTGAAGCCGCGCTCCCTCGCCATTCTTAAAAAACAGGGGAGCTCGGGGTGGGTGAGCGGCTCACCCATAAGATGATAGTATAAAAACTCGGTTTTTCCGTTGAGCGCATCCAATACCCGAGAAAATTCCTCTGTGCGCATCATCCTCATCGCGCGCTTGTGACCGTGACAGAAGGAGCAGTTTAGATTGCAAATATTTGTTATTTCAACATAGACTTTTGAATACATAAAAACTCCTTTCCGCCTGATAGTCATAATCCCCGAAAACATTGTTTTCGGGGATTGTTTGCATTCTGTGGTATTATTCCCACTCGATGGTGCCGGTGGGCTTGGGTGTGAGGTCATAGACCACACGGCAGATGCCGGGGACTTCGGTGACGATACGGGAGACGATTTTGTTCAAAACGTCATAGGGGATTTCCTCGATGGTAGCGGTCATTGCATCCTTGGTGTTGACCGCGCGGATGATTGCAAACCATTCGTCTGCGCGCTTACCGTCTCTGACACCGACGGTCTTCATGTCGGGAATTGCGGTGAAGTACTGCCAGACCTTGTCTGCAAGACCGCATTTGGCGAATTCTTCGCGGAGAATCGCATCGGATTCGCGGAGTGCTTCCAGACGGTCACGGGTGATGGCACCGAGGCAACGGACACCGAGACCCGGGCCGGGGAAGGGCTGACGTTCGACCATGGAAGCGGGGAGACCCAAAGCATGGCCGACGACGCGGACTTCGTCTTTATAAAGCAGGCGGACCGGCTCGACCAGTTCGAACTGCATATCCTCGGGGAGACCGCCGACGTTGTGGTGCGCCTTAACGCCATCGCTTTCGATGATATCCGGGTAAATGGTACCCTGCGCAAGGAAAGAAATACCTTCAAGCTTACGTGCTTCTTCGTCAAAGACCTTGATGAATTCGCCGCCGATGATTTTACGCTTGGTTTCAGGATCTGCGACACCCTTGAGGAGGTCAAGGAAACGATCGGTCGCATCGATGTAGACCAGGTTTGCATCCAAACCGTTGCGGAATACTTCGATGACCTGCTCGCTTTCGCCTTTGCGCATGAGACCGTGGTTTACATGGACGCAGACCAACTGTTTGCCGATTGCCTTGATGAGAAGCGCTGCGACAACAGATGAGTCAACACCACCGGAAAGTGCCAGAAGCACTTTTTTGTCACCGACCTGTGCTCTGACTTCCGCGATTTGCTCATTGATAAACGCTTCCGCCAGCTCGGGAGTGGTGATGCGTTGCATCGAATCCGGACGTTTGTTGTTAAGCATTGGTAATCCCTCCGTTATTTTGAAATTAATGTTGTTATTATGACACAACTTCCGGTGAAATTCAATATCCGCAAAAACATTTTGTAGGATTTCATAAAATTTTTTCATTTGCGGAAAGTTTTTTTGACTGATTGTGTTTGCTTGCTTTTCTCACCAAAATATGGTATTCTTTTTTCAGAGTTATATGGAAGGGCGATGGAGTGTTTTGAAAAAACGCTTTTTTAGTTTATTTGAAGCAGCCTCTTTTTACGTGGTGTATCTGGTTTCCGGTGTGTTGAGTTCGATTCTGTTCGTTCTGTTTGCGCTTGGATGGACGATGTTTGAGTTTTATTCCAATCGGATGTCGATGCAGAGTGATGTGTTTCTTGAACGCGTGACAGAATTGATGAATTCCGAGATGATTACCGCGGTGTTGCTTTCGAATCTTGTGGTCATCTTGCTGTATTGGTTGATTCTCTGGTGCCGCAAACAAAATATGCGCGATTATGCGGGTTTTTTTTCGCCGCGTGCAGTTAATGTAATCGGTGCCGTATTTGCGGGGATTACGCTCAATGTTGTGGTTGGATGTGTGTTGGAGCAGATTCAATTGCCGTCCGAAATGGTGCGCGAATATGCTGAGGGGATGGAAACACTCCTTGGCGGATCATTTGTTGTTGTTTTGATTACCGTGGCGGTTGTGGCGCCGTTTGTCGAGGAACTTGTGTTCCGCGGCGCGCTTTTGCGCGCACTTCAAAATGCTCTCAACACTCCGCTTGCGGTTGTGATTTCTTCGCTTTTGTTCGCACTTGCCCATGTTGGGCCGATTCAGATGACCTATGCATTTTTAATTGGTCTGATTCTGTGTTTGGTACGTCTTATGAGCGGCAGTCTGTGGTGCACTGTCGCAATGCATGTTGCATTTAATGCGGCAAACTATCTTCCGTTTGAAGAAGCTCTTTACGGCCGTACTGTGTTTCTTGCTGTGTTTGTCGTGCTGTTTGCGGCGTCCTGCACTCTTGCTTGTGTCAGAAAAAAACACCCTTGAGAGGGTGTTTTTTTACGTATTTGCTACAAATCATTTGCATAAATGCCAAATGTTTATTATAATGTCTATATAGAAGTTTTTTGGAGGGAAGTCTATGCGCACAGGAAAAAGAAACGGACAACCAAATGAGCTTGCGCTTTATCTGTTTCATGAAGGTACCAATTTTCGTGCATACCGATATTTCGGTGCGCATCTGACAGAAGACGGAGCGGTATTCCGTGTGTGGGCACCGCGCGCGCAAACCGTTTCCGTTGTCGGTGACTTCAACGGATGGGACAGTTTTGCCAATCCCATGCACAAAGTCAGCGACGGGGTCTGGGAAGTGGAAATCTCCGGGCTTCGTGAGTTTGATGCATATAAATACGCGGTGTTAAAGCCGAGCGGGGAAACCGTTCTGAAGGCAGACCCGTTTGGCTTCCACGCGGAAACTCGCCCGAGCAATGCTTCGAAACTGTATCAAATCGATGGCTATGAATGGCATGATGCCAAGTGGCAGAAGTATATGGAGAAGCTCAATCCGTATCAAGCGCCGATGAATGTTTATGAAGTGCATTTCGGGTCTTGGAAGCGTCATGAAGACGGCAGTTTTTATTCTTACCGTCAGATGGCGGACGAATTGGTGTTGTATGTCAAGGAGATGGGATACACGCACATCGAATTGATGCCGCTGACCGAGTATCCGTTTGACGGCTCGTGGGGGTATCAGGTGACCGGGTATTTTGCGGCAACCTCGCGTTACGGTACACCGAAGGATTTGATGTATTTTATTGATGTTTGTCACCAAAACGGAATCGGTGTTCTGATGGATTGGGTCCCCGCACACTTTCCGAAGGATGCGCACGGTTTATATGAATTTGACGGAACTTGCCAGTTTGAATACGAAGATCCGCTCAAACGCGAGCATCCGGATTGGGGAACTCGTATTTTTGACTTTGGGAAAAATGAAGTTCGCAGTTTCCTGGTTTCCAGTGCCATGTTCTGGCTGGATTATTTCCACATTGACGGGATTCGTGTGGATGCGGTTGCGAGTATGCTGTATCTGGATTACGGTAAAAACGGAGGACAGTGGCGCCCGAATCAATTCGGCGGTCACGAGAATCTGGAAGCGATTGAATTCCTCAGAATTCTCAATTCCAATGTCCTGCGCGAATATCCCAACGCGCTCATGATTGCAGAGGAGTCCACCGCGTGGCCGCTTGTGACACAGCCGCCCGAAATCGGCGGTCTTGGATTTAACTTTAAGTGGAACATGGGTTGGATGAACGACAGTTTGCAGTATTTCTCCACCGATCCTGTGTTCCGCAAGCATCTGCATGGGAAACTCACCTATATTCTCACATACGCATTTTCCGAAAACTACATTCTTCCGCTCTCGCATGACGAGGTGGTGCACGGAAAATGCTCGCTCATCGGAAAACAACCCGGTGATTATGAAGGAAAGTTTGCATCACTTCGTGCCATGCTTGGGTATATGATGTTCCATCCGGGAAAGAAGCTCTCGTTTATGGGAGCGGAGCTCGGGCAGTTTATTGAATGGAACTACCGGCAAGGTCTTGACTGGATGCTTTTGGATTATGAGGCGCACCGTAAATTCAAGGATTATATCCGTGCACTCAATCAAATGTATTTGAGTCATGCGGCGTTGTGGCAGCAAGATGATTCCTGGGACGGATTCACCTGGCTGATTGCGGATGATTCGGATAACAACGTGTTTGCATTTGTGCGCACAGACAAATCCGGAAATCAACTTTTGGCGGTTTTGAATTTTGCACCGGTAAGGCGCGAGGATTATCGCATCGGTGTGATCAACAATGGAAAGTATACACGCGTATTTTCGAGCGACGCGCCCGAATATGGCGGAACGGGGTGTGATGTGCCCGAGAGTGTCACGAGTGAAAAGATTCCGTGGAACGACCGTGAACGCTCCATTTCGATTACCGTACCGCCCATGAGTGCAACGCTGTATCGCGTTCCGAAGAAAAGAGGAAAGAAGGGTCCATCATGTTAAGAAAAAAAGAGTGCATCGCAATGCTTTTGGCGGGCGGACAGGGGAGTCGTCTGTCGGTCTTGACCAAGTACGTTGCAAAGCCTGCGGTTCCGTTTGGCGGGAAATACCGTATCATCGATTTCCCGCTTTCTAACTGCGTTAACTCCGGTATCGATACCGTAGGTGTTCTGACCCAGTACCAGCCGCTTGAACTCAACACATATATCGGAAACGGTCAGCCGTGGGACCTTGACCGTAACAACGGCGGTGTTGCAATTCTTCCGCCGTATATGACCAGCACCCGCGGTGATTGGTACAAAGGCACCGCAAACGCGGTATGTCAGAACATCAATTTTATTGAGAGCTTTGACCCGGAATATGTTTTGGTCCTCTCGGGCGACCATATCTACAAGATGAATTACGACTGGATGCTCAAGGAACACAAAGAGGCAGAGGCGGATTGCACCATTGCTGTTATCAATGTTCCGCTTGAGGAGGCATCCCGTTTCGGTATCATGAACACGCATGAGGACGGGACGATTTATGAATTTGAGGAAAAACCCAAGAATCCGAAAAGCACCATGGCATCAATGGGTGTTTACATCTTCAACTGGAAGGTGCTGAAAAAATACCTGATTGAAGACGATGCAAACCCCGAAAGCAAGAACGACTTCGGACATAATATCATCCCGAAGATGCTGGCAGACGGCTGCAAGATGCTTGCATATGAATACAAGGGATACTGGAAGGATGTCGGAACCATTGACAGCCTTTGGGAATCCAATATGGATGCGCTCAATCCCGAACAGAGCGGTTTGGTGCTGACCGATCCGAACTGGCGTATTTATGCGAAAAACCCGAGTCAGCCGCCGCAGTATGTCGCGGATACCGCGGTCATCAATCATTCAATGATTGCGGAAGGCTGCAAGGTTTACGGCACTGTGGAAGACTCGATTATTTTCTATGATGTGGATATCAAGAAGGATGCGGTCATCCGTAATTCCATCATCATGCCGGGTGCGGTGATTGAATCCGGCGCGGTTGTCGAATATGCGATTATCGCGGAAGGTGTACATGTCAAGTGCGGCGCACGTGTGGGTGCTGCACCGGGTCCGGACGGACGAAAGATTACGGTTTTGGGAAGCGGCGTAGTCGTTTCCGAAGGTGCTGCGGTGGAAGCCGGAAGCATCGTCGATGCAGAACTGTGAGGTGAATGGATATGAAACAGACAACCGGTATTATTCTGGCGCAGGAAAAATGCGATTTGATGCGCGAACTGACTCAGCCGAGAACCGCGGCATCCGTCCCGTTTGGCGGACGTTACCGCTTAATCGACTTTACTTTATCCAACATGGTCAATTCCGGAATCCGCACCGTTGGTGTTGTCACTCGCAATAACTACTATTCGTTGATGGACCATCTCGGAACGGGCAAGGAATGGGATCTCAACCGTAAGAAGGGCGGACTCACCATTTTGCCGCCGTCTTTGGACGGAAACATGAGACGCAACATGGGTGAAGGGAAAATCGAGGCACTTTACGGTGTTCTGGACTATATCCGTCATTGCGGAAACAAGTACGTTTTGATTGCGGATGCAAATGTGCTTGCGCAGGTAGATTATCAGGCACTTTTGGATTTCCACATCGAGAAAAATGCATATATGACCGCGGTGTATCAAAAAGATGTGTTTGATTCCAACCGTTTTGCCAATAATACATTTATTCAGGTGGCGGATGATGGGAAGATTACCGACGTAGCGGTCAATCAAGGCATTCAGCTTCACAGCGACATGCTGCTCGGTATTTATATCATTGAGCGGGAGCTTCTCGAATTCCTCATTTGCCAGTGTGTTGCGCATGACAAATTGGACTTTGAACGCGATATTCTTCAGGGTATGGCAAGTGATTTGGACATTTATGCATATCCGATTTCCGGTTATGTCCAAAAAATCGATTCGGTGGACACCTTCTATCATGTGCACCGCGATATGTTAAAGCCCGAGTTTCAGGAAGCAATATTCGGTCAGGGCAAGGTTCTCACCAAGGTCCGAGACGAGGTGCCGACCTATTACAGCAAAAGTTCCAATGTGAAAAACAGTATGATTGCAGACGGCTGCACCATTGAAGGCACTGTGGAAAACTCGGTTATCTTCCGTAGTGTACACATCGGTCCGGGTGCGGTTGTTCGCAATTCCGTTATCATGCAGGACTGCGATATCGGGGCAAACTCGGTTGTGGAATACTGCATCACGGATAAGCTGGTCACGATTTCGGAAGGTCGTCATATGATCGGCGCGGAAACCTATCCCATCGTGGTCGCAAAAGGCAGTAAGATTTAAGAGAGGGGTATTATGATGAAAGTATTATTCGCGGCTTCCGAAGCGGCTCCGTTTATCAAATCGGGCGGTCTTGGCGATGTCATCGGTTCACTCCCGGTCGCGCTGAAAGGAAAGCAGTGTCAGGTATCTTGCGTTATTCCGCTTCATGAGAGAATTTCGCAGGATATAAAGGATAAAATGACCTTCATAAAGAGCATTTTTGTTCCGGTTGCATGGCGCAGTCAGTACTGCGGCTTGTTCCTCTTGGAGCAGGATGGGGTCAAG
Source organism: Eubacteriales bacterium (assembly GCA_045540975.1). Taxonomy (GTDB): domain Bacteria; phylum Bacillota; class Clostridia; order Oscillospirales; family JAAYXM01; genus SIG510. The sequence continues at coordinate 11,066 of JAZQIE010000085.1, forward strand.
TGGTATTTCATTGACAATGAGTATTATTTCAAACGTGGCGATGCTCTGTACGGCTGCTATGACGATGCGGAACGCTTTTCGTTCTTCTCCCGCGCGGTGCTGGAAGTCCTTCCGCTTATGGACGAAATGCCCGATATCATCCATTGCCACGATTGGCAGACCGCATTGATTCCGGTCTTCCTCCGCTTGTTCTACCACGACCGCGCGGAGTTTGACCGCATCAAGACCGTGTTTACCATCCACAATATTGAGTATCAAGGGATTTTCGGCCGTGATATCATGCGCAATGTCCTCGGTATTGATGAAGCCGAATTCGAAAACGGATTTATGGAGCACGGCGGCGCTGTCAACTTTATGAAGAGTGCGATTGTTTGCTCGGATTGGGTGACTACCGTCAGCCCGACCTATGCGGAAGAAATCAAAACTCCGGCATTTGCACACGGCTTGGAGGGGATTTTGAATTTCCACCAAGGCAAGCTTTCCGGTATCATCAACGGAATCAGCAAGAAGGCGTTCAATCCGAAGACCGATAAGCGTTTGTTTGCAAAGTATTCCGCAGATGACCTTTCGGGCAAGGCTGTGAATAAGGAAGAACTCCAAAAATTGCTGAATCTTCCGGTACGCGCGGATGTTCCGCTGATCGGTATGGTCACACGTTTGGTCAGCCATAAGGGGATTGATATGGTAACTCAGGTGCTGAGCGAGATTTTGGAACGCGATTTGCAGCTGGTTGTCATCGGCACCGGCGAATGGCAGTATGAGCAGTTTTTGAAGGACCGTCAGTGGCAGTATCCCTCCAAACTCTCGGTCAATATCGCATTCAATGCGGATTTGGCGCAGAAGGTGTATGCGGGCTGCGATATGTTCCTGATGCCGTCACGCAGTGAGCCGTGCGGCCTTGCGCAGATGATCGCGCTCAACTACGGTACCATTCCGATTGTCCGTGAGACGGGCGGTCTGAAAGATACGGTCTCGAATTTCGATCGCGAAAGCGGAAACGGTTTCACCTTTGTCAACTGTGATGCTTGGGAACTGCTGCGTGCTGTTGATGCGGCATGCGATTGCTATCGCGACAAAGCGGCGTGGGAGACCCTTGTGAAAAACGGCATCAATTCGGATTTCACTTGGAAGCAATCCGCAAAACAGTATCAGAAACTCTATAAGAGTTTGATTTCCTAAAACAATTCGTGAGGTAAAGATAGAATGAAGAACACACTCAGCAAAGCAGAACTGAAAGCGGAACTGATTGGAAAATTGCAGCGTCACTTCGGCAAGGATTTGGAAGAGGCAACTTCCGAACAGCTTTATATGGCTTGCGCATTTCTTGTGCGCGATATTTTGATGAAGCGCCGTCACGAAACAAGAGAGCGGATTGAACAGAACGAGAGTAAGCAGGTGTATTATCTCTCGATGGAGTTTTTGGTCGGCAGAAATTTCCGCAACCATTTGAGCAATCTGGAACTTTTGGACGCGTTTGACGAAGTACTCCGCGATTGCGGAACATCTGTGGAAGAACTCGCTGTTTTGGAGCGTGACCCGGGCCTCGGAAACGGCGGTCTCGGTCGTCTCGCCGCGTGTTATTTGGATGCGCTTACCGCGATGGAGTATCCTGCAATGGGATTTTCGATTTTGTACGAATACGGTATCTTCCGCCAGAAGTTCTTGGAAGGCAAACAAGTAGAACTCCCCGATGAATGGCTCGGCAGCGGCAGTGTCTGGATGGTTCCGCGTATGGACGAGGTGCAGGAAATCCGTTTCGGCGGTTCGGTTGACACCACCTTCGAAAACGGCAAACTCGGATTTGTCCACAAGGATTATTACACGGTTTTGGCGGTTCCGAACGATATGTTGGTTTCCGGCTTCCGCAGCAGCACTGTAGACACCCTCCGTCTGTGGAGTGCAAAATCCAAAGACACCATCGATATGAAACTCTTCTCTCAGGGTGAGTATGCAAAAGCAATGGAGCAGAAAGCGATGAGCGAAGTGATTTCCAAGGTTCTGTATCCGGAGGATACCCATCCGGAAGGGAAGTCTTTGCGCTTAAAACAGCAGTATTT
>JAZQIE010000086.1:0-6755 GCA_045540975.1 Eubacteriales bacterium
CTGTTTTTTGTTCTTTCTTTTAACGAAAAATCTCTATCTCAAAACTGCAATGCACTTGAAGGAGTGCATTTTTCTTTCAGAACAAACAATAAAATCGCAGATAATCCTGGCGGATATCAAGATTTTTTGTGCAGTTATGGACGAAAAATGCCTCTTTCAAGCGATTTATCCCTGAGACCAACCGCCTAAGGCTCGGGATTTTTTTCTATGCCAAGGTGTATTTCACTTTGTACTCCTCGTAATGACGGAAGAAGTTCGGGTCATTGGTACGTGCATCGCGCAAGGATTCGTGCAGCTTGAAATCATTTTGTGCGAGGTCAATCACACAGCCTGCGATATTGGAGCAATGGTCACTCGCGCGCTCAAAGTCATTGAGCAGATTCGACCAAATAAACCCGGTTTCAATCGTACAGTCTCCGCGCTGAAGACGTACAATATGTCGGTCGCGCAGTTGTGCTTTGAGTCCGTCAATGACCTGTTCGAGCGGCTCGACCAAACGCGCCACCGCAACGTCGCCCGAATGGAAGGCATCCTGCGCAAGCTCCAAAATCTCACTTGCGGCATTTGAGAGCACCGTGAGGTCTGCCTGCGCGGTGGGGGTGAAGGAAATCTCCTTTTCACGAAGCTCCTCTGCGGATTTGAGAAGATTGACCGCATGGTCGGAAATGCGCTCAAAATCGCCAATCATCTTGAGCAACACCGACACCTCGGCGCTTTCCGCCTCGGAAATGGAAAGTCCGCTGACCTTGACCAAATACGCGCCCAAAATGTCCTCGTAATGGTCGGTTTTCTCCTCGGCGGCGCGGATGCGCTCGTCTAAGTCGGGGGTGCCGTTTAATGCGGAAATCGCATCCTTAAATGCGGTGATGGAGGTGTCTGCCATATCGAGCGTCAGCGAACGGCAACGCTCGATTGCAAACGCGGGAGTGGTGAGCAGGCGGTCGTCCAATTCCGAAATCGGGTCTGCCGCTTCGGTCTCTGGGATGAGCCGCATGACCAGTTTTTCCAAGAATCCCGCAAGCGGGTAGAGGAAGACCGTGCAAGTGACGTTGAAGACAGAGTGCGCCACCGCAATGCTCAGGTGTGATGCCGCCATGCCGAGGAAGGCGGGCTTTAAGAGCCATTGCAGTAAGAGGAAGACAACCAGCCAAATGACGGTGCCGATGACGTTGAAGGAGAGATGCACCAGCGCGGCGCGGCGCGCGTTTTTGTTGGTGCCGATGCAGGAAAGGAGCGCGGTCACCGTGGTACCGATGTTCTGACCCATAATAATCGGGATTGCCGCCGCCATGGTGACCGACCCGGTCGCGGAAAGCGCTTGCAGGATACCGACCGATGCCGAACTGGATTGAATGATTGCGGTCAGAACAGCACCTGCCAAAACACCCAGAATCGGGTTTTCAAAGAGTAAGAACAGGTTTTGGAACGAGGGAAGACCCGCAAGTCCCTTCACCGCACCCGACATGATGTCCATGCCGAACATCAAGGTTGCAAACCCAAGCAAGATGGTGCCGGTGTCCTTCTTTTTGGTGCTTTTGAAGAACATGAGGAAAATCATACCGATGAGCGCAAGGATTGGGGTGAACGAGGTGGGCTTTAAGAGTTGAACAAATACATTGGAACCGTCGATTCCGCCGAGACTCAGAATCCATGCGGTCACCGTGGTACCGATGTTTGCGCCCATAATGACGCCGATGGATTGCCTGAGTGTCATCAGTCCCGAGTTGACAAAGCCGACCACCATGACCGTGGTCGCGGAAGAACTCTGAATTACCGAGGTGACACCGAGTCCTGTGAGCAGACCGGAAAAACGGTTGGTGGTCAGTCTGCCGAGTAAGGTGCGGAGCTTTCCGCCCGCGCGGCGTTCGAGTGCGCTGCCCATCACGTCCATGCCGAATAAGAATAAGCACAAACCTCCGATGAGCTCGAGTACATCAAAAATACTCATAAAAATCGTCTCCTTTTTGATTGATTGTACCCATTCTATCCCCGTATTGTAAGTATTGCCCGCACAGTGCGGTAAAATGTTTGTAAAAATACGACCGAGCAGGAAACACCCTGCTCGGTCGAATATTTACTTGATGTCTTCCACCACGGTTTCGGGCGGAGTATCGAGTTGTTCGGGATTTTTGAACATCTTCTGTAAGTACTTAAACGCGTTTGCATAGTAATGCCCGTCGCAGATGCGCTCGTCGCTCACCAAAGTGAAGTCCATGAGCCGCAGCTCCTTGACCGAGCCGTCTTTTTGCACCGCATATTCCTGACGCTTTGCACCGATGCCGATGAAAATCGGAATATTGCCGAAATCGTACAAATGATGTGCGACCGGCGGAATCCCCAAAGACCCCAAATTGGTAATGAACATACTGCCGTGGAACGGGCTCAGATTCACGAGAAAACGCGGAAGGAGTCCGAAATAATCCATGGTCTTGAGAAGCCAAACCACAAATTTTAAGAGCACACCCGGGATATAGGTGAGGATACGGGCAAACCCGTCCATGCTGTTTGCATCGCCCTCCACACGGTTTTCCTCCACCAGCTTGTTTAACTTGTGGTAAATGTCCTCGATGGTATCGGTCGGCTCCAAATTGAGCTTGACCACGGTCTCCTGCGCGTTGAGTGCCATATCCTTCTTGATGGTCAGGCAAATCACGATCCCGTTTCTCTTGTATACCTTCTGCCCGCGGATAAAACGGTTGATGGCAGGAAGCAGAGAAACCGTGCGCACATATGCCGCAAGGAATACGTGCATCATGCCAAGCCCCTTGAGCCCTTCGGCACGTTTTTTGCGGATAAACTCTTCGCAAGCGGAAATTTCAAGCGCGTGGAAAAAGGTGTTTGCGGAGCCGTTACGGGTCGGCATGATATAACTGGTCACAATGTTGAGCGGATCAAGCGTATTGATTCTGACGCCCTCTTTACGAGAGGATGCCATAGACAACACCTCCAAAAAAATATTCTTCCCAAAAACGACAGCGAATCCCAAAATTCGCAACATAACTTTTGTATTATAACACAAAAAAATTGATTTAGCAAATAAGAATTTTCGTTGTGATTTTCCGAGGAATGTGTTACAATAGATAAAATACGATAATGGGGGCGAATTTTTCATTCGCCGAAAGGGAACAAATCCATGAAAGAAGTTGTTTGGAAAAGCGGGTCTTACCGCTTGGAAGATGCAAGGTCGCTTGCAGCGGAAATCGGGGTCAGCCTGCTGGTTGCAAAAATCCTCTGCGCAAGAGGATATACAACCCCCGCCTCCGCGCGCGCATTTTTACAAAAAGAGTTATCCGTGCTGCATGACCCGTTTTTGCTGCGCGATATGGACCGTGCAGCCGCGCGTATCCGCGCCGCCATCCAATCGGGCGAGAAGGTCGCGGTGTACGGGGATTACGATGTGGACGGCATCACCGCCACCTATATCCTCACCGATTTCCTCCGCGGCAAGGGGTTGGACTGCACCTATTATATTCCCGACCGTTTCGATGAAGGCTACGGGGTCAATCTCACCTCCTTGGTGAAACTCCGCACCCAAGGTGTCCACCTCGTCATCACGGTGGATACCGGCATCACCGCGGTCAGCGAGGTTGCCGCGGCAAAAACGCTGGGTGTGGATATGGTGGTCTGTGACCATCACGAATGTAAGGATACTCTGCCCAATGCGGTCGCGGTGGTAAACCCCCACCGCGCGGATTGTACCTATCCCTTTCCGCAGCTTGCGGGTGTGGGTGTGGCGTTCCAGCTCATCCGTGCACTTTGCACACCGGAAGAACGCGAGGCGGTGCAAACCCGTTATCTCCCGTTTGTCACCCTCGGAACGGTTGCGGACATCATGCCGCTTGTCAGTGAAAACCGCGCCATTGTCGCAAACGGCTTAAAACTCATGAAAGAAACCGAACACGTGGGACTTTCCGCGCTCATCGATGCCGCAGGCGTCAAGCGTGAAACCTTGGATTGCGGTCAAATCGGCTTCGGTCTCGCACCGCGCATGAATGCGGCGGGGCGCATGACCAACGCAGGTCGGGTGGTCGAGCTCTTTTTGGAGCAAAACCCGTCTGTCGCGCATACAATGGCGAAAGAACTCTGCGAGCTCAATGCCGCACGTCAAACCCTTGAAACCAAAATCATGGAGCAGGCGCTCGAAGAGCTTCCGCGTGTGTTTGACCCGGAGCGTGACCGCGCCATTGTCCTTGCGGGCGAGGGCTGGCACCACGGAGTCATCGGCATCGTTGCCTCCCGTCTGTGCGAGCAGTATCATTGCCCCGCCATTTTGATTTCGCTCGATGGCGATACGGGTAAGGGGAGCGGCAGAAGTGTCGCGGGCTTTAATCTCTACGATGCGCTCAGCAAAACCAAAGATGCGCTCAAGCAATTCGGCGGTCACGAGCTTGCGGTCGGGCTTACCGTGGGTCGCGAGCAAATCGCTGCCTTACGCGAGCAGTTAAACGAAATCGCGGCGGTGGGCGGAGAGACTCCGCACACGGTTGAGCTGGATTTCGAAGCATCTCCCGAGGACCTCACCGTGGAGCAAATCGACACCCTCGCGGTGCTCGAGCCCTTCGGATGCGGCAATCCCTATCCCACCCTCGGGCTTTACAACCGCCCGCTCACCGAGGTCAAAAGCATCGGTCAGGGCAAGCATACAAAACTCACCGTGGACGGTTACTCCGCAGTCTATTTCCGCACCACTCCCGAAACCCTGCTTGGGGTAGAGGGGGATACGGTCTCCGTGGTCTTCCGTCCCGAAATCAATACCTATTACGGACGAAGCGTCCAACTTCTGGTGCAGGATTTGTGCCAGGGCGATGAAGTGCTCAGCGCGTGTGATGCGCCCATGGCGGACCTCACACCCGAACTTGCCCGCGCCATGCGCACAGAATACCGCGAGCTTGGGGGCTTTTGGCGATGGCTCAAAGCACGCGGAGACAATACCTACTCGGTGGGTGCACTCTCCCGTGCAACAAGTCTTTCCGCATACCAAATCGCGTTTGCGCTCTCGGTTTTCCACGAATTGTACTTACTTCATGTGACCTTTTATCGCGGCACGGTCTCTGTCCGTTTCCAACCCGAGAAGAAGGTCGAACTGCAAAACTCCGCACTTCTCATGCGTGTGGAATTTGCGGCGCAATAAGGGGGTTCCTTTATGACACCGATGTTAGAAGAACGTTATGAAAAATTAGTCAAGCAGGTACGGACGTATCTCCCCAATATGGACGAGGCACGCCTGCGCCTTGCCATGGAGCGCGCCACCGAAGCGCATGACGGACAGATGCGCAAGGACGGTACCCCTTATATCACACACCCCATCGCGGTCGCGGAAATCACCGCGGAGATGGGTCTGGATATGGATTCGGTCATCGCCGCCATTTTGCACGATTGCATTGAGGACACCGAGTTTGAATACCAGCAAATCAAATCCCTCTTCGGTGAAACCGTTGCGGACATCGTGGAAGGCGTTTCCAAACTCACCAAAATGCACTATGAGAGCAAGGAAGAGGAGCAGATTGAAAACCTGCGCAAAATGTTCCTTGCAATGGGCAAGGACATCCGCGTCATCTTGGTCAAAATCGCGGACCGTCTGCACAATATGCGCACCATCGAGTTCCATAAACCCGAAAAACAGCGTGAAAAAGCGCTGGAAACCATGGAGGTCTATGCTCCGCTCGCACACCGTCTCGGTATGCAGAAGGTGAAATGGGAGCTGGAAGACCGCTCGCTTGCCTGCCTTGACCCGGTGGGATATGAGGAAATCACAAACGAACTCAAAAACCGCGCCAGCGAATGTGAGGAGTTCCAAACCCACATCCGCGCCCGTCTGGAGGAGCATATCGCGGAGAGCGGGATTGAAGCCTCCATTTCGGGCCGTGTCAAGCATATTTACAGCATCTACCGTAAGATGTACAGCCAGCATAAGGACATCAGCGAGGTGTATGACCTGTACGCCATGCGCGTCATCGTAAACACGGTCGCGGACTGCTATAACGTGCTGGGTCTCATCCACGATATGTACCACCCCATCCCGGGGCGTTTTAAGGACTATATCAGTACTCCGAAGCCCAATATGTACCAATCCCTCCATACCACGGTCATCGGTCGCGAGGGCATCCCGTTTGAGGTGCAGATTCGTACCTATGAGATGCACCGCATCGCGGAATACGGTATCGCGGCGCATTGGAAATACAAATCGGGTGTTTCGGGCGCGGATATGGACGAAAAACTCGCTTGGGTGCGCCAGCTTCTGGAAACCCAGCAGGAGGCGGACGGAGAGGACTTCATCCGTCAAATCAAAACCGATATGTTCGCGGACGAGGTGTATGTCTTCACTCCGCGCGGCGACGTGGTCAGCCTGCCTGCGGGCTCTTGCCCGATCGACTTTGCATATTCCATCCACTCCGCGGTCGGCAACCGCATGATCGGTGCAAAAGCAAACGGCAGAATCGTCCAGCTGGATTACCAACTCAAAAACGGCGAAATCGTGGAAGTGCTCACCTCCAATGCGAGCCACGGCCCGAGCCGTGATTGGATCAAACTTGTCAAAACGAGTGAAGCACGCAATAAGATTAAGCAATGGTTCAAAAAAGAATGCAAAGAAGAGAATATTGCGCGCGGACGTGCCGAGCTTGAGCATGAACTCAAGAAGGTCGGTTTGTCCTTAAACCAGCCGGGGATGGAGGAAATCCTTGTCGCGGTCTGTAAGCGCATCTCGTTTAACGCGCCGCTTGAAATGCTCGCCAGCATCGGCTACGGCGGTCTCA
>JAZQIE010000087.1:0-2448 GCA_045540975.1 Eubacteriales bacterium
ATGAGGAATGAGGAATGAGGGGTGAGGGAGAGGGAATAGTGAAGAGGGAAGAGTGAAAAGGTTAGACGGCGTGAAATAACAAAGGGGCGGAGAAAATCTCTCCGTCCCTTCTAGTTTGGATGCTGTAAAAATTCACTTCCAAACGTGGTATTATTCGTCAAAAATCGGGAATGGTGCGCTAAAGATACGAACTTTTGCTTTTTTGAACGCATCATATGCCCGTCGAGAAATGATGATCTGTTGCTCGATGTTGTTGTTTACGTGCTCGCAAGACAGATTAAAGTCTTTTGCATTTACAAAGTCTTTTTTTGTATAGCAAGGGCGCGACCATAAATACGGGATGACCGTTTTGCACGTGTCACACCGATACGACGGGTCATCATACCACAGCATTGTATTGGGGTGCATGGGCGGAAGAATACTGTCGAATTCCACCGCATAATACGGCTTGATTTCTCGGCCTTTCGGGTCTTGGACACGTTCACCGATCGTAATCCCGGTAAAACCGTTTTCCAATATGATTTGTCTTACCCATTCATTCACTGCAAACCCGGGGCAAAGGGATATAAACGGCTGATTCCTCAAATATTTTCGATGAACCAACAGAGGTCCCTTGCGTTTCAACTGCAATTTACAGTCCGGACAAGCAGACTCGTATGATGTTCCAAAACCGTAAGAACTCAAGCCATCAATTTCCAGAGGATAACTTGGAACCATACAACGGTATTCTGCGTTCTTTTCCTCTTCTTTTGAAAAAATTACACCGCCGAAGCAAGACACCCAACTGTGAATTTCTTTCGCCAGATTGTATGCGTGCCAAAACTCATCTGACCTCGGGGGAAATACAATTTCAACTTCATCAGTGGGACATTTTTTTCGAATCTCCTCTGTCATGAATTGTGCTCCGAAGTCTGCTATTTCCTGTATTTTCGCCCGTTGTTCTGCCGTCCAGTCTTCCGGATGTCGGAAGTAAATCCCCCAATAATACTGCATTTTATCAACCCTTTCGAGTTACTTTGTGGCCTGCATCTAAAAACGATTCGTACAATTCATCAAGATATTCCGTCATATTAAACTCTTTGTACACTTTTTCAATCGCATTCCAAATCTCTTGCGCTCCTACATTATAGGTATCCGGCCTTTCGCTTAGTACTCCAAGCTGACCATATGCTATCTCGCGACGAAATGCATTTGTGATTTTCTGATGAGTATCTTTATCAAGTGCGACGCTTAAAATCTGATTCGGATCCATTCCCAATCTGTTTGCAAACCGTTTTTCAATCAAATGATGCGCTTCTAATCCAGTTCCTTTTGTGACTTTTTTTAGTTGCTTATACGACATTGCAACCGCGCCATCTTTGATTGTCTTAATACGATCTGCACGGTTAAGTCCCTTTAGTACATCAACTACGTCATCTGCTTTGGTTCCGGCTTTTATAATATACTTGCCGCCTCTTGTAACATACGACCCGGGCAAAAACGGAACCGCTACCGAAACAACGTCCCAAACAAGATACAGCGCATTGACAAGGCTTGGGTTTGCAAAATATTCAGCAAGACTCCAAAGCGCACCTGCAACATCGACAATCGTTTCTGCTGCCTTTCCAGTCGGATCCACGAAATTGACCGGGTTGTTATTACAGTACGCGTACCAGTTGATGCCGTCTTTTGCCGGGTCAACCGATGTGAATCTGCCGGTGGATGGGTCGTAGTAGCGCGCACGGAGGTAGATGAAGCCGGTTTCGGAATCGAAATACTCACCGCAATAGCCAAACGGGTTGCCGTCCTGAAGATTACTTTGCTCGGTGTTACCGTAGGCATCGTATTTGGCGGTTGATTCCTCACCGTTCGGATGAATCATTCGCACCACGTCGCCGTGGGCATCGAGGTCATAGGAATACCCCATGTTGTTTTCGTCCTCGAATTTCACCAATTTGAGGCCACGGTGATACGCCTGTGTGCGATAGTAATTCTGATTCAGTTCTGCGATGATTTGGTCACCGTCATAGACGTGGCGGGTGGTGACACCGTTTGTGGTCTTACTGCGGCGCAGGCCATCCGGGCGGTAGTCGTAGGTGGTGGTGACACCGCCAACGGTTGCAACTCCAAGCTGACCGTAATGGTCGTAAGCAAAGGTATCCACCTGCTCGTCGGTTGCACGGACCACCAGATATCCGCTGCCGTCGTAACCGTAATGGGTCGGGCCGTTTTGGTTGCTTTCCGCCATCATCAACTTCCCACCGCTATATGTGTATTGTACCACATCGGTCACACCGTTTGCAACCGTAGTTTTGTTGGTACGGTTGCCGTTTGCATTGTAGGTATAGGTGACGGTTTTTTCCGAATCGGTTTCGCCGACCAGCTGATTGCGCGCGTCGTAGGTATAGGTGGTAATGCTGCCGTTATAGTTTTCGGTTTTGACATTGCCGTCCGGGTAGTAGGTATAGG
>JAZQIE010000088.1:0-8825 GCA_045540975.1 Eubacteriales bacterium
CCTGCAAAAACACCGCATTGGGACCCAATTCCTCCGCGCGACCGAGCAGAAAATCCGCCTCGGCACGAAGTTCCTCCGCAGAAAGCCCGGGTTTTGACGGATAATCAAGATTTAAGGTGGTTGCCACCCAAACACCGTTCATTTGCTCAGAAAATTCGGGAACGGGTTGGCAGGCAAACAACGTGAAAAGCAGGCAAACTGCCAAGAGAATACAAACGGTTTTTACCACTTGTCAATCACTCATTTCTTAAAGCACAGTTTATTCTACACCACTTTGAAGAAAATTTCAAGAAAAAGCGGCTTGAAAGATAAAACATCCTATGATATACTAAACTCAAATTTGACACATAGGAGGCTTTCCGATGAAAGTTTTTATTATGGCAGGTCAATCTAACATGGTTGGACAAGGCATTATGGGTCTTGTTCCGCCGATTGTTGACGAAAAGGTCAAGATTTTCCGCGGCGAGACTTGGGAGGTTGCAACCGAGCCGTTCAACCCTGCTTTGGGTTCGAATCGCGGGGTAAATTTAGGCCCGAGTTTTGCACAGAAGCTGCGCGAGGTTGACGATGTCGAAATCGGCTTCATCTACTGCCCGGTCGGTGCATCCTGGCTCCATCAGTGGCAGCCGGGTGAAGAGATTTACGAAGAAGCAGTCAAGCGCTGCAAGGCGGGTCTTGTTGGGAATGAACTCGCAGGTATGCTTTGGCTTCAGGGTGAGCAGGATTGCGACACCGACGAGCATGCGGAAACTTATGGCGACCGCTTCCTCTCCTTCCTTTCCGCTCTTGAAAATGACATCGGCTTGAAGGATTTCCCGGTCATCATTTCCGAGCTTGGCGATTATCTCGGCACCTATGATTACTGCAAGGACCGTTATCAGACCATTAACAAGGAAATCGGTCGTGTTGCCGCAACCTCTCCGCGTTTTGAAGTGGTCAATGCAGACGGTTTTGAACCGAATGAGCCCGAAGATCCTGCACATATCAACGGCGCAGGTCAGCGTGAACTTGGCCGCAGATTCGCAGCGGCTTGGGCAAAGCTTTCCGCAAGACTCGGCATCAAACTGTAAAAAGCACAAAAATACGGGTGAGAAATCACCCGTATTTTTTAATCCATAAAGAAGTTTTTCCAATGGAAACGGCCGAGATTCATCTTATTGCAAATCAGTCCGCTGACAAAAAGGACACCAAGCAACGGCAGACAAATCGGAAGAATCAAATGTTCGGGAAGCTGCCCCGCAAGCATCAAGGGAATCCCCAAAAGCGCAATATTGATGCGCATATGGATGAAATAGCGTTTCTTTTTCTCGGGAGTGTTTGAAAGTTCTTCCTCCACCTTTCGATTTACCAGAAGACGCGGAAACCAAATGGAAAGAAGGGATAAAAGGAGGAACAACAGCCCCCAGATAAAATAAATCCAAGCTTTCATATCAACTCACCTCGAAAATAAATTGAGTCCTGCGAGTGCCGCAATAAAGAAGAGTACGACCATCAGCACACGCCCAACCCCTTGACAGACACGGTAAAATTCACTCGGCTCACCGCCATCCACCGCGAGGAAGTAGCGGATATTCCAGAACAAATTCGGCCAACGAATATCAACAAAGAGGAACGCAAGGATCAAAACAAGAAGGAAAATGACCGATATATCGCCGCGTGTATCCGGTGTTTCCATCTCCGCCCAATAATAGACCGTGTTCAGATTTGGAAAAAGTTCTTCTTGCTCGGGTGTGACTCCGCCTGCATACACGGTAAGAGGAAATATCGGCTCCCCTGCTTGGTCAACCAAAATCTTCGGGTCACCTTCATATACCTGACCGGTAAAGACCGTTGTTTCGTTCTCCGCAATTGTGACCACATCACCAAATGTGACACGGTAGACACGGGTTTCGTCGTTTACGTTCAGCAAAACCTCTGCCTCATCCGAGGTTTTCGAAGGGATGGAAAGGCGGTAGGCATTGTACCATTCGTCGCGACCGAAAAAACTGCCGTCTTCCTGCTGCGCCAAAAAGGACTGACGATACCAGATACCCGGCTGAGTCAATGCGCGGAAATAGAAAACAAACAGTACAACCGCAAAGATTCCAAGCACAATCAGACAAAGTGCACGGTGCTTATCAAAAAAGTCTTTCATGGTATCCCCTCCTTTTTTAAATTATATCATAGACAAAGAAAGCGTGCAAGGAAATCCTTGCACGCTTTTGCGCTATCTTATTTGCACTCATTAAGAACTGCTTTGCAAGCTTCAGCGGATTTGTTGAGTGCTTCGAGTTCTGCCGGAGTGAGGGTCGGTGCAAGAACTTTCTTAGCACCGGAAGCACCAATGATGGTCGGCAGAGAGAGTGCGACGTCATGGATGCCGTACTGACCGTCCAAAACGGTGGAGACGGTACGGATGGTATCGCAGTCACGCAGGAGAGATTCAACCAGGACAGCAACACAGACGGAAACACCGAAGTAGGTTGCGCCCTTGCGCTGAATGATCTTTGCGCCGTCGGTCTTAACAGCTTCCAGAATTTCAGCCTTTGCTTCGCCATCGAGCGGAATGCCGTTCATTGCGCAGTAATCGTCAATCTGAGTACCCGCAATGTGGGTGTTGCTCCATGCAGGAACCTGAGAATCGCCGTGCTCGCCGATGATATAGCCATGGATGTTCGCAACGTCGACACCGGTCTTACCCGCGAGCATGCTGCGGAAACGGACGGTATCAAGAGAGGTACCGCTACCGAGGACAGTGCCCTGCGGCAGACCGGACCACTTGGTGATCATATAGGTGAGGATGTCGACCGGGTTTGCAACAACCAGAATGACACCGCCGGTGTAATACTTCATGATGCTTTCGGTGATGCCGCGAGCAATGGAAGTATTCTTCTTTGCAAGGTCAAGACGGGTTTCGCCCGGCTTTCTGTTTGCACCTGCGGTAACAACGATGATGTCGCAGCCTGCGATATCGGAATAGTCGCCTGCATAGACCTTCATCTGACCGATGAACGGAAGACCGTGCTTGATGTCAGCCGCTTCGCCAATCGCCTTATCAACCGCAACGTCGATGAGAACCAATTCTGTGCAAACCTTGCGCAGAGCCATAACATATGCAGAAGTAGCACCAACAAAACCGGCGCCGATGACTGCTACTTTAGTTTTACCTTTTTTCATTTGTGAAGCACTCCTCATAAATTAGAATCTCAAATTTCGCTATTATACAGTATACCCTATAAAAACAAAAATGTAAAGGGAAATTTTGCAAAAAAACAGGGTACGGGGTCGAGTCCCATACCCTGCTCTCTGCTATGTTAGATATTCTTCTTTGCGAGGTCTGCAAGTGCTGCAAATGCCGCTGCATCGTTGCATGCCAGCTCAGCCAGCATCTTACGGTTCATAGCAACGCCTGCCTTCTTCAGACCGTACATGAAACGGGAGTAGTTGAGCCCGTTCATCTTTGCGCCTGCGGAAATACGGGTAATCCACAGCTGACGGAAATCGCGTTTTTTACGCTTACGGCCGATGTATGCATAAGTCAGGGACTTCATAACGGCCTGATTCGCCATCTTATAATGAGTGGATTTTGCACCCCAATAACCCTTCGCCTGTTTTAAAATCTTTTTTCTTCTTTTGCGCGTCATCATAGCGCCTTTAACTCTTGCCATCTATAACAGCCTCCAAATTCTGAATGATAGTGTGTATTCTTATTTGTAAAGAACCAGGCGACGCAGGGTTGCCTCGTTCGCCGGGGTAGCGTAAGCAGCTTTACGCAGACCTCTTTTGCGCTTGGTGGTCATCTTATTCAGAATGTGGCGTCTGTTTGCATGGTTGCGTTTGACCTTACCGCTCTTGGTAACGGAGAAACGTTTGGATGCGCCACTGTGGGTTTTGATCTTCGGCATCTTGATTACTCCTCTCTATTGAAAAAATTTTTGACTTACTTTTGCTTCGCCGCAAGGAACATGATCATCTGACGGCCTTCCAGTTTGGGAGCCTTTTCAACCGTACCAAACTCTGCACAGCCCTCTGCGAACTGATCTAAAATCTCCTTACCGATCGAGGTGTGAGCCATTTCACGACCTTTGAAACGGACGGAAACTTTGACCTTATCGCCGGACTTGAGAAAACGAATCGCGTTGTTCATTTTCACCTGCAAATCATGCACATCAATGCCGGGAGACATACGAATCTCTTTGATATCGATGGTGCGCTGATTTTTTCTGGCTTCTTTTTCACGCTTTTCCTGCTCAAAACGGAACTTACCGTAGTCCATGATACGACAGACCGGCGGTACCGCCTGCGGAGCGATTTTGACCAGATCCAATTCTTTTTCATCCGCAAGTTTCTGCGCCTCGGCGATCGGGACGATACCCATTTGTTCACCGCTGTCGCTGATTAAACGGACTTCCTTGTCGCGGATCTCTTCGTTAATTTGATGTTCCAGTTTGCTAATGCGAAAGCACCTCCCAAAAAACATAAAACGCGGACGACAAACGCCCGCGTTTCAACACAATCCAAAGCAACAGAAAAACCGTTGCAAGTTACCATGTTGACCTTTTTGCTTTCGCGAAAGGTGAGAGCGAGGTTTGCCCTTCTTTGTTTTTACTATGGTAGGATAACACACTTATCCTCAATTGTCAATACTTATTTTTTAATTAATCGAGGTTACGTCCGCACCGAACCATTTGATGGAAAGGTCCTGCAGAGTTCCGTCGGAAGAAAGTTCAAATAAGATTTCGTTGATCCTTTCTTTGAGTGCCGTATCTCCCTTCTTTACCATGAAGGAATATGCGCGCTCCTGCAAAGCTTCTTCCAGCATCAAAACAGATGCACCGTCTTTGACCGCCGCACGAATCGACATTTCATCCGCAACAATCGCATCCACACTTCCGTCGTTGAGCGCCGCAAGTGCTTCGTCTGCGGTTGCAAATTCTACTTTTTCGGTTTTGGATTTGAGTTCACGTTTGCCGTTGAATGCTTCTTCCGCGGCGGTGTTCGGGACAACACCGACCTTCTTTGCTTCCAGCTGGCTGATGCTCTCAACACCTGCACCCGCGCGTACCGCGACTACAATTTTATTGACAAACACGACATCGGATGCAAGCATACCGCGGTCATCCCCATCGAGAAGCGCCTGATTCCCTGCCAGGAAATCAACCGAATCTGTGCGCAAGAGCTCCGATGCATCTTCTTCACCCAACACGCGCAGATTTAAGGTGACACCGAGCTTTGCCGCAATTTTCTGAGCAAGGTCCAGATCGAAGCCCGCATACGCGCCGTTCTCGGTCTGATAGCCGAACGGTGCCTGATTGACCGCAAAGCCTGCGATGATTACCTTCTTTTCTGTGATGTCGGAAAGAGATGTATCCTTTCCGCATCCGCAAAGTGTCATCAGCATTCCAACCGCCAACAACAATGCCAAAATCCGTTTCATTCTGTTTCCTCCTCTGATTTTGATAACCATAAAAATCCGTTGTTTGCAATCTGTACCGTGCCGCGCACAGCACTTCCGTCAAACAAATTCATGTATTGCCCTTTCGGGAGTTCAATTTCACAAGCATCACCGCGATTGACCGCCAAAAGAACCGTTCCGCGCGCAATTACGATAGAATCACAGCTTGCATTGAGAACACGAAATTCCCCGTCATGCAGTGATTTCTGCTCGCACTTGATTTTTCCAAGCGTTTGATAAAACGCGAGCAAATCGCGGTCTTCCTTTCCCCACGGATAGCATCTGCGGTTGAGCGGGTCTTCGTAACCCTCCATCCCCACTTCATCGCCGTAATACAAACTTGGCGAGCCCGGGAAGATGTATTGCAGACACGCGGCAACTTTAAGTTTTTCAACTGCCTTTGCGCGCTCTTTCTCCGACATGGAAAACTGCGCTTTGAAGGTTTTATCCGCATATAAATGCTGCGGACAGCCGAGTACGGTAAGCGCTCTCGGGGTGTCGTGTGTTCCGATGAGATTCATCAGACAGCGTTGCGATTTTTTCGGGTAATGGTCCAGCAATATTTCAAGATTGCGTCCCAAATCCACACCGCTGATTCCACCGTTTAAGAACGCGAGAATCCCGTCTTTGAGCGGATAGTTCATTACACCGTCAAGCTCGTTTTCGGTAAAATACGGGCGGCGGACACTGTACGCAACCTTGTTGGACGCATCCTCCCAAACCTCACCGATTACGATTGCATCGTCATCGATTTCTCTCACACGGCGGCGGAGTGCTGCCAAAAACGCATCGGGAAGTTCATCCGCAACATCAAGACGCCATCCCGAAATTCCGCAGTCCATCCATTTTGCAATCACGCTGTCTTTGTTTTCAATGATGAAATCCAAATATGACGGGGTGAGTTCTTTGGTCGCAGGGAGTGTATCAATCCCCCACCAAGACTCATATCCGCCCTCATAGAAGGAATACCATTCACGGTACGGCGATTGTTCGGATTGATACGCGCCAACACTGTCATAACGACCTTCGCGGTTGAAATACACACTGTCGGAGCCGGTGTGACTGAACACACCGTCCAAAATCACATGCATTCCATATTCCTTTGCACGGCTGCAAAGTTCCCGCAGGTCGGACTCATCGCCAAAATGGGGGTCAATGCGAAGATAATCCGCGGTGTTGTATTTATGATTGGACCACGCTTCAAAAATCGGGCTCAAATAAATGGTACGAACGCCCAGAGAATCGAGATAGTCAAGTTTTTCAATGATTCCGCGGAGATTTCCTCCGTAGATATCGTTGTTTCGGACAATCCCCTGCTCATCCGGTAAATAGACCGGGGTCTCTTCAATCGATGTATGCACCACATAGTCCGGGTCGGACAAGAGCGGTGCTCCGCCGCGGTGGAACCGATCGACAAACGCGTGATATGTGACCCCTTCCGCATACCATTTCGGGGTTTCGTAATCGGGCGAAAACACCGTAATCTGGAAGGTTTCACTTACTCTGACAGATTCTCCCGCAAAATTACAGGCAGTGAGTCTGCACCAAATAAGACCGGTAGCATCGCTTGTATCCACCACGCAGGAATACACGTCATAACCCGAGTCCATCTCTTCCCAAACAAAAGGAAGAGATGTCTCACGATTCAATGCTTCATAACAAACCCAAAGCGAAGGTGTGTGCAGGCGAGTACGCAATAACGATACCCGAATTGTGACCTTTGTCCCCGCACGAACAGCCCCACTCGGGGAACGCGATTGGATGCTGTCAAACAAATAATCTGTCTGCATCTTCTCCTCCCATTACACGAGAGTTTTTACATGCCAGATGTTGTCTGCATATTCACCAACACTGCGGTCAGCTGCAAAACGACCGGAGCCTGCAATGTTGACCAAGCACTTGCGATTCCACTCCTGCGCTTTGCCGTACTGCTCACTTGCGAGTCGCTGTGCACGGCAGTAATCGTCAAAGTCTGCAAGCACCATATAGGTATCGGTGAAAAGCAGAGAATCAACGATTTCGGGATAGGCTGCACGCAGGAAGCCCACGCCGACCCCATCGCGCAACCAATCCAAGATTCTGCGGAGTGCAGGATTGGAGTGATAGAAATTTCCGGGAACATAACTTCTCTCACGGTTGATACGCTCCACCTCGTCTGCACGCAGACCGAAGAGGAACATATTGCAATCACCGACGGTTTCATGAATTTCGACATTTGCACCGTCGAGTGTACCCATCGTAAGCGCACCGTTCATCATGAATTTCATGTTACCGGTACCCGATGCTTCTTTCCCTGCAATCGAGATTTGCTCGGAGATATCCGCAGACGGAATCAAGCGTTCCGCAAGGGTAACATTATAGTCTTCCAGGAAGACCACACAGAGTCTGCCCTTGCAAATCGGATCCGCATTGATTTCGGATGCAAGCGAGTGAATCAGACGAATAATCTGCTTTGCCATATAATATCCAGCCGCTGCCTTTGCACCAAACAGATAGGTCTTCGGGCGGAACTCCATATCGGGATGATCCTTGAGAGTCAAATAGTCATGCATGATATGCAGGACATTGAGAAGCTGGCGCTTATACTCATGCAAACGCTTTGCCTGAACGTCGAAGATGGAATCGGGAGAGACCGAAATCCCGTACTGCTCCCCGATTAAGTTTGCCATATTGGTCTTATTGGCGCGCTTAATCTGACCGATTGCCGCCAAAACATCCGTATCACGCTCATATTTCATGAGGTTTTCCAGTTCGTTCGGAGTTTTGAGGAATCCGTCACCAATCAGCTCACAAATCAAGTTGGAAAGCTTCGGGTTTGCCTGCATCAGCCAACGGCGATGTGCAATACCGTTTGTAACGTTGCAGAATTTGCCCGGGAACATTTTGTGATAATCCGAGAAAACCTTTTCCTTGAGAATATCGCTGTGCAGTGCGGAAACGCCGTTGACCGAATAGCACGAAGCGATGCACAGATTTGCCATACGAACTTCATCGTTTGCAATGATTGCAAGACGGCCGACGCGCTCGGGATCGTACGGGAATTCACGGCACAGGTCACCGAAGAAGCGGCGGTTGATTTCTTCCACGATTTGATAAATGCGCGGAAGCAGGCGGCGGAACATGGAAACCGTCCAACGCTCCAGCGCTTCTGCCATGATGGTGTGGTTGGTATATGCCATACACTTGGAGGTGATTGCCCAAGCATCGTCCCAGCCGTAGCCTTCCTCATCCATCAAAATGCGCATGAGTTCGGGAATTGCAACGGTCGGATGGGTGTCATTGATATGAATGACAGCCTTTTCCGCAAAGTTGTCAAGAGTGCCGTACTGCGCTTTATGTCGCTTCACAATGCACTGAATGGTTGCGGAAACAAAGAAATACTGCTGTTTTA
>JAZQIE010000089.1:0-3503 GCA_045540975.1 Eubacteriales bacterium
CCTGAGCCCGAGCCTGTATTTTACAGTTACTTAAACGGTCTCCCCGTGGATGAAGCAACCTCGACTCGCCGTCCCATTGCAATCATGATTAACAACATCAAGCAGGCACTTCCGCAATTCGGCATTTCAAAAGCAGGCATCATTTACGAAGCGCTGGCAGAAGGCGGAATCACCCGTATGCTCGCGGTCTTCGACCAATATGAGGATATTTCGCAAATCGGCAGCATCCGCAGCGCACGCCCGTATTATCTTGACATGGCACAAGGTTTGGATGCGATTTATTTCCACATCGGCGGAAGCCCTGCCGCTTACAGCGCACTTTCTTCCCGTACCATCGATTCCTTTGACTTAATCAAAGGTGTAAACAGCGACCTCTCCTGGCGTGATAAAGGCCGTATCAAGAACAACGGTTATGAACACAGTGTTCTCACTTCGGGTGAGCGCATCGCAAACAAAATCGCAAAAACCGGTCTGCGCAACACACGAAATACCGCATACACCGAAGCGTTCAACTTTGCAGATGATGTTACTCTTACCAACGGTGTTCCCGCATCCAAGGTAACCGTTCCGTTCTCCAACTACAAAACCGGCGTATTTACCTACGATGCGGCAAACGACTTCTACCGTGTCAGCCAGCACGGAAATGCACATATCGACGCGGGAACAGGCTCTCAACTTGCAATGAAGAACGTCTTTGTTCTGTATATTAATTCCTATGTGGTCAAAGGCGATACCGCAGGCAGACTTGCATTTGACATTGTTGGAAGCGGCAAAGGAAAATACATCACGGGCGGAAAAGCAATTGATATTAATTGGGAGAAAGAGTCCCCCACCCGTTCCTTCTACTACACCAATGCTGACGGCAGCGAGGTTGAAGTTGCACGTGGTGACAGTTATGTCTGCATCGTTCCGCTCAACTCCAACGTAACCGTCGAATAAATCTTGCCACACACAAAAACACCGTAACCTCTCGGTTACGGTGTTTTTCTATTTGTTTATTTGAAGTATGCAACGCCGCCTTCAAAGATGGGCTGGAAGGTGTTTCCGAACACATTCTTTGCAACATTTGCGCCGCTGCGTTCAGAGTGACCCATTTTACCGAGCACACGGCCATCCGGCGAAGTGATACCTTCAATTGCCCAAACCGAGCCGTTCGGGTTTGCGGAAATATCCATAGACGGAGTTCCGCAAGCATCGGTATACTGAGTCGCAATCTGTCCGTTTTCAAGCAAAGTTTTCAGAACATCTTCGTTTGCAACAAAGCGACCTTCACCGTGAGACATCGGAACGGTATATACATCACCGACATTGCACTTGGACATCCACGGGGACTTGACCGATGCAATTCTGGTATAAGCGAAACGGGACTGATGGCGTCCAATCAAGTTATAAGTCAAGGTCGGACTCTTATCGTCCACAGCGCGGATTTCGCCATACGGAACAAGGCCGAGTTTAATCAGGGCCTGGAAGCCGTTACAGATACCGAGCATCAAACCGTCGCGGTTTTTCAGCAGCTCATGGACCGCATCGCGTGCTGCAGGATTTTTGAGGAATGCCGCAATGAACTTACCAGATCCGTCCGGCTCGTCGCCGCCCGAGAAACCGCCGGGCAGGATAATCATCTGCGACTGTGCCGCACGCTTGACAAATTCATTGACCGATTCGGTCAAGTGTGCCTGACTTAAGTTGCGAATCACCAGAATGTCTGCACTGCCGCCTGCACGTTCCACCGCACGAGCGGTATCGTATTCGCAGTTGGTACCCGGGAATACCGGAATGAGTGCTTTCGGAGTTGCAATTCCGATATGCGGAGCACTCGGGCGGGTTTCAAACGAAACCACGGGCACTTCACCTTCTGCCTTTGCAACGGTCGGGAATACCGGCTCAAACACGCCTTCCCAAAGAGCAATCAAATCCGCAAGGGATGCGGTTTCATCCAGAGTGAACATTCCGTCGTCTGTGGTGTAACCGAGAAGGATTGCACCGTCAACCGCACCGTCACATTCAGCAACAATCGCGCCGCGGCTGAGACCGAAGAGCAAGTCTGCATCAAGACCGTCTTCCATGCGGAAGCCGATTTTGTTACCGACCGACATTTTGAAGACGCCTTCCAATGCGCCGTTCGCGGTACAAGCCCATGCGGAATAAACGGTTCCGTTTTCGCAAAGTGCATGGAACTTCTCCCACATTTCACGAACGGATGCATAGTCTTCCGCACTACGGAAGAGGTATACAGGATGGCCTGCACCCTTCCACTCGGAAGAAATGACCTTCTTCGCATCGGTTGCGCAAATCGCAAAGGAAACCAAGGTAGGCGGAACATCCAAATCCATAAAGGAGCCGGACATGGAGTCTTTTCCGCCGATTGCACCGATTCCAAGCTCGACCTGAGTCTTGAATGCACCGAGCAGAGCCGCAAACGGCTTGCCCCAACGCTTGGGATCTGCATACAGACGCTCGAAGTATTCCTGGAATGTGAGGTATGCGCTCTTATAATCACAGCCTGCGGCAACCAGTTTTGCAACCGATTCAATCACCGCATATTCGGAGCCGCCAAACGGATCGCAAGCGGAGTATTCGGGAGCAAATCCAAAACTCATGACCGAGCAGGTCTCGGTATCGCCGTGAAGCACCGGAAGTTTTGCCGCCATGACCTGTTCCGGAGTCAACTGGTACTTACCGCCAAACGGATGGAGAACGCTGGATGCACCGATGGTGGAGTCGAATCTCTCACCAAGTCCGCGCTGAGATGCGCCGTTGAGCGAGGAAAGCTGCGCACGCAAGCGTGCCATAATGCCCTTCTGCTCTGCCGCCTTTTCTTCACAAGCGGGAGCCGCAACCGCAATGGATGCGGAGCGCTTTGCACCGTTGGAGGAAAGGAATTCACGGGACAGATTGACAATCTCGGTTCCGTTCCAGCTCATACGGAGGCGCGGAGATTCGGTAACACGCGCGACCTGGACTGCTTCTAAGTTTTCACGGTCAGCCGCCGCAATCATTTTTTCAACATTCTTGGCTTCAACAACAACCGCCATACGTTCCTGAGACTCGGAAATCGCAAGCTCGGTGCCGTCAAGACCTTCGTATTTTTTGAGGACCTTGTCAAGGTCAATCACCAAGCCGTCGGCAAGCTCGCCGATTGCGACCGAAACACCGCCTGCGCCAAAGTCATTACAACGCAGAATCATGCGAGTGACTTCGGGGTCACGGAACAAGCGCTGAATCTTACGTTCTTCGGGCGGATTGCCCTTCTGGACTTCACTGCCGCATTCGGTCAGAGATTCCAATGTATGGGTCTTGGAAGATCCGGTTGCACCGCCGCAACCGTCACGTCCGGTGCGGCCGCCGAGCAGGATGACCGCATCCCCGTCTTTCGGGCATTCGCGGCGGACATTATCCGCAGGAGCAGCACCGACAACTGCGCCGATTTCCATACGCTTTGCCACATAGCCGGGATGATAATACTCATGAACGATACCGGTTGCAAGACCGATCTGGTTTCC
>JAZQIE010000090.1:0-3829 GCA_045540975.1 Eubacteriales bacterium
AACAAGCAATTTGTTTCCCGCGGTGCCACCCGCATTGATACGAAAAATCGCATCCACTTTTTTGCATTCAGTTTTAGGGGCTTTGCCGCAGAGTGTTCCCATACTTACTACTCATCTGAAACGCGCTTGCAGTCGGTGGCGCATTCTCCCTGACAGACTTTCCATGAAAGCAGAGTCTCTACATAATATTTTACCGCATTTTTTCGGTTTGTCAACAGAAAAATACCGGAAGCCCTACCAGTTTATGCAATTTTGTGCATTTTAGACACTAATCGTTTTCAATCAGACCGTATCCTCCGTCTTTTCTGCGATAAACCACAGAGAAGGTGCCTGCTTCATCCAGACTCTTGAACACGAAGAATTCATGCCCCAACAGGTTCATCTGGAGGATGGCTTCTTCGGGTGTCATGGGTTTGATGGAGAAGTGCTTGGTGCGGACAATGTCAAACTCGCGTTCTTCCTCCACCGGCTCGATTGCTGCGTCTGTCTGGAATGCACCGGAGCGCAGACGTTTTTCCAAACGGGTTTTGTTCTTGCGAATCTGACGTTCAATCACGCTGACCGCGGTATCGACTGCCGCATAGAGGTCCTGCATTTTTTCCGACGCGCGGAAATACATGTTGTCATGTTTGACGGTTACCTCAACCCAAGACTTGCCGCGCTCACTGCCTGCGGTGACGTAAGCGACCGCATCGTTTTTGAAATAACGGTCTAATTTAGACAGCTTTTTCTCCGCATAAGCGCGGAAAACATCAGAAAGATTCACCTTTCGCTCGGTAAACGTAAACTGCATACTGACAACCCCTTTCGGTCTTGAAAATCTGAGCAGGTCTTCTGCTCTAAGTTCAGTATACCACAAGGTGTTGTGCATTTCAATGAGTTTTTAGAAAAAACGTCAATTTTTTCACAGAATCCGATTATTCCGCCATCAGGCTTTGCAGGGCTTCGGAAAACTCGGTCATGTCCTCGGGCAGGATGCCTTCGGTCATGAGTGCCTGCGCGTGCAGGAGTGCGGTGTAGGTTTTGAGTTTTTCGTCGCTTTCCGCATGGAGGCTGACAAGCTTTGCAAAAATCGGGTGGTTGGGATTGAGTTCTAAAACACGCTCTGCGCGAACGCCTTCCCCACCCGGCATTGCACCGAGTACGCGCTCCATCTCAAGCGAGATGCCGCCTTGCGTGGACAGACAGACCGGATGGCTTTTGAGACGTGCGGAGATGCCCACACGTGCGACACGGTCACCCAAAAACTCTTTCATTGCATCCAGCAGCGGCTGATGTTCCTTTGTGACCGCTTCGGTGTCTGCCTTCTTTTCGTCGGGAAGTTCCAAATCCTCCTCGGAGACCGAGCGGAATTCATGTTCTTCGTAACTCATGAGCACTTTGAGGGCGAATTCGTCGATATCCTCGGTGCAGTAGAGCACCTCCATCCCCGCATCGAGTACGCGCTCCGCCTGCGGAAGACGGGCGAGTTTTTCCGCACTCTGACCGCTTGCGAAGTAGATATACTTCTGGCTCTCGCGCATCCGTGCGACGTATTCGGAAAGGGTGGTATACCCTTCCCCTGCCGAGGAACGGAACAGGAGGAGGTCTTTGAGTTTGTCTTTGTTTGCGCCGAATTCCATATAAACCCCGTATTTGAGTTGGAGTCCGAACTGGGCGAAGAATTCCTCATAGCCTGCGCGGTCGTTTTTGAGGAAGTCCTCCAAATCCGAGCGGATTTTCTTCTCGATGCCGTTTGCAATCATCTTCAGGCGGCGGTCTTGCTGGAGGGTCTCACGCGAAATGTTGAGCGAGAGGTCCTGAGAATCCACAATCCCGCGGACAAAACTGAAATAATCGGGCAGCAAATCCGCGCATTTTTCCATAATCAGCACCCCGTTGGTATAGAGTGCGAGACCTTTTTCGAAGTCCTTGGAATAATAGTTCATGGGCGCCTTAGACGGCAGGAACATGAGTGCGCTGTAACTCACCATGCCCTCCGCATCGGTACGGATGATGCGTTTGGGCGGGTTGTAATCCATAAACCGCTCGCAGTAATACGCGTTGAAGGAGGCTTCGTCCACCTCACTCTTTGCGCGCTTCCAAATCGGGATCCTACTGTTTAAGGTCTCCACCTCGAGATAGGTTTCGTATTCGTCGCTCTCTTCTTTTTTGCGGCGTTTTTCCATCTCCATACGGATGGGATAACGGATGTAATCCGAATACTGCTTGACGAGGGCTTTGATGCGGTATGCATCCAAAAATTCGCTGTAAGTTTCGTCTTCGGTGTCTTCCTTGAGTGTCAGCACCACGTCGCTTCCCACCTCGGCTTTTTCGCACGGGGTGATCGTGTATCCGTCCGCACCGCTGCTCTCCCAGCAAAATGCGGTGTCCGAGGACATGGAGCGTGTGATGACACGGACGGAGGAGCTTACCATGAACGCTGCATAGAAGCCGACACCGAATTGACCGATGATGCTCATATCCTCATCCGTGTGCTCGCTTTTATACTGCAGAGAGCCGCTCTTTGCAATGACACCGAGGTTTTCCTCGAGCTCTTCCTCGGTCATGCCGCAGCCCGAGTCCGAGATGGTGACGGTGCGGTTTTCACGGTCGAGTTTGATTTCAATGGCAAGGGAGTCACGGTCGATTCCGCTCTCGCCTTTGGAAAGCGCGTTATAATAGCGCTTATCGGTCGCGTCGGACGCGTTGGAAATCAGCTCGCGCAGGAAGATTTCGCGGTTGGTGTAAATCGAATTGATCATGAGATCCAAGACGCGCTTGGATTCGGTTTGAAACTGTTTCTTTTCCATGGGTATCTCTCCTTACAGAATCGCGGATGCGTGACGGGTGATGTGGCACCCCATATTGACCACACACGGAAGACCCGCGATGTGGGTTGCAAACGGTTCAAAATGCACCGCAAGTGCGGTGACGGTGCCGCCAAGACCCTGCGGACCGATGCCGAGGGCATTGATTTTCTCGAGTGTCTTGCGCTCAAGCTCGGCATAGAGCGGGTCCGGGTTTTCGCTTCCGATTTCGCGTGTGAGCGCGTGCTTTGCGCAGAGTGCGGCGCGTTCGATCGTACCGCCAAGCCCCACGCCGACCACCACGGGCGGACACGGGTTGGAGCCTGCTTTTGACACACACTCCACCACAAAGTCGCACACATCCTCCGCGGTGTTTGCGGGTTTGAACATCCGCATGGCGCTCATATTCTCACTGCCGAAGCCTTTGGGGGCAACCGTGATGGAGAGTTTATCGCCCGGGACAACACGGGTATGGATGATGGCAGGGGTATTGTCGTTGGTATTCACACGGCGCAAGGGGTCGCCCACCACGGAAAGGCGCAACGCTCCTTCCACATAGCCGCGGCGCACCCCCTCATGGATGGCGTCTTCGAAATTGCCGACCACGTGGACCTCCTGCCCAAGCTCGACAAAGACCACCGCCATGCCGGTATCCTGACATGCGGGGATATTCGCGGTCTTTGCATACTCCGCATTTTCAATCATGACATCGAAAATGCTCTTTCCGATTTCGGATTCCTCGGCGGCTTTCCCTGCACAGAAGGACTCGCACAAGTCATTCGGCAGGACACAGCAAGCCTCGATACAAAGGTTGCGCACGGTTTCGGTAATGCTTTCTGCTCTGATTTCTCTCATGTGATTCACCTGATTTCCAATTATTTCCAAATTTACTCTTGACAAGATTTCCAATTTATGGTAATCTTATGATAGTCACTCAAAGGGAGTGGCACCATTCATATCTTTATCCCCACAACCCACTTACTTGGCGCCCGGAAGTTCCGGGCGTCCTTTTTATTACAAGAAAAACCGCGCCGAAACAT
>JAZQIE010000091.1:0-3594 GCA_045540975.1 Eubacteriales bacterium
ATAAATGGGTGCTCTGTCTGGATTTGCTGTGCGCGGCACTCACCACCGTGTGTGAATTGGTGTTTCCGCTCATTGTACAGTATTTAACCGACCTTGCTATCAACGACATTGCAAGTCTGACCGTGCAGACCATCCTCACCGTGGGTGTGCTGTATCTCATTTTGCGCATCATTGACACCGCCGCATACTATTACATGGCGGATATGGGGCATGTCATGGGCGCGAAAATCGAAACCGATATGCGCGCGGATTTGTTCCGTCATTTGCACACACTTTCGTTTTCGTATTACGATAACACCAAAATCGGACAGATTATGTCGCGTATCACAAGCGATTTGTTTGATATCACCGAGTTTGCGCACCATTGCCCCGAGGAGTTCTTCATTGCGGGGCTCAAAATCACGGTGGCGTTTGTCATTCTGTGCAAGAGCAACGTGTGGCTCACCCTGATTATCTTTGCGGTGCTGCCGCTTGTATTCGTCTGTGTGCGCTTTTTCAACCGCAGAATGCGTGCCGCGTTTAAGAAATCCCGCCAGCAGGTGGGTGAAATCAATGCGCGCGTGGAAGACAGTTTGCTTGGCATCCGTGTGGTCAAATCCTTTGCAAACGAGGATGTGGAAACCGAGAAGTTTGACCGCGACAACAACCGTTTTTTATCCATCAAGGGCGAAACCTACCGCTATATGGCAGGATTTCACAGTTCCACCCGTCTGTTTGACGGTATCATGTATATCACGGTTGTGGTGGCGGGCGGTCTCTTTATGCTTGCGGGGAAAATCGACCCTGCCGAGTATGTCGCGTATTTGCTGTATGTGAGTACGCTGCTTACCTCGATTCGCAGAATTGTGGAATTCACAGAGCAATTCCAACGCGGTATGACAGGTATTGAGCGATTCCTTGACGTGATGGATGTGGAGCCGGAAATCGAGGATGCACCCGATGCGAAAGAACTCACCGATGTGTGCGGCAACGTCACCTTCGACCATGTGGATTTCCGCTATTCCGAGGAAGGAAAAACCGTGCTGTCCAACGTGAGTCTGGAAGTAAAAGCGGGAGACAACGTCGCGCTTGTCGGGTCATCGGGCAGCGGCAAGACCACCTTGTGCAATCTGATTCCGCGGTTTTATGAATTAAACTCGGGTCGGATTTTGATTGACGGGCAGGACATTCATACCTTAAAACTCCGTTCTCTGCGCGAGCAAATCGGCATGGTCCAGCAGGACGTGTATCTGTTCTCGGGGACTGTGTGCGAGAATATCGAATACGGAAAACCCGGTGCAACCCGTGAGGAAATCATCGAAGCGGCGCGTCTTGCGGGTGCGCACGAATTTATCATGGAGCTCCCCAATGGATACGATACCTATGTGGGTGAGCGCGGGGTAAAACTCTCGGGCGGACAGAAGCAGCGTGTGTCCATCGCGCGGATGTTCATCAAAAATCCCCCGATTCTGATTTTGGACGAGGCAACGAGTGCGCTTGATAACGAGAGCGAACGCCTTGTGCAGGAATCTTTAGAACGGCTTGCCAAGGGCAGGACCACCTTCACCATCGCGCACCGCCTGACCACGATTAAAAACGCAACCGTCATTCTGGTGCTCACCGAAGACGGCATTGTGGAGCAAGGCACCCACGAGGAACTCATGGCAAAAAAAGGCGTGTATTATCAGCTGTATCAAAACGCTGTATAAAGAGAAAAGACCACTCGTCAGAGTGGTCTTTTACTTTACAAAAACGGAGAAATATGGTAAGATGATACTGCCAAACAAAAACGAATCATGCTCAAGCAAAGCACATGCTGTTTTTATCATTATGGTAAAAACGCATAGGCTCACTTTTCATGTACCTTTTTGAGCTCTTGTTTAAGTTTTTGTTTGGCGACAATCGGAGCTATCGCGTTTTTCGTGCGCTGGCTTCGGCTGGCGCATTTTTTTATTTTAGGAGGGAAAAAAGAAACATGCAAAAAATCAAGGCAAGCTTCATTCGAAACACCGCACTTCTTTTGGCACTGTTATTGATGTTTTCCCCGCTTTTATCTGTAACAGATTTTGGACTCTCTGCGCAGGCGCTGACGTATCGCACCGGCGCAAACGGTCCGGCAGCAACTTACAAGGCAAGTAAGTATTACACCCATGCAACGAGCATCAACTTGACGGGGGATGCCGTTACGGACATCCTTTCTCTTGCACTTTCTCAGCTGGGGTATTACGAGGGTACCGCGAGTAACCCGTACGGTGGGTTGTATAACACCAACACCGACTATACCTCAAACAAAACCACCGAGTATGTTTACAACTACGGTGATGCGGACAGCAGCGGCTACAAGATGGCTTGGTGCGCCTCCTTCTGCTCCTGGGCGATTTTCCAGGCGGGGGTCACAGACCATTCCACCCATGCGCAGTCCTGCCGCAACCACATCGGCGACAAGAACTATATCTGGCGTGAATGCTCCTGCTATCAGTGGGCAGACCAGCTCAAGCGCTTTAATATGTACTACGCGCGCGGGACTTACACCCCGAAGGCGGGCGACCTCATCTTCTTCAAGATGGACGGCGGCGGTACCGCATGGACCAACCACATCGGTCTTGTTTTGTACTCTGACGGGTCACGCGTTTACACGGTTGAAGGCAACAGAAAAAACCATGTCGGTCTGTATAACTATTCCTTGAGCGATTCTCAAATCTGCGGCTACGGTGTCCTTCCGTATCCATCAAAAGCCGACGTTGCGAAGGTTGACTATACCGGAACGAACAAAACCGCAGGTAAGTACATCACCAACAACGCGACCCTCGCGGTTTCCGCTTCCAAGGGCGGCGCGACCTCTTTCTCGGTCGGCAAGTATGAAATGTTTGAAGTCACCGGCTTTGACGGTGGCTATGCAAAGGTTACTTACGGCGGAAAGAGCGGTTATGCGACTTTAAACTCCACCACCATTCAGGTGACCGCTTCCTCTGAGGTTGTAAAAAGCATGGACGTAACCGTTCCCTTGACAAACGGAACGGTTTTGGGATATGCGGGCGGCTCAAAACTTCCCGATTCCAATAACAACTTCCAAAACGTCAACGTTTTGGTGGAAGGCCTCCGCGAAAACACCAACAACTACAAGGGGCTCGAAAACTACGGCACCAATAAGGACAAAATCATCATCAACGGCAGAACGCTCTCCAAGTGGGAAAGCCGTGCGGACGGTCCTGTCATCAACAACGTCTGGGTCTATACCGCAGGTGACGGAAAAGCATACCTCGGTATCGACATTGCGAATACTTCGATCCTCCGTATGAAGGGGCGCGAAGGTACGGGCGAGGAAATCGAGAGCCTTGTAATTAAGCGCGGCTTTGAAATCGTGAGCACCACCTCCGACCGCTGGACCGCGGGCGAACTCACCGCAGAGGATTCCAATATCGGCGGTGTGGTCGGCGTGTTTAAGGAAAACGTGGTATTGACTCCGGCGGATAACACTTATTTTAACGTCACCTTGGGCGGAAGTAACTCACTCGGTCTTGACGGCTTGAGCTTTGAGACCGCGAATGCGCAGGCGGTTAAAATCACCGCGGGTGTCAACATCCGAAGTCGGATCGTAGCCATGTCGTTCTGTGA
>JAZQIE010000092.1:0-6893 GCA_045540975.1 Eubacteriales bacterium
ATCCTTTGAACAGCTCGGCGCGTGGGTCGGAGAGGGAGTAGACCGCGTGACCCATGCCGTAGATGAGTCCCGCTTTGTCGAAGGCTTCCTTGCGGAGAAGTTTTTTCAGGTATGCGCTGATTTCATCTTCGTCTTCCCAATCCGAAACATTCTGTTTTAAGTCGTCAAACATCTGCACAACCTTGATATTTGCGCCGCCGTGCTTGGGGCCTTTGAGCGAGCCGAGCGATGCCGCGACCGAGGAATAGGTGTCGGTACCCGAGGACGAGACCACATGGGTGGTGAAGGTGGAGTTGTTGCCGCCGCCGTGCTCGGCATGGAGCACCAGCGCAAGGTCCAAAATCCGTGCCTCAAGCTTTGTATACGAACTGTCCGCGCGCAGAAGATGCAGAATGTTTTCCGCGGTGGAATACTTGCGCATGGGACGGTGGATGATGAGGCTCTGCCCATCGTGGTAATGACGGTATGCCTGATAGCCGTAGACCGCGAGCATGGGGAAGAGTGCAATCAGCTGCAAGGATTGGCGCAGCACATTCGGGACCGAGATATCGTCCGCATGATCGTCATACGAATACAGGGTGAGGACACTGCGCGCAAGGGTGTTCATCATATCCACGCTTGGCGCTTTCATGATAATATCACGCACAAAGTTGGTGGGGAGTGCGGTGCGGTAATCCGCCAAAAGATGGCGGAAATGCTTGAGTGCATCGTGGTCGGGAAGTTCGCCCAACATAAGCAGATAGGTGATTTCCTCAAAGCCGAATCGGTCTTCGGATACAAACCCGTGCACCAAATCCTCCACATTGTAGCCGCGATAAAAGAGCTTTCCCTCGCAGGGGAGGGACTCGCCCGCGGGACCTGTGATGCTGGAGCGAATCTCTGACACCTCGGTGAGGCCGGTGAGGACACCGCGGCCGTTTAAGTCGCGCAGACCGCGGTTGACCTGATACTTTTGATAGAGTGACGGGTCAATCCTGCTGTTGCGACCGCAAATCTCGGTCAACGCCAGAATTTCGGGCGTGACTTCGTAAATCTTCTTTGCCATAACTGTCTCCTTTCCAAATATTGGAAACCCTGATAGTTCTATTATATCGGAAATTCAACCGATTTTCAAGAAAAAACTGCGGAGTGGCAGACTCCGCAGTTTTGTTTCTTTATTCGAACATTGCAGGGATGGTGCCACCGGATTTCACCGTGTCAAACGCGGTGATGAGCTCGTTGACCTGATTGACGTTGACATAGTAACGTGCGGTGCCGTCGATAATCGCGGCGTAGTGACGGTCATTGATTTCACAAAGCTTCAAGGTGGTGGTGTTACCGTTTTTCAGTTTCATGGTGATGGTGAGTTTGGGGTCACCGTACTTCATGGAACTGTCAAGCTTGCCCTGCAAGGTGAATCGAACGGTGAGAAGGAAGAGGTTGCTGATGTTATCGGCAGACATCTCCTTACCGTTGAAGGTTGCGGATGCCGGGTTGGTGCTTTGGATGATGAAGTTGTTGACCTTGCCGTCCGCCATTTGATACTGCACCGAGGAGACCGTGTCCATATTGTGCAGGAAGATGAGCTTGAGCATCAGGTCGGTGTAGTCCACATCCACAAACGGGATGGGTTCTTTGGTTGCTACAACGCTGTTTGCGCCGTCGAGCATGACGTAGTTGCCGCCGTTTTCACTTGCTCCGCCGATGAGGAAGGAGATGACCTTGCCGTCTGCATCCTCAAACTCAACACGGACCGGATGGTCGAGCCCGTATTTTGCGAGGTCCTTGGGGTTGTCCTCCACCAAGGTCTCGGAAGCGATTGCAATCAGCGGCTGTAAGAGAGTGCCTTCGAGTGCTTCGTTGGAAACGTCCGCCTGCGCAGGGGACTTGATTTCGTACTGCGCGACCGCGGTTTCTTCGCTGGTGGAGATGTCCTTGCTCTTTGCCTCCACAATCAGCTTATCCTCGCCCTCACGCTCGATGGTGACCTTGCGGATTTCGGTGGTTTCCTTATACGGACCGAAGAGGGTGAAGACGCGGTAATCGTTTAAGGTTTTCATCAGCATTTCTTCGGAAGAGCCGCCGATGAGGTAGACAATGCCGGTATCCGCGCGTTTGAGATAGATACCGTCGCCCGACGGAGCGTCCTTACCGAGCAGCATGGTGATTTCCTCACCGTCGGTATAAGACACGTGAATCTCGCGCTGGGGTTTGTCAAAACCGAATTCCTTGTCCTTGGCATTCGGGATTTCCTGAATCGCGGCAAGGAAGCCGACATAACCGGTCAGGTCGGTGAGTGCCTTCTGGTCATATGCCAGATTCTTGTCCCCACCGTGGAGGGTGGCGACGGTGTTGCCGGTGTCGTCAAGGGAATATTCGATGGAGAATTTCTCGCCGGAATCCGCTTTGACTTCGACCTTCTTGACCGAGGTCGCGGATTTCTGGATAATCATGAGCATTGCGTTTTCCGCCTTGTTGGACGGGGTGATTTCCTCCGCCTCATTCGGCAGAAGCTTAATCACCGCAAACAACACACCTGCAATCACCAAGCAAGCGATTGCGGCGATGAGTATGGGCTTGAACTGTTTCATAAATCTCTTCCTTTCCAATCAGCGATGGCGGCGTTTGATGAACATATAAATGCCTGCTGCCAAAATCAACAGCGGGAGTGCGACCACGAGTACCCAGAACAAAATGTTGACTGTGGTGGCACGCAGGTTGAGGTCATAACTGCCCTGCACGATGACAGGAGCAACCTCCATGGTCTCGGAAGCGGGGCTGCCGTAACCGACCAGTTCATTGAGGAACGAGTTGTTAAGGGTGAAGGATGCGCTCAAAACCTGCTCTGCCGCAAAATCGATGCCGGAGAATGCAAACACGCGGGAAGGCTTTTCGCCCGAGGTGGGAGAGACCATGGTCTCGGACAGTGCAACAACCGGGAACGGACCCCGAATGTCGCCGTCCGCATAGCCTTCTGCAACCGAGATGTCCGCGGTGCGCTCTTTTGCAAAGGAGGTGTACGCAGCGGTTTCTGCGAGGGAGACCACCTTGCGGTCATTCTGTTCCTCCCAAAGCAGGGTGATGGGATGCGACATGATGGAAACTAAGACCTGCTGCTGGAGACCCGGCTGAATGGTGATGAGGTCGTTTTGGGTGGGCATCGCGAAGACGCCGCTGTTGTCACCTTCAACACCGAGGCCGTTTTCTTCGTCCAAAACAATCTGATTCTCGAAACGGAGACCCCATTCGGTGAGGTAACGGTCGAGCACTTCAAGACGTGCCGCCTGCGGATTCCAGAAGAGGAACAGATTGGTGTCGCCCTTTGCGAGGAAGGCGTCAATCTTGGTGATTTCTCGCGCCGCAAAGTCGGTGGTCGGGCCTGCGATGAGCAGGTGGTTGACATCCTCGGGGATGTCCTGCGTGAGCAGGTTGACCGTGACCGCTTCAATGCCGTTGCCGGTGAAGATGTTGGTCATACCGGGCAGGTCTGCCTCGTTGTGACCCGTGATGATTGCAACACGGGAGAGCTTTTCGGACAGGACATGGAGCAGCGCCGAGTTAATCGAGGATTCAATCTGATAAATCGCCTGCTGCTTGTTGGGCTGCTCTTCGCTTGCGCCAACCTGCATTTTCAGGTCGGACTCGGGCACCATGACATAACGCTTTTCGGATGCGACAACCAAAAGCGCATCCTCCGCCTTGGTGGCGTTGGGGAATTGCTCGTAGAAGGTGACCTGAACGTTTGGGTCGATGTATTCGTGCTTGATGTGTCCGCCCGAGAGGGTGTTGTAGCGCGCAAGGTTTTCCGAGAGGCGCACACCGTCTTCGCTGGCTTCGACCAGATTTTTATGCTTTAAGACGTAAATGGTGACATCCTCATCCACGGTTTTGAGGAACTCCGCGGTCTCCTCGCTGACCGAGTAGCCGCTGTCCAAAGAAAGGTCAAGCTGGATGGAGAATCGGTCGGAGAGAATGCCGACCAAGATGTTCATGAGAACCACCATCACGCATACAACCAGAATAAACAGGGTGGAAATGGATGCATATTTGAGTTTTTTCTTATTAATCTTCATCATACACCCTCCTTAACTCCAACGCTGTTTTTCAATCACGCGCGAGGTCATGAAGAGGAAGACACCGGTGATGCTGAGGAAGTACACAACATCCGCCAGAGTGAAGATCCCGCGGAAGAAATTGAAATAACGGGTGACCATGGAGAAGAACTCCATCACCGCCGCAATCCAAGGAATGGAGGTGGAGGTGAAGAGCAGGTTGGAGAGCCAGAAGAGTGCGAGCGCTACGATGGAAAGCAGCGCGGAGATAATCTGACTCTTGGTGAGCGAGGAGAAGAAGAGCGAGATTGCAATGTATGCACTCGCGGCGAAGATGATTGCAATGTAGTTGCCGACAATCTTCGCGGTGGGAAGGGTGCCCGCAGCCGCAACGATGATGGGATACACCAAGGTGAGGGAAAGCGCGATGAGGAAGACCGCCAGTGCCGCAAAGAACTTACCCAGCACGATACCGGTTGTGGAAACCGGTGCGGTGAGCAGGAGCTGGTCGGTACGCTGACGCTTCTCTTCGCTCCACAGACGCATGGTCATCAGCGGAATGAGAACGATGAGATAAATCATCATCAAATTGAAGATGTGGGTAAAATCGCTGGTATAGAACTGGAGATTGTCGAAATAAAAGAAGAGGTTGGAAAGCAAAATGAAGATGGCGCAGAAAATGTACCCGATCGGGCCTGTGAAATACGCCTGAAGTTCACGTTTGAAAATAGCAAGCATTCGTTACGCATCCCCCTTCTTGTTGTTTTTGGTAAGTTCGCTGAAGACATCCTCCAAGGAGGTGCCGACCGCCTGGAAGGAGAGTACCGCAAAGTCCTGCTTTGCGAGTGCCAAAACCAGAGTCTTGCGAATGTCGGAATCGGTTTCGGTGGAAATCAAATAATCAAACGCACCCGGCTCGCCCTCTTTCTGCACTTTGGCGGAGGTGATGCCGTCCATTCCCTGCAAGACCGAAAGCACCGCCTTTTGCGCGCCTTCCACACGCACGAGATACTGCTTGCCCGACGCTGTGGTTTCGGTGATGTTCTCGGTGGTGTCGTTTGCCACGATCTTGCCGCCGCTGATCATCAGCACGCGCTCACAAACCGCGTTGACTTCGGGCAGAATGTGGGTGGAAAGGATGATGGTACGCTCTTTTCCGAGCGCACGAATCATGTTTCGGATTTCAATGATCTGATTCGGGTCCAGACCGACGGTGGGTTCGTCGAGAATCAAAACCTCGGGGTCTCCGATGAGTGCCTGCGCGAGACCGACACGCTGCTTATACCCCTTGGAGAGGTTGCCCACGATACGATTTCTCACATGCTCGATGCCGACCAGCTTACACACCTCGCTGATGTGTACCTCGCGGCCTTTGTGGTTGACCTTCTTGAGGTTATAGACAAAGCTCAAATACTCGTTGACCGTCATGTCCAAATAAAGCGGCGGCTGTTCGGGCAGATACCCGATGCACTTTCTCGCCTCGATGGGGTCGTCAAGCACGTCGTAACCGTTAATCTTGACCGTACCGCTCGTTGCGGAGAGATATCCGGTGATAATGTTCATTGTGGTGGATTTGCCCGCACCGTTCGGACCGAGGAAACCGACAATTTCACCTTTCTGAATGGAAAAAGAAATGTTATCAACAGCAAGGTTCGAGCCGTATTTCTTGGTCAAACCGATAACTTCTATCATTTCCTACTCCTCCTATTTTTGATTTCTAAGAAAATAGTATCACAAACTGAAAAACAGAGTGTGGATAAACTGTGAATTTTATTCGGCTTTCTCAATGCCGATGCAGAGTTCACGGAGCTGCTTTTCATCCACCACATCGGGGGATGCCATCATGAGTTCGGATGCATTCTGCACCTTCGGGAATGCGATGACATCGCGGATGGAGGAAGCGCCGGAAAGGAGCATGACCAAACGGTCGAGGCCGAATGCCAAGCCGCCGTGCGGCGGTGCGCCGTAAGAGAAGGCTTCGATGAGGTGACCGAACTGCTCTTTTGCGCGCTCTTCGGTAAAGCCGAGGGTCTTGAACATCTTTGCCTGCAATTCCGGAGAATAGATACGAATCGAGCCGCCGCCCGCTTCACTGCCGTTGATGACAATGTCGTACGCCTTTGCGCGGACACGGGCAGGGTCGCTCTCCAAAAATTCAATATCCTCGTCACGCGGAGCGGTGAACGGGTGATGCTTTGCAACGTAGCGGTTTTCCTCTTCGTCAAACTCGACGAGCGGGAAGTCGGTGACCCAAAGAAGCTCATAGCTGTTCGGGTCAATGACATCGAGACGACGCGCGATTTCGCAGCGGAGTGCGCCGAGGGAGGCATAAACCGTATCATCCTTTGCATCCGCAACGATGAAGAGGGCATCGCCGTCCTGCACATCGGTGAAGGTAAGCACCTTCTTGAGGGTTTCTTCGTCGAGGAACTTTGCAAAGGACGAGGAGGTCTCGCCGTTTGCGGTTTTCAGCCATGCAAGACCCTTTGCACGGTAGGTCTTGACAAACTCGCCCAAAGAGTCGATTTCCTTACGGGTAAACTTCGCACCGCCCTCAACCTTGATGGCGCGGACAGAACCGCCCGCTTCAAGCGCGCCCGTGAAGACCTGGAAGCCGCAGCCTGCGACCAAATCCGAGATGTTTTTGAGTTCATAGCCGAAACGGAGGTCGGGCTTATCCGAGCCGAAGCGGTCCATCGCTTCTTGATACGGCATACGCGGAAGCGGAAGGGTGAGTTCCACACCGAGGACTTCCTTGAAGAGACGTGCGAGGAAGCCTTCGTTGACCGCCATGACGTCTTCCTGCTCCACAAAGGACATTTCAAGGTCGATCTGGGTGAATTCGGGCTGACGGTCTGCGCG
>JAZQIE010000093.1:0-2465 GCA_045540975.1 Eubacteriales bacterium
GACCGCGCTGAAATTCACCGGCGGATGCAACGGAAATCTCTCCGGTATCAGTCGTTTGGTGGTTGGAATGCCGGTTGAAAAAGTGGTGGAGCTTCTCTCCGGGACCACTTGCGGATTCAAAAACACTTCTTGTCCCGATCAGCTTGCAAAGGCATTGGCGCAAGCGATGGAAGAATAATATCAGAAAAGCCGTTCATCGAACGGCTTTTTCACTTGCAAAACAGCATCATTTAGGATAGAATAAAAGAAGAATCTATAATGGCGGTGAGTATTTTGGACAAATTAAAAGTAATGACAGTCTTCGGCACTCGTCCTGAAGCAATCAAAATGGCGCCCCTCGTTCTTGAACTGGAGCGCAGAGAAGAAATCGAATCCATCGTTTGCGTGACCGCGCAGCACCGTGAAATGTTAGACTCTGTTCTCAACATTTTCAAAATCAAGCCTGATTATGACTTAAATATCATGGCACCGAAGCAGACCCTCGCTTCGATTACTACCAAAGTAATTCAGGGGTTAGATGAAGTTTTAAACGAGGCAAAGCCCGATTTGATTCTGGTGCACGGTGACACCTCAACCACCTTTGCGGGTGCGCTTGCGGCATTCTACCATCAGGTCAAAGTCGGACATGTTGAAGCAGGCTTGCGTTCATTTGATAAATTCTCTCCCTTCCCGGAAGAAATCAACCGTAAGCTCACCGGTTCAATTGCGGATTTGCACTTCTGCCCGACTGTGAACAACGTAAAGAACTTGGAACGCGAAGCAATTACCGAGGGCATTTATGTGACCGGTAATACCGTAATCGATGCGCTCAGCACCACTGTTTCCGACTCGTATGAATTCCGCGATGAAAAGCTCAAAGCGATTGACTTCTCTAAGCATCGCACGGTACTTCTCACCGCGCATCGCAGAGAGAATTACGGCAAGCCGCTTGAGAATATCATGAACGCGGTCAAGGATTTGGTAGCATCCCATCCCGACATTCAGGTCATCTATCCGGTGCATTTAAGCCCGGTCGTCCGTGAAACCGTGTTCCCCATCCTCGGTGATGTGGACCGTGTACATCTCATCGACCCGATTGATGTCGACGATATGCACAACTTAATGGCGCGTTCGCATTTGATTTTGACCGACTCCGGCGGACTTCAGGAGGAAGCCCCCTCACTCGGCAAACCCGTTTTGGTTCTCCGCTGTGAAACAGAACGTCCCGAAGCGGTCGATGCAGGCACCGTTAAAATTGCGGGCGTGGAGTATCAAGACATTTACGATCTCGCCGCAAATCTTTTGGATCACGATTCCGCCTACCAGGAAATGGCGCAGGCGGTCAACCCCTACGGTGACGGGCAGGCAAGCAAGCGAATTGTGGATGCAATTCTTTGGAGCATGCGCGGCATTGGTGAAAAACCTCAGGATTTTTCCGGAAAATAAGTGTTTAGGAGGCAAAACAGTATGAAAAGACCGTCAAAAACGCTGATTGTAACCATTGTTTTGGTTGTTTTCGCGTTGGTTTATGCGATTTTTTCTTCTGTCCGCGCCGCAAAACACCGCGAAGAGTCCGTCCCGAAACTGCCCGACTTTGCGACAGTTCCTTCAGACAGCACTTCGACCTCCGACACTCCCGTGGATTACGGAAAAGTGTCTGTCAATGCGGAGAATGTAGTCCAAGTCGTACGGGAACTCAAGCGCCCGGAAAACTATTATTACGAGACGGTCAGCGAATTGATTTCCGAGGCCGCAACCGTGCGATATTTCAGAAAAACCTGGAAACAAGGCGATTGGCAGAGAATTGATTCTCTCTCCGCTTCCGGCATGACCACAATGCATGTCATCTACGGAAACGGACCTGCCTTTTTTTGGGAACCGAATTCCCGCACTTATTACAAAACAAAAGTCGGTGATATTTCCGCAGATGACACACAAATGATTATGACGTATGAGGATATTCTCTCGCTTACAGCGGATGAAATCATCAGTGCAAGTTTTATCACTTATAAGAATCAAGGCTGCATCTATGTAGTGGCGCAGCCGATGGATCTCGGTTATCAAACCCAGTACTGGATTTCGACCGAAAGTGGACTCTTGCTTGCGGGCCAAGCAAAAAAAGACGGGAAAGTATTCTACAGCATACGGATTGACGGTTTGAAGATTGGTGACCAAGAGGACGTTGTGTTCCGTCTTCCGGACGGTACACTTGCGATGAATGTTTCCTAAATTCCAAGTACCGCGGCAAGGACAAGCATGATCATTCGTTCTTCCTCATCCGCTTCAAGCAATAACAAAGCCAAAACCAAAAGTGGAAGCAACCCGATTTCATGAATCCCCAGTTTCGAGAGAAGCTGATTGATTTTGAAATCATGTTCTCCGCTTTTGGTTTCTTTTTTCTTCGGCGGATGCTCCACCGGTCGGTAAAGTTCTTGAAACGCATCCATATCACGTGATGTATATCGGTTATACAAGTCGGAGGCCAA
>JAZQIE010000094.1:0-10700 GCA_045540975.1 Eubacteriales bacterium
CACTGCGCGGATTACACCCTGCAATGATGCCCTTGAAGTTTTCAACCGAAATATAAATTTCGTCGTCAAGCGCATCCTTCGCCTCACGCTTTGCTTTGATTTGCGGGAATGCATCAAAGCAGCCGATTTGAAGACCGCTGATATCCGCATCGGTCATGACAGCGAGGATTCGCTCCAATTCTTTTTTGGCAAACAGAATCGGCGTTTCTGTTCCGTATACTCTCATATCAATTTCCTCATTTCACAAATTACGCCGCATAAAATATGCGGCGTAAAGCTTTTATTCTTGTTCGAAATCCTCTTTTCCGACACCGCAGAGCGGGCAGACAAAGTCTTCGGGGACATCTTCCCAAAGAGTTCCTGCTTCCAGACCTGCATCCATGTCGCCAAGGTCTTCGTCGTACACATATCCACAGATGGTGCATGCGTATTTTGCCATATTGTTTCATCCTTTCTTTTGGCTTTGTAAATTTAATTTACCACATGGGTCAGAGGTTTGTCAACCATTGTTCTTCGACAAGAGTTTTTTCAGGTAATGGCCGGTATACGATGCATCGCACTGTGCGACGTCTTCCGGAGTACCTGCACAAACCACTCGCCCGCCACCGTCACCGCCCTCGGGTCCGAGGTCAATGATATGGTCCGCGGTTTTGATGACATCCAGATTATGCTCGATGACCACCACAGTATTTCCTGCTTCTACCAGTTTATCCAGCATTTCAATCAAACGGTGAACATCCGCGGTATGGAGTCCCGTGGTGGGCTCATCCAAAATATAGATGGTCTTTCCCGTACTGCGTTTGGAAAGCTCGGTTGCGAGTTTGACGCGCTGCGCCTCACCGCCCGAAAGTGTGGTGGATGCCTGCCCGAGTTTGACATAGCCGAGACCCACATCATTGAGGGTTTTCAGCCAGCGCTCAAGTTTGGGCAGGTTTTTGAAGAACTCATATGCCTCTTCGCAGGTCATATCCAGCACTTCGTAAATATTTTTGCCTTTATAACGGACTTCAAGTGTCTCACGGTTGTATCGCTTGCCGCCGCATACATCGCACGGGACATAGATATCCGGAAGGAAGTGCATTTCGATTTTGACCAAGCCGTCACCCGCGCACGCTTCACAACGCCCGCCGCGCACGTTAAACGAGAAACGGCCGCTGTTGTATCCGCGCATTTTTGCATCCGCGGTGGAGGCAAAAAGATTGCGGATTTCGCCGAACAGACCGGTATAGGTTGCGGGGTTGGAACGCGGTGTGCGACCGATGGGAGACTGGTCGATTGCGATAACTTTATCCAAATGCTCCAGACCTTCCATCTTTGCGAATTTGCCCGGACGGTCTTTGGAGCGGTTGAGACAGGATGCCAAATTCTTATATAAGATTTCATTCACGAGTGAGGATTTGCCCGAGCCGGAAACACCCGTGATGCAAGTAAATGTCCCAAGCGGAATTTCCACGTCCACGGCTTTGAGATTGTTTTCCTCCGCACCGATGATTTTGAGATGTTTCCCATTCCCTTTTCTGCGGGTTTTGGGCACGGGAATCATGCGCACACCGCTCAGGTACTGACCGGTGACGGATTCCTTGCAGGCCATAATCTCCTCCGCGGTCCCGCTCGCAACGATTTCGCCGCCGTGCACGCCTGCACCCGGACCGACATCGATGATATGGTCCGCCGCAAACATGGTGTCCTCATCATGCTCTACCACAAGCAAGGTATTCCCCAAATCACGCAGGCGCTTGAGGGTTGCAAGGAGTTTATCGTTGTCGCGCTGATGAAGACCGATGGAGGGCTCATCTAAGATATACAGAACACCCATGAGTGCGGAGCCGATTTGCGTTGCAAGGCGGATGCGCTGACTTTCACCGCCCGAGAGAGTCCCCGCACTTCGCGCGAGGGTGAGATATTCCAAACCCACGTTTTTAAGAAAGCCGAGTCGGGTTTTTGCCTCTTTGATAACACGTTCCGCGATTTGGTTTTCACGCGGAGTGAGTTTTTCGGGAAGCTCTTCGATAAATTCGAGCGCATTCACCACCGACATTTCGGTGAAGTCGATGATATTGATGCCGCCAACCGTGACTGCAAGCGCTTCTTTTTTCAGACGTTTTCCGTGACAGACCGGACATTCCACATTGGACATGGATTCCTCGATTTCCGCGCGCATAGCTTCGCTTGAGGTTTCCTGATATCGGCGTTCCAGATTGGGAATAACACCTTCGAAGCGTTGTGTGTATGTCCCGCTCCCGTATGCTTTATCGTAGGTGAGTTCGATTTTTTCACCTTTGGTGCCGTAGAGAATGGCATCCACCACTTCTTGTGGCAGTTCCTCAATCGGAGTGGCGAGGTCAAAGCCATATTTCTTAACGAGGCCGTCATAGTACATACGCGCCATTGAGCCTTCATCCGCTTTACGCCAGCCGTTGGCATTGATACCGCCCTCTAAAATAGAGAGTTTCGGGTTGGGGATGATGCTTTTGGGATTGAGTTTCATCCAGGTACCGAGGCCGGTACATTCCGGGCACGCCCCGTATGGATTATTAAACGAAAACATACGCGGAGTGAGTTCTTCGATGCTCACACCACAATCGTCGCAGGCGTAATTTTGAGAAAAGAGCAGTTCTTCTCCCCCAATCACATCGATAATGACGATACCGCCCGAGAGATGGGAGGCAATTTCCACCGAGTCGGCAATACGGGTGCGCGCTTCTTCCTTCACAACCACGCGGTCAACCACAATTTCGATGTGGTGTTTTTTATTCTTTTCCAACGTGATTTGTTCGGAAAGGTCATATAGATTTCCGTCCACGCGCACGCGCACATAGCCGGATTTTTTTGCATCTTCAAAAATTTTCTGGTGCTCACCTTTTCTTCCACGGACCATGGGTGCAAGAATCTGCAGCTTGCTGCCCACGGGCATTGCCATGATTTTATCCATAATTTGGTCAATGGTTTGCTGACGAATCTCCTTACCGCAAATCGGACAATGCGGAATACCGACACGCGCCCACAGCAGGCGCAGATAATCGTAGATTTCTGTCACGGTACCCACGGTAGAGCGCGGATTCTTTGAGGTGGTTTTTTGATCGATTGCAATAGCGGGCGACAAGCCGTCAATTTGGTCCACATCGGGTTTTTCCATCCGACCCAAGAACATACGGGCATAAGAAGAGAGCGATTCCACATAGCGGCGCTGACCTTCGGCGTAGATGGTATCAAATGCCAAGCTGGATTTTCCCGAGCCGGAAAGCCCTGTGATGACCACCAGTTGATCGCGCGGGATGGTGACGTCGATGTTTTTCAGGTTGTGTTCTCGCGCACCCTTGATTACAATGTTCTGATTCATGATAATTTCTCCATATCGCCGCGCAGTTGGATAATTTGGTCACGCAGCACGGCGGCATATTCGAAGTCGAGCATTTTTGCCGCTTCTTTCATCTGTTTTTCCATTTCTGCAATGCGCGCCTCCGCATCCTTCAC
Organism: Eubacteriales bacterium; assembly: GCA_045540975.1. GTDB lineage: Bacteria > Bacillota > Clostridia > Oscillospirales > JAAYXM01 > SIG510. The sequence continues at coordinate 3,475 of JAZQIE010000094.1, forward strand.
ACTCAGGCGCTTTTTCTTTCCGCCCTTGGTTGTGGGCTCCTGCGAAATTTCAATGATATCGAGCACTTGCTTTTTGATGGTCTTCGGCACAATGCCGTGTTCTTCATTGAATTTCTGTTGGAGTGCACGGCGGCGGTTGGTTTCATTGATTGCACGGCGCATGGAATCGGTTTCGCTGTCCGCATATAAAATGACCAGGCCGTGGTCATTTCTCGCGGCGCGTCCGATGGTCTGAATGAGCGAGGTTTCACTCCGTAAAAAACCTTCCTTGTCCGCATCCAAAATCGCGACCAGAGATACCTCGGGAATGTCCAAGCCTTCTCGGAGCAGGTTGATGCCGATTAAAACATCAAACACGCCCATGCGCAAATCACGGATAAGCTCTGTCCGTTCAAGTGTTTCCACATCGTGGTGCAAATATCGCACCTTGATTTCCATTGCTTCGAGATACGCGGTGAGGTCTTCCGCCATTTTCTTGGTAAGTGTGGTAATGAGAACGCGCTCATCGTTTGCCACACGGGCATTGATTTCGCCCACCAAATCGTCGATTTGCCCTTCCACGGGACGCACCGAGATTTCCGGATCCAACAATCCGGTCGGGCGAATGAGCTGCTCCACCACTTGGGCACTGCGCTCACGCTCGTAACTCCCCGGTGTTGCGGAGACGTAGACCACTTGGTTGATGTGTTCTTCAAACTCCTCAAAGTTGAGAGGACGGTTATCGTAAGCCGAGGGCAGACGGAAGCCGAATTTGACCAAGGTGTCTTTTCGGGAACGGTCACCCGCATACATTCCGCGCACCTGCGGAAGGGTGACGTGAGATTCATCGACCACCAACAAAAAGTCATCGGGGAAATAGTCCATCAAGGTATACGGCGGACTTCCCGCTTTCCGTCCGCTGATGACACGGGAATAGTTTTCAATTCCGTTGCAATAGCCGATTTCCTGCATCATTTCCACATCGTACAACGTCCGCTGACGAATCCGCTGTGCTTCGATGAGTTGGTTGTTTTTCTCGAAGAATTTCACGCGTTCTTCCATTTCTTCAAGGATTTCATCGATTGCACGCGCCATTTTTTCCGGTGTTGCGACATAGTGCGACGCGGGATAAACCGCAACGTGCATGAGTTCCCGCAAGGGACTGCCCGTGAGGACATTGATTTCCGAAATGCGGTCCACCTCATCACCGAACAATTCGATTCGAATGGCGCGGTCGGCGGAATAGACCGGGAATATCTCGATGACATCACCGCGAACGCGGAATTTATTGCGTTCAAACGCAACGTCGTTGCGCTCATATCGGATATCCACCAAGCGCTTTAAGATTTTCTCGCGCGGGATTTCCTGACCTTTGCGCAAAGACAGTACCATATTTTGATAATCAATCGGGTCACCCAAGCCGTAGATACAGGAAACGCTCGCAACGATAATGACGTCACGGCGTTCCGAGAGTGAAGAGGTTGCGCTGTGGCGCAAGCGGTCGATTTCTTGGTTGGTTGCGGAATCCTTTTCGATATAGGTATCGGTATGCGGAATATAGGCTTCCGGCTGATAGTAATCGAAGTAAGAAACAAAGTATTCCACCGCATTTTCCGGAAAAAACTCACGAAATTCCGAGCAAAGCTGTGCAGCAAGGGTTTTATTGTGTGCAAGAACAAGAGTGGGCTTTTGCACGCGCTCAATCAGGTTTGCGATGGTAAAAGTTTTCCCCGAGCCCGTCACGCCGAGCAGAGTCTGCTCATTAAGCCCGAGCTCGATCCCGCGCGCAAGCGCATCGATCGCCTCGGGCTGGTCACCGCTTGGCTGATATTGAGATACAACTTTGAATTTTCCCATTCTCTTTTCTCCGTTGCTCCGATTACCAAATCGGGCTATTGTGGGTAGTTTCGCGCAAAGAAACGAAATCGTTTTCCGAGAAAATCAGATGATCGAGCAGGTCGATTTCGGCATCCGCCAAAATTCTCCTTAACCGTCTTGTCACCGAAAGGTCTTCCGCCGACGGAACCGCAACTCCGCACGGGTGATTGTGCGCAAGCACAACTCGGGTTGCATTGTATTTGGTTGCGGTTGTGAGTACATTGCGGAATGCGAAGGAAACCGCGGCAATTCCGCCCTCGCCCATACAGTCACAGCCGAGCACCTTACATGATGCATTCATGCAAAGAAGATATACCGTCTCATTTCGTTTGCCGAGAAAATACGGCAACAAGTAATCACCGATCTGCTCAGTGTTTTCCAGCGCAATGACCGATTTGTTTTTGGAATGCAAGTATGCCGCAACAAAGACCTGCAGAAGTTTGATTTTTTGCGCTATAGTTTTCCCCACACCGTCCACCGCCATGAGCGATTCCAACGGTGCATCCACCACCTGCTCAAACGAGCCGAATTCCTTTATCAGGCGATTGGCAAGGTCATGCATATCTTTTCTCGGTACAATCCCGTGCAAATATGCTTCCAAGATAACATACTCGGGAGTATCTTGAACCTGCTGACTGAAAAGGCGGTCGCGTACCCTTTGACGATGTCCTTCTGCCATATGAAAGCCTCCCTTTTCTTTGTTATCTTTCCCTAAAATGAACAAATTCATTGTAACAAAAAACGAACAAAAGGTCAAGCACTGCCGTACTGATGCACTTTGATTTTTTTGGGGTTGTTTTATTGTCGTTTTGTGGTATAATAAAGTGATACATTCTACAAATGAAATGGATGATGAAATATGTTGAAAAAGCAATTTACTTCCGAATCCGTTACCGAAGGACATCCGGATAAGGTTTGTGACCAAATTTCGGATGCGGTTTTGGATGCGATTTTAAAAGACGACCCCAATGCGCGTGTCGCGTGTGAGACCGTGGTCACCACGGGTATGACAATGGTCATGGGTGAAATCACCACCGAGTGTTATGTGGACATTCCCTCCATTGCGCGCAAGACCATCGAGGAAATCGGGTATTGCGGCGCAGATGCAGGATTTGACTGCAAGACCTGTGCGGTGCTCACCTCGATTGACGAGCAGTCCCCCGACATTGCAATGGGTGTCAACAACTCCGATGAATACAAGACCGAGTCCTCCGACGAGGCAAACCTCATCGGCGCGGGCGACCAGGGCATGATGTTCGGCTTTGCATGTGATGAGACCGACACCTTGATGCCGGCTCCGATCACTTATGCGCACCGTCTCTCCCGCCGTCTTGCGGAGGTCCGCAAAAGCGGCGAAGTGGATTTCCTCTTCCCGGACGGCAAGAGTCAGGTCACCTTCTCCTACAACGAGGATGGCAGCATTGCGCGCTGCGATACGGTTGTTCTCTCGGCTCAGCATAAGGATTCGGTTTCCCTCTCCGCTCTGCGTGAGGCTCTGGTTGAAACCGTTATCAAACCCATCATGCCGGAAGAGTACATGGATGCGGATACCAAGATTTTCATTAACCCGACCGGACGTTTTGTCATTGGCGGTCCGCAGGGCGATTCGGGTCTCACCGGCCGCAAAATCATTGTTGATACATACGGCGGCTATGCAAGTCACGGCGGCGGCGCGTTCTCGGGCAAGGACCCGACCAAGGTGGACCGTTCCGCAGCTTACATGGCGCGTTATATCGCAAAGAACATTGTCGGCGCGGGTCTTGCTCGCCGCTGTGAGGTACAGCTTGCATATGCAATCGGCGTGGCACATCCGGTCTCGGTCTTTGTTGACACACGCGGTACCGGTGTGATTTCGGACGAAGCACTTGCAAATCTCATCCGTGAAAAGTTTGATATGCGTCCCTCCAAGATCATTTCCTACTTCGATTTGCGCCGTCCGCTCTACCGTCAGGTTGCGGCATACGGTCACTTCGGCCGCTCGGATCTCGATCTCCCGTGGGAACGTTTGGATATGGTGGATGCGCTCAAATCCGCCGCTCTTTAAGTTAGGAGGAACACTCTTATGAAAACGATCACAGTTGTCGGTATGGGTTATACCGGTCTCCCCACCGCGATTACCCTCGCACGCGGAGGCTTTGACGTCTGCGGTTTTGACGTCAATACCGCGGTCCTTGATTCTCTCCGTGCAGGAAAACTGCACATTGTCGAGCCGGGTCTCCAGGAAGCACTCACCGAAACCATCGCATCGGGCCGTCTCACCTTCTCGGATACCTGCCCGAGCAGTGATGCTTATATCATCTGTGTTCCCACCCCGTTCTCGGTGGAAAACGGCAAGCGCCGTGCAGACCTCAAGTATGTTGACTCCGCGGCGGCAACCGTCGGCCGTGCAATGAAGCCGGGCGCACTGGTGATTCTGGAATCCACCGTTCCGCCGCGCACAACCGAGCGCATGGCAAAGGTTTTGGAAGAATCCAGCGGACTTTCCCGCAGCGAATTCTACACCGCACATTGCCCCGAGCGCATCATCCCGGGTCAAATGCTCCGCGAGCTTCGTGAGAACGACCGCATCATCGGTGCATCCTCTCCCGAAGCGGCAGACCTTGTGGTTGAGATTTACTCCAAGGTTGTGCAGGGCGGCAAGCTCCATGTGACCAACGATGTCACCGCTGAGATGTGCAAACTTTGTGAAAACACCTTCCGCGACATCAACATCGCGTTTGCAAATGAGCTTTCCATGATTTGCGATCCGCTCGGTGTGGATGTATTTGAACTGATTGAGCTTGCAAACTGCCATCCGCGTGTCAACATCCTCACCCCGGGTGCAGGTGTCGGCGGTCATTGTATCGCGGTTGACCCGTGGTTCATCCATGAGCAGTTTGAAGACACCACTCCGCTGATTTTGGCGGCACGTCAGGAAAACGATTTCAAGCCGTTCTACGTTGCAAAAAAGGTGCACGAGCTTGCTCCGAACGCAACCGTCGCGGTGCTCGGTATGGCTTATAAGCCGAATGTCGATGACCTGCGCGAAAGCCCGTCCATCACCATGGCGCACGAGTTTGAGAAGCTGGGTCACAAGGTCATCTGCTGTGAGCCGAACGCTTCGGCCGATGCCATCGAGGGCATCCCGAATTACACGCTTGCGGAAGCGGTCGAAAAAGCGGATTTCTCGGTCATTACCTTGGCGCATGATGAATTCAAGGCGGACAAGCAGACCATCGCGAAAAAGCCGTTCTTCGATTGCATCGGTCTCATGAGATAACAAAAAAGATACACGGTCGAACAAATCGTTCGACCGTGTTTTTCTCTTAATTGCGTTGTGCCGGTCTTCCAAACTTGACTTTTTGAAATATTTCTGCTAAACTAGGTACAGAAGCAGGTAACGTGCATGGGGTATTATTGGAAACGATGGTGCTGTTGTGCGCCACGATCCTGCTTCTTTTCTTTTATTGAGACTTGCAACAACATACACCGTGCGTGGTGTTATTCTAGGGACTATTTTCCTATTGACGCACTCTTCCTCTTGTGGTATGATTTCTGTCATAGAGTCGAGAAATTCTTGCAACCGGGGAGATTGTATCCCTGCTTTTGCAAGAAACTTCTCGGCTCTTTTTCATTGATACTACTCCTTTGACAGAACTGTTTCCCTTGACTTTTGATTCGCCCTGTAGTAAGATACTTGTGATAGGTTGACCGGCAGGGGCATTTTGCCCCCCTTATAGCCGACCCATTTGGGTGCGAGCTAAGTCGGAGACCTGTCTTTTTTACCGCATTTAAAGATAGAGAAAACCGTGTCGGGCAAACTGCCTGACACGGTCTTTTTTTATTCTTTATCGTCGTTATTGTTATTATCACGACTGAGTTCTTTGAAGAGCTTATGCCCGATTGCAAATGCGAGCATGACCGCAAGCAGCAGCATGATGGCACGGATTTCACCGCTCGAGGTGAGCACCACCGCGCTGAGGCCCAAAAGACCGCTCATCATATACAGAATCGCGACAGACTGCTTTTGATTGAAGCCCATATCAATGAGCTTGTGATGGACGTGACCGCGGTCTGGAGCCATGGGGTTTTTGCCATGGATGAGACGGCGGCCGATTGCGACCATGGTATCGAACAGCGGAAGACCCAAAATGAGGAACGGGACCGCAAAGGATACCACCGCATAGAATTTGAAGAGCCCCGAAATCGACATGGAAGCAAGGATAAAACCAAGGAAGGTGGAGCCTGTGTCCCCCATGAAGATTTTGGCAGGATTCATGTTATACGGCAGGAAGCCGATGCATGCACCTGCGAGCGCCGCCATGATGATGGCGACATTGCGCTCGGATACGATGATTGCGATGACGAGAAGCGAGATGGACGCGATGGAGGAAACACCCACCGCAAGACCGTCCAGACCGTCAATCAAGTTGACCGCATTTGTGATTGCAACGATCCAAATCACGGTAACCGGAATCGACCATACTCCGAGATGCAGATGCGGTGCGGCGCTGAGCAGGTTGGGGTTGGTGATTGCTTCGATGACTGTGCCGTGCCACACCACTACAAGGGCGGCGATGATTTGCACCACAAGTTTTAAGAGTGCGGGAAGCGGCATGATATCGTCCACAATGCCAAGGATTACGATGATGACCGCGCCAAGCAGAATGCCCTGCATTTGGCGGTCAATGGGAACAAAAATCAACACCGAGAGCAAGAACCCGAGGAAGATTGCAAGACCGCCCATGCGTGGGATTGGGGTGGTGTGCATACGGCGTTCATCTTTCGGGACGTCAATCGCGCCGACTTTGTGCGCGAGAGATTTGACAATGGGAGTTGCGGCAAATGCAATGACACCCGCAAGCGCGAATGCGGCAATCGCCCACAACGCAATTTTGATATAAATCTCGGTCATTTCAAAAACCTCTTTTTATCGCAGGAAAAACCCGACTTTTTTACGGACCTTTTTCATGGTACGCTCAGCGAGTGCCGCGGCGCGCTCCGCGTTTTCGGTGCAGACACTCATGAGGTAGTCTTTTTCTTTCAAGAGTTCATTGGTTTTTTCACGGATGGGACGAAGCAGCTCGACCACCGCTTCACCGACCGCGGGTTTGAACTCGCCATAGCCCTTGCCTTCGAATTCCGCCTCGATTTCGGGGAAGGATTTTCCGGTCGCGATGGAATAGATGGTCATCAGGTTATTGATACCGTGCTTGCCTTCGCGATAGACCACCTGCGCCTCACTGTCGGTCACCGCGCGCTTGAATTTGCGCATGATGACATCCGGCTCATCAAGCATGAGGATAAGCGCGTTCGGGTTGGGGTCGGACTTGGACATTTTCTTCTCCGGCTCGGCAAGGCTCATGATTCTGCCGCCGACCTTGGGGATG